>NZ_JBFREL010000007.1:0-368684 GCF_052114265.1 Paenibacillus sp. MCAF9
TATATTGAATGTACATAGAAACCTTCCTTTCGAAGATGGTTGGGTGGTACCTCCATTTTACCAAAGGTTGGTTTCTTTGTTTTTTACAGATTTCAAAACTTTGAAGAGGGTGCCTCTAAAGCCTATGGCTTTTGGGACACCCTCATTTTTGACAATTCCACGCTCGTGAGCCGAAATAGCGGGATGCGTTGAGAAATAAGACTAGTTTCTATATCTAATTATGCTGAATTGGTCATTTAAGGAGAAATAAGACTAGTTTCTAGTCCTATTTATAAGAATTCCACGCTCAGAAGCCGAATTGGCGGTATGCGGTGCCACTGCTATGCTATGGATTAATCGGTATCGCTTGCTCCGGCACATTACCTGGATTCTCAGCATGAGGGTTCTCTGAACTCTCGAAAGGAACCAAATAGTATTTCTCAGCTTTTAAATCAATCGGAACGTAGCGGTTATAAGAACCCTCTGCAGAAATTTCCGCAGTGTTTGGCAATATCTCCACCCCGGCTTCACTGACGATTTTAAACGCAATGTGGTTGGATTGCTCAGTCCAGTCATAATATAAAATCGTTGAAATAGGTGATACGACCATGTTTTTTAGATGAATGGATTGTCCGTTTCCAAGTGAGATATCCTGATTAAAAGCAATCGTTTCACTTGTTGCAGCCAATTGATTCGTTGGAACCTTAATGTCAAAGGACCAAGGATTCTCAATCAGCTTCACTTTCGAATCTATGCTCCAGTCTAGATTATCGTATCTAATTTGGAAGGCAATCGTTTCACCGATCGGAAGCTCTGAAATTCGCAGCTCATTGTAGACCGTATACATGGAATCATGTACTTTAATGGATTGTCCAGCGGTTCCTGAAGTGAGATTCTGTCCATTCATGAGTACGGTTGGCATCGGATGCATTTGGTAATTAAATTTGACCCCCTCTGCAGGCTCAAAAGTGGAGCTAATAAGCAAACGTCCGTTATCAATCAACGCTTCATCTAAGGTCCATTTCCCGTACTTATTTTCAGCAGTGGCACCAATTTCGGTTTTGAACGGAGAGTAGTCCGCGTTCTCATCTGCATTAGTTGCCATCAATCGCTCCATCAACCCTCCGACGAATGGAACATTGGCAAAAGTCACAGTCCCCGTACTGATTGAAATACCTACTGCCAATATAAAGGCCGCCGCAACGCCTGCATATTTCTTTTTATTATTGGTTTTACGTTTTCTAATTTTACTCCGTACACGTCGGTCCCAGCTCTTTTTTTGGAGGCTCGTGAGCTCCTGTTCTTCATACTGGCTTACATCCAGGCTAAGATCATTTAGCTCTTTATAAATCGACATAGTCTCACTCCTTACCCTTGATTATTTTTGAGCAGATAGCTTTTCAATTTCTTGCGTCCCCTAGAAAGCTTGTTGTGCACCCAAGATTCCTTGGCATTATAGTGCTCCGCGATTTCATGGGAAGGTGTTCCCTCTAAGTAATATTTTTCGAAAATATCCCGCTCACGCGCTGATAGTTGGTCAAACAGCTCATCTACTTGGCTTGTGCCGGCTGCTTCGCTTGTTTTGAGCATGCGATCATCTATTTCGGAAACCGAAAATTGGTGATTGTGAAGCTTGATTTGTTTTCTTTGATAATCAATTGCTTTATATTTGGCAATCGCTGCAAGCCATTGTTTAAAGCCATTTTTCTCTGGATCGAAGTGCAAAATATTGTTCCATACTGAAAGCAGCACATCATCCAGGCATTCCTCGTAATCCTGCTGCTGGCCATTCAAATGGCGTTTAATTATCGCAGCAAGCAGTCCTCCATATTGATGGATAATAAAAGAAATGGCTTTCTCGTTTTTGTTTTTTATGTGTTGTACAACATTGTCCTCTGTCAGTTTCAACCGTTCACCCCTCCTTGCAACAATTATTGGCGCCTACTAGGTAATACGAATAGAATTCCATTAATCTATCACATGAGAAAAAAAGAGCTAGCTTCCCGTTTCCATATCGATAATGTATCAAGCATAATAGATAGTGTTGCAATATTCTTATTTTGACATTAATGGTCCATACAAGGAGAGAGTGAGATGCACAAAATAATGATTGTAGAAGATGATCCGAAAATCGCGGAGCTTCTGCTGTCTACTATAACGAAATATGGCTATGAAGGGATACGTGTAAACGATTTTCAGCATGTCATGGAGGAGTTCCATCAAGCCAAGCCGGACATGGTTCTTCTTGATGTCAATTTGCCTAGTTATGACGGCTATTACTGGTGCAGGCAAATCCGCAGCGCGTCGATCTGCCCGGTGTTGTTTATATCCGCTCGCGACGGTGAAATGGATCAGATCATGGCTCTTGAAAATGGGGGCGATGATTATATCACGAAGCCGTTTCACTCTGGAATTGTGCTGGCCAAAATCCACAGCCATCTTCGACGTGCCTATGGGGAGTATGCCTCCAGATATGAGGAACGCGTTCTCGAAATCGAAGGGCTCATGCTTTATCCCGAAAGGCTGGAGCTGAAGCTAGAAGCTGCAATCATTGCGCTCACGAAAAAAGAATCCGACATTGTAGAAAGCCTCATTGAGCGATATCCACGAGTTGCCAGCCGCGAGGCTCTGCTTGAGAAGCTGTGGGATGATCAGGCTTACGTGGATGAGAATACGCTGAATGTGAACATTACCCGCGTTAGAAGAAAATTTCAGGAGCTTGGCATCGAAGATGCTTTGCTGACGGTGAGAGGCACAGGCTATCGGCTGAACGTCACATGGATGAAGGAAAGTGACAAGTGAAACTGTTTATAAGAGAACACGCTCTGCTC
The DNA here is from genome assembly GCF_052114265.1 of Paenibacillus sp. MCAF9. Lineage (NCBI taxonomy): Bacteria > Bacillati > Bacillota > Bacilli > Caryophanales > Paenibacillaceae > Paenibacillus > Paenibacillus sp. MCAF9. The sequence goes on from NZ_JBFREL010000007.1 coordinate 2,811, forward strand.
ATTGTTGTTCAGCTTTTGCAATTGGGTATCATTTTTTCGATTTATTGGCTCGATGGCTATCACAATTTGGAGACAGCACTTTACGTTGTTTTTCTTGCTTTCTTCATCCTAGGCGGATACCTTGTGTACCACTTTCTTAGTCGGCGACATTATTACCTCCGCCTTTGTCAGCCTCTAGAATCGCTAGATGCTTCATTTCAGAAAATTGGGCAGTCGCCCATCTCGGAGGCGCTCCAGAAACTGTTGCATACCCAGTACCGTCATTATCAGCAGCAATTATACACGGTAAAGAAACAGCAGGAGGAGCATCTCGTTTTCATGGACCAATGGGTTCACCAAATGAAAACACCTCTTTCGGTCATTGAGCTCACTGTTCAAAATATCGATGAGCCTGAGTTTGCCAGCATTCGTGAGGAGCTGGAGAGAATGCGCTCGGGATTGCATACGGTCCTCTATATGGCTAGGCTCCGCGCCTTCGAACAGGATTTCCACGTGAAGCCCGTTGTTTTGTCACAAATCATCAGCGCCGTTGTCCATGACAACAAACGACTTTTTATTCGCAATCAGATTTATCCCGAGGTTCACATCAGTACGCCTGAATTAACGGTCGAAACGGATGAGAAATGGCTGTTTTTTATGCTCTCCCAGCTCGTCATCAATGCGATTAAATATTCTGCGAGCAAAGAGACAGAAGGGAAGAAGGTCGTGATTTCCTGTTATTTGCGCGGGAGCGAAGCTGTTATTGAGGTTATCGATCGTGGGGTAGGCATTCCTGCTGCGGATATGAAGCGGGTATTTGATCCCTTTTTTACCGGGGAAAACGGACGCGGCATGCGCGAATCAACGGGTATGGGGCTCTATCTGACGAAGGAGGCTGCTGATCGTCTTGGACATGGAATGGAGCTAGCGTCAGTGGTCGATCAGGGTACGGAGGTACGTATTGTTTTTGCCGCCTATGAGAAGCTTACAAGCGTGTAATAAAAGTGAAAGTCTAATCGATAGTTAGCGGCTGACTGTCCACAGTATACTGATCACACATTAACTGTTTTCCTCTTGAAAGGAGATCTAAGTATGCTGCATGTAAGACAGGTTAGTAAAATATATGAAGGTAAAATGTCCTACCGAGCTTTGACCGACATTAATTTAACGATTGATGACGGAGATTTTGTTGGGATTATGGGTCCCTCTGGAAGCGGGAAAACAACGCTGCTGAACTTAATTGCAACGATTGACGAGCCGACAACGGGAGACATATCCTTTCACGGCAAAACGACCAGCAAGCTGGACAAAAATGAGTTAGCTATATTTCGCCGCCGTGAGCTTGGATTTGTTTTTCAGGATTTCAATCTGCTTCACACCTTGACGGTTGAGGAGAATATTGTGCTGCCGCTGACTCTGGATGGCAACAAGGTTAGCGAAATGAAGAAAAAAGTAAAAGCCATAGCAGAGAAGCTGGGCATTACAGAGATTATGGATAAACGCATGTATGAAATATCTGGGGGGCAGGCACAGCGGGCAGCGATAGCAAGGGCTATGATTCATTCCCCTAAGCTGCTGCTGGCAGATGAGCCGACAGGAAATCTTGACTCCAAAGCAGCGAAGGATGTTATGGAACTGCTGGAGAAAATTAACCGCGAGCAGAAAGCAACAATGATGCTGGTCACGCATGATGCGGTGGCTGCTAGTTATTGCAATCGCGTTGTTTTCATTAAGGACGGCAAATTCTATACGGAAATCCATCGGGGTGACAATCGTCAAACCTTCTTCCAAAAAATTATCGATACGCTTTCGCTGTTAGGAGGATATCATCATGACGTTTCGCCAGTTCGCATTCCGTAACGTCACTCGCAACAAACGGCTTTATGCAGGTTATTTTCTCAGCAGTCTATTTACGGTGATGGTTTTCTTTACTTTTTCGATCTTTGCATATCACCCTGTCCTTAGCGGGGAAAACATTCATTCCAGCGCTACGTTTGCGCTTTCTGTATCCAAGTGGATTATTTATGTATTTTCCTTCTTTTTTGTTCTGTACTCCATGAGTGCATTTCTACAATCGCGCAAAAGAGAATTTGGGCTGATGATCATGCAGGGCATGACCACTGTCCAGCTCCGTCTGATGATTTTTTTGGAAAATATGATTATTGGCATATTTGCCATTATCGGAGGCATTGGTTTGGGGCTTGTGTTTGCAAAGGCGATTTTGCTTGCAGGGGAAAATGTTCTTACCATCAACGAAAAGCTATCCTTTTATATTCCTTATAAGGCTATTGTTCTCACTCTGGTTTCATTTTTAATTCTATTTATTCTCATCTCTTTTTTTATTTCCACCGTACTGCGCAGCGGGAAGCTGGTGACGCTATTAAAGGCAAACAAGCAAGCGAAAAGCGAGCCGAAGTCATCCTTCCTTCTTTCCATGCTGGTACCAATCCTGATTGGAGCAAGCTACTTTCTTAGTTTGCGAGCCGATGGCACAGAGGCAATTTTTCTGCTTATTCCGGTTACGATCATGGTTTGCATTGGCACCTACCTGCTGTTTACACAGCTTAGCGTCTATATCATTCGGAAGCTAAAGAGTATGGAATCAATTTTTTGGCTCAAAACGAATATGCTGCTTTTTTCCGATCTCGCCTACCGCTTGAAGGACAACGCGCGCTCGTTTTTTCTGGTCGCTATTATTTCCACTGTCTCGTTTTGTGCGATAGGCTCGCTTTACGGATTTCAATCCATCATCGGTGGAGATAATGTTAAGGGAAATCCTTATCTATTCACCTACCAGACAACAATGGATGGTGATAGCAGCGAGCAAAAGCATATGGAGCAGATTGATCGCACGCTGAAAGAATCGAACATCGCAAATGAAAAAGCAATGCTTAAGCTTGGTTATTACAAGGCCTCCAATAGCGATAAAATGATTGTAGTGGTTAAGCAATCCGACTATAACCATTTGGCCGAATTAATGAAAATAGATAAGATTAAGCTTTCAGGCGGCAAAGCAGCGGTTGTCGACTTTGGGATGTCGCGAGCGGGTAAAGCAATGCTTAACGAGCCATTTACGCTGCAGCCTAGTGTTGTGATTGAAGCCAATCGAGCTGTTGTATCGCCAGCGGTACATGGCTTCAGCGGCTATTTCATTGTATCGGATGAACAATTTGCAAAACTCCAGCCTCCAGTACAAGAGAGCCATTATTATGCATGGCATGGACCACTGCGGCAGAAAGAAGCCATAAAGGCAGGCGGCAAGCTTACGAATCTCATTCCCTATAGCGATAAATATGAGTTTTACGCGCTTGAATTTCAAAATTCCGTGTTAAGCGAGCGCTTTGGCCCGATACTGTTCATTGGTTTGTTTATCGGAGTCGTGTTTTTTGTCTCCGCAGGCAGTTTTCTCTATTTCCGCCTGTACAGCGATTTGGATGATGACAGGCAGAAGTTCAAAGCGGTTTCGAAAATGGGTCTGAGCGACAAAGAGCTTGCAAAAATACTGAATCGACAAATGATATTGCTATTCTTTGCGCCAATCGTGGTGGCATTAGTACATGGGGCTGTTGCCCTCATGACACTATCCAACATGTTTAAATACTCGCTGCTCAAGGAATCCATACTCGTGCTTGGCCTATTTTTTATCGTTCAAGTCATTTACTTCTTCATCGTTCGTTTCTTCTATATTAGGCAGGTAAAGATGGCGCTTGCCTAATTGAGCATAATTAATAAAGAGTGCTTCAGAGGTGATAACACCTCCAAAGCACTCTTCTTTATTTGTCTAATGCTTTAACAAGCAGGTCTGCATAAAACTGTGCTCCATGCTTTTTCAAATGCACGCCATCAGCGGCAAAAAAGTCCTTTTTCCCTTTGCTTGCTGTATACCAGTCTACAATGGTCACGTTCTCCGTCTTTTTCGCTGTGGCCGCGAGCATTTTATTTACGGAATCCTGCCATTTGCGCGGGACACGCGTATTGATGAATATGATTTGACGCTCTGTGCCTAACGTGTCAAGAAGCTCATTCATCTGTTTTGTCGTAAAGGCACCGTTCGTTCCGAGCTGAATGACAACCGTATTTCCAAGCTGGTTATTTTTTTTCAAGCCCTCGATCACATCTAATGCCTGCCCAAACTGTCTTCCTATTTTTCCATCAACCACGATACCCGGAACCAGCTTCTCTAGGAATGGTTCAGCATCCAATAGGACGGAATCACCGATTGCTGTCACGCTGTTTTGATCGATAGGGGTGACAGTCGGTTTGTCTGGTACAGGCTTCTGATCTTTGTTTCCCTGTACGGGATTGCTGGTTGGTTTGTCATTAACAGTTGGTACAGGCTTTGGCTTACTGCCATCGGTACCGTTCACAATGGTATCAACTTTCGGCTGCTCGGGATCGGTGATAGACGGTTCGGTTTTATCCTTACCTGTACCCGGAGCCGTATTAGATTGACCAGGTTGCTCCGACGCTTGCGGAGGCGTTTGTTTTTCTGGTTCAGCTGGCTTCGGCTCGATCACAGCCTCATTTTGTCCAGTCTTGCCTTGTTCACGATCTTTGCCTGGAGAAGCTTCCTCCGAAACATTCGGCTTGGCGGGCGCAACTACAGAGGTTTCATTGTTTTTGCTATCGCCGCTGGCTGATTGCAAATTCACACTGCTTGTGCAGGATACGCTTGAGAAAACAATGACAAGCACAGCGAGATAGCTGCTGGCTTTTTTGAGTCCAATTCGCTGCGTGGTTTGCTGTTTAAACAAAGAATATATTTTTCCAAGCGCACCATGTCTTATAGGCTCCTCTATAAACCGCCAAGAAAGCTCAGCAAGTACGAACGTTAGGATTACTTGAATAAGTGCTCTTACAGGATGCAGCTCTCCGCTCTCGGCTGTTGGAGTCGTTAACACGATAATTGGATAATGGTATAAATAAATGCCGTAGGAACGGACGCCGATCCAAGCGAGTACTTTGCTCCCGATTACATTTGCGAATTTACTTGCGGGATGGGCGAGTGCAGCCACGACAACCGCAGTAGCAAGGGAGAACAGCACCATGCCTCCGCGATAGAGAAAAGAATCATACTCATTGGTCTGATTAATCATAACCAAAATGATGACGAAGCCGAACGTGCCTACAGCATCCATAAGCATGCGGCTGCGTGCAGACAAGGTCGATGACAGCTTCCAACTCGGCCAAACGATAGCAAGCGCTGCCCCTATGAGAAGGGAGAATGCTCTGGTGTCCGTCCCATAGTAGACACGGCTTGGATCAACACCCGGCTGGTAAAGTAGGATCATCGCACCAGCTGATACCGCAGCTGCCGCCAGTGTCCACAGTGCAAGTTTGCCCCGTTTTGGAGAGAAGCGGATAACGGCTAACAGCACGAGGGGCCACAATAAATAAAATTGTTCTTCCACTGCAAGCGACCACAAATGGCCGAACGGAGAAGCGGGGCCGAAGCTCTCGAAATAGGAAATCTCATGGAAAATAAGATACCAGTTGCTTATATAAAGAAGAGCTGACCCGATATCGCCTTTTAGAGACAATAACCGGCCTGTATCACTAATCAACAGCCATAATGAAACGACAGCTATCATGAGGAACATCGCAGGCAGCAATCGCCTAGCTCGGCGAATAAAAAACGTTTTGAGATCTAATTTCTTGGAAGGATGAAGCTGTTTCAGCAAAATGTCCGTGATTAAATATCCAGAGAGGACAAAAAACATAGTAACACCGAGCAGTCCGCCCGGTACCCATTGCAAGTTCAAGTGATAAGCAATGACGGCAAGAACGGCAATGGCGCGCAAGCCATCCAGTCCCGGCATATAGCGACTACTGTTGCCGATTGGTTTAGGCATGGCGGAATCCTCCTACAATGAATGAAATGGGGAGAATTGCAGCAAGGTCGATGAGAATAAGACGGTGGAAAAAGCGATGATTACGAATAATACCGATGGTAAAAATGGTGTTCAGCCCCTCTGGATGATGAATCGTTGTAAATCAATTATATGGCGGCAGCTAAAATAATTCGTAACAGAACAGTTACAAATCGGTATCAAACTGGAAACAAAAAAAATGAAAAGTTACAGAACTAATAAATGCATGTTTCCACCAGTAAAGGGAACCGTAACCACAAGTATTTTTTTGGGAGGTTCCCTAGATGAGAATCGTAAAATTTTGGATCGCTTCGTTTCTTGCGTTGTTGTTTATGACGAGTGGAGCAGATATTGCAGCGGCACCGAATGGGGAACAAGAACAACTTCTAAGGGCTGCTTTTGTGCGAAATGGCGAGCTTTGGCTAAAGACAGGTCAAGTGGAGAAGAAGCTTGTAAGCGGACCTTTTGTGCGAAATCCCAAGTGGTCATTCGATGGAGAATGGCTTGCATATACGCAGGGAGATGCAGAGCAAGAGCTATGGGTGCTGCATTTGCCAACAGGCAAGAGCAAGCTCGTCGCTGCAAATGTCGGCAAAAATTTTCAATGGGCACCGAAGAATAAGCTGCTGGCCTATCAGATAAAGGATCAACTGCAATACGTTGATGCGAGCTCGCCGGACAAACCGCTTGGTTCCGCGGCAGCCATAGATAATTTCTCATGGCTGCCATATGGTAAAGGTTTTTTTGCTTCTTCACAGTCAGAGCTGCTCCCGGATGGATGGACGCCGATCCATCTTTATCAAATGCCACTTCGTACAATGGACGATCCTCGCACCTATACAACCGTTCATGTGCTGCCAGCACCATCTGACGATTTTTTTGCAGTCGGCACGAGTGAGTTCAAATGGTCCGCTGATGGTCGATGGATCGCATTTCTTGCTAAGCCAACCGCGTCGTTATCGGCCGATAGCAACATCCTCTGTGTGATTTCAACTGACGGCGTTGTTTTTCGAACACTTGATGAGATGGTGAATAATCCCCAGTGGTTCTCATGGGCAAAGAGCGGCAGCCGGCTCGCTTACATTGCAGGGATCGGGCGCGAGGCCACCAGTAACAAACAGCTGAAGGTGCTGGAAGTGACATCTGAGAAGGGGGCTGCGTACACGCCTAAGCATTTCGTTGATCAAGCATTTGTTTGGCAGGATTTGCAGCATATTATTGTGTCGAGAGCAGCGGAGTCTAAACCAGATGGTGATCAGCGCCGTGCAGCATTTCCTTACTTAGTAAGGGTGGAGCTGAATAATGGCGTGCAAAAACATATGACAAAGCCCTCCCGAAAGTATGGCGCTTATAACCCGGTAGTTCTTCATTCGAAGCTCTTTTGGGTGAGGGATGATCATACTACAGCAAATGTAATCATGGCGGACATAGATGGACACCATGCAGTGGAATGGATAAAAGGTATCGACCAAGCAGATTCTTATTATGGACAATGGGACTGGTCTGAGGTGATTGCATTCTATTGAGTGTTTCATGTGCATCATAACGTATGCGGCAAAGATCAGAATATGCTCAATTGATAACCTATTCTACATGCTATAATATATGGAGGTAATGGAGACAAGCTGGCTGAGGAACGCCCAGTTCAATTATGATAATTACTTAAACAAGGGAGTGGAACAATCAATGATTAGTAAAGTCGGTCAAATCATGCTGTATGTAGATAACCAAGATAAGGCAGTGGAATTTTGGACAGAAAAAGTAGGTTTTCAAGTCATTTCTGAAGAAAATAACGGCCAAGGGTTTCGATATATTGAAATTGCTCCTACAAAGGATTCAGAAACAACGATCATTCTACATAATAAGGAATTCGTTGCAAAAATGTCACCAGGATTAAATCTTGGTACACCATCTTTAATGTTTTTTACGGAACACTTCGAACAGCTGCATGGCGACTTGTCCAATAAAAATGTCACTGTCGGTGACATTGTAACGATGCCTTCTGGAAGAGTATTCAACTTTGCAGATGATGAAGCAAACTACTTTGCTGTAATGGAGAAAAAGTAATTTTCCCCGCCCTTTTCAGTGTGTTAGGAAACGAATGCTCTACCAAACAGCGGCAGTCTTTCGAGACTGCCGCTGTTCTTTCAATACAAGTTAATTCATACTCTTTATTCGAACAATCCCTTCAGTTGATGCCGCGTCCTCGTACATAAAATATAAAGAATAATCTCCTGTTGTATAACTAAGGCCATATTCATCATACCCGCCATCAGAATTGCCTTCGGAATCTGGTTCTCCCAAAACCTTTTTAACCTCTTCTACGGATTCGTTTATTTTTATATCGATTACACCTATCTTATTTTCGTCCCAAATATAGAAGTAGCAGTTATCATATTTTAAATAATCAGCATTTTCAAACCCAACTTCGTCAGGCTGTCCATAGGCTTGCTCTAGTTCGCTTCTAGATTGGTTTAAATTCACTTTTAAGCCCTTAAGCTGCCCTTTTTCGGCTGTTTCTAGAAGCTCGCTGTCGAGGCTAAATCGACACGCATTCCCTTTACCCGTTTCTATTTGACGCGTTTCAGGTTCTTCGGCTTTCGCACAGGCGGAGAGGAGGAGCATCGATAGTAAAAGGCATATTCCAGTGGTTTTGCTTATCCTACTTATCATAGAAACGCCTCCAATAGTTCACTCGATATAACTCTAAACGGGCCGAGTAAATGTAATGTTTTAAGAGCTTCGCGCCGTCAAGCTAGGTCAAGTGTTCAAGGTGTCTGAGGACTGGCTGAGGGAGGACCCGCTTTCTATGCTGGGACAAGTAAGCGGTGTTGTGAAAAGGCTTGGTGAGTGAGGTGTGGTCGTGCTTGGCCTCACAATTAAGTCTGAATCCCATGGACGATAGTGAGCATTTCGATTTCTAAGTATCGCCTGTTTTTAGCTCACACCCCTCGCATTCCGTGCGAACAAAGCGCTCGCCTTGCCAAGTGTAAAGCGTTTGCGCTTCTTTCCCTTTGTCCATGTCGTAATAACGATTAATAAATGAGGTATTTCCGGCTTTTTCGTATAGGGTGGAATAGCTGTTGTCAGCCGTGAACAAGCCTTGATGCAAGACAGCGATGCCTTCTGGCAAGAGAGAATACAAATTAAAAGTTGAGCCGTTCGAGGTAAAGGATTGGCCGATTGAAAAGTCGAGGCTGCCATCGTTGTTATAGTCTGCAAAAGAAATAACAAATTGGCGGCTCTGATTGAAAATTAGCGGTCCGCTGTTGAATGTAGGATTTAAGTCTAAAGCATGCAAGAGCGTGCCGTCTTTAGCAATCAGCTCCAGACGAAATTCCCCTTCCCAGTATGTCCCCATATTAGGGCCTATTTCCTTCTCCTCGTTAGACTCGCCAGACATCATGCGCACATAAAGCTTTTCTTCTTCGCCGTCTTGGTCATAATCGACAGCTGCTTCGGCGATCACCGTCGGTTTTTCTGTTCCATTGGAATGTGTAGAAGCTTATTTAGGGAGTGCGCATCCTGATGAGATCAACATAATCAGCATAACGATACTTAATACAGATAGAGCTCTGTTCATGAAGCACCCGCCATCCGCTTGAAATATTTGCTAATTAATCAGACTGCGTAACAGGAGGAAATGTTTCATCAATAAATTAAATTATGTTCGAGATTTAGCGGGGATGGGCTAATTAGCTTTATTCAAAAAGGACAGGAATCATTAAAGAAATAAATATGGTTCCAACTAAGAATGAGATTAACGAAATTTTATAACTACGTTTTTTTATAAAAATTATCCCCAATACAACAACTAAAAAGGGAATGCTCCACAAAAAAATAAGGCAAAAACTGTTGAATCATAATATTGAAAATTCGAAACCATGTTTCTCTTTTTCGACGTTGTATTCCTTGCTGTCTAAATAATGGCGCTAGTTTAAATAATAACGCCATGCCAATTCATCTACTACCCATTATTATATCCTTTCGTATACTCATATTTGTTCGTGAATAATAAGATTGAACATAGTCAAACAAAAAAAGGGATGCTCTTAAGCGAATAAATTCGCTTGAGAGCATCCCTATTCCTTATATCTGAACAAGCAGTAAAATGATAGATGATAAACATAAGCATGTGCTGACCAAGCATAGGAACATGACGACCTGCTTATGATTGAGGCCGGCCCGCAGCAAGCGATAATGCGCTTGGCTGGCATCTGCCTGATAGATGGCTTTGCCTTGCAGCATGCGCTTCACGACAACGAATATATTATCGAAGATCGGTACGCCGAGCGCCAGAATTGGGATAAACAACGACATCACGGTAGCTTGCTTAAATGCGCCGTCTAGTGCAATGACCGCCAAAATAAACCCAAGGAAGGTAGCTCCAGCATCGCCCATAAAGATTTTTGCAGGAGGTTTGTTATATCGCAGGTACGCAATGGTGACACCTACTAAAATAATAGCCATGATGGCGGAATTGGATTGTCCTTTGGCCAGTGCTACAACGAACAGCGTTACGGCAGAAATCGCCGATAGTCCGCCAGCGAGCCCGTCCATGCCATCGGAGAAGTTAATGACCGTCGTTACGCCAAAGATCCACAAAATCGTAAGCGTAAACTGCAAAATAACGGGAAGCAGTACATATTCGCCTGATAGCGGATTGTAAAAGCCGGTAAATGCGATGCCAGAAGCATAAACGAGCACCGCTGCTGATATTTGGACGATAAATTTAGGAAGCGACGGAAAGTCTTTGCCTTTCGTCTTGTACCAATCATCAACCGTGCCGATGAAGAGAAGCAGTACGCCGCCTAGAAATATGGCGCCAGTTTGCAGGGAGAAATCTCTTGTTACGAGCAAATAAGTAAAGAAGAATCCGATGAAAATAACATAGCTAGCAGTAAGAGGGATCGGTTCCCTATGAAGTTTTCGCTCAACATCCTTGCGGGGCTTGTCCACAAAATCAAGACGGAAAGCAAGCTTTGCAAACGGAGGAATTAAGAAATAAACGATAGCAAAGGAAACTAACAAAGAGATTGCATATAAAATAATAGTCACCACCGTTAGTTAATGAAGGAACAACAGAATTATACAATTCGTGAAGAAAATTGTCGATTGGAGATTACATAAGTGAGAAGATATTAATCTTTAGAAGCTGCCTGCAGCACGCCCTTTATTACATAATCAAGATGCATCCTTCCTGCCCAGATTGAATAAAGATAAGCGATAATTTGTTTAAACGTATCGGCTTGTTAATAGTTCAACTGATAAGGGAGCGATAGATATGAAGCTGGATTGTGCCATCATCGGCGGCGGGCCTGCTGGTTTAAATGCAGCGCTCGTGCTGGGCAGATCGCGAAGAGTTGTTATTGTATTTGATCACAATAAGCCTAGAAACGCGGTAACCCATGAGTCGCATGGCTTCATCACGCGAGATGGCATTGAGCCGCGCGAGCTTCGTCGATTAGCCCATGCAGATATTGCCCAGTATCCTTCGGTTACCATTAAGCCTGACAAAGTGACGGAGGTGCAGCGAAGCGAGATGGGCTTCCATCTGATGACAAGCAACGGTGTTATTTATCACGCTCGCACGCTTATTTTGGCAGCAGGTCTGAAGGAATCTTTGCCTGCTATTCCCGGCATACGAGATTTTTATGGAAGAAGCCTGTTCAGCTGCCCATACTGCGATGGCTGGGAGCTGCGTGATCAACCGCTCGTCGTCATTTCGGAGGGCTCGAATATTTTCAATTTGGCGAAAACGGTGTTTAACTGGAGTCGTAATGTAGTCGTTTGTACGAATGGAATGAACAGCCTTAGCTCGCAGCAGATCGGTCAACTAGGCCAAAGAGGGATTCAAGTGACGCAGCAAAAAATTAAAGCTCTCCATGGCGAGAATGGCCGCCTTCATCGTATCGTATTTGCGAATAACACCGAGATTGAGCGCACAGGCGGCTTTGTTACGCCATCTTGGGGCCAAGCAGCGCACTTCGGAGAAGCGCTCGGCTGTGCGATGACACAGGCAGGCGGCTTCGTTACGGACGATTACGGCAGAACGAGCATAAGGGGCATATATGCAGCCGGCGATTCTTCTATTATTGTACCTGCACAGCTGGTTGTCGCAGCCGGCGAAGGCAGCAAAGCTGCCATTGGGGTCAATACCGATTTATCGCATCAGGATTTTGGATTTTAGCAGCTGAAGTGAGCGTGTATAAACGCAGCAATATCGTTATACCTATTAAGGTTTTTTTGCTAAAATAAGGATCAAATAATAGACATCGTTGTTACATCCCTACTCATTATGGGTATTGGTGTTGGACTGAAAATTATCAGCGAGAAAAGGAGGGATCATATGTTAGAAAAACTGCATCCAGATGATCATGTTTTAAATCAATTTCCATTTATGCGAGATGAGCTGCAATATAATCTGATTCATTTGATTACGGCATTGGAAGGCGCAACGAGCTTGAAGACGTCTGACGGACGGCTGCTCTTTGCAGGTTCGCCTGGGCATAACGCTTGGTTATGGCTATCGGAGGATATGACGGAAGAGCGCAGAGATATGCTTATGCAGGAGCTTATCGCTTATTACGAAGGAACGGATTTGCCGGGTATATGCGGAGCTCCGTCTACGGCAGAACCGTTCGCGAAAATGTATGCGGAGGCGAACCAGCTGCAATATCATGCTTATATGTTGATGACTGCTTATTCATGCCCGAAGGTGATTAAGCCCATGAAGGTCAAAGGGAAAATGATTCAAGCAACACGCCAGCATGTAGAGCTTGTCGCTGAGTTTTTGGCTGGCTTCTCTGAGGACGCGTATGGGGCGTCGGTTATACCTGCCAGTCAGATGCCCGCTGCAGAGGGAATGGTCATGAGAGGCAATTTATATTTCTGGTCTGTTGATGAGCTTCCAGTGGCGATGGCCAACATCGCTCATCGATCTCCGCGGCACGGACGGATCAATGCGGTTTATACGCCGTCTGTCCTTCGGAGAAACGGCTATGCAAGTGCGGTTGTAGCGGGAATTTGCGAAATTTTGGAGGAAGAGAACAGGGAGCCGATGCTGTATGCGGATAATAAAAACCCTGCTGCTAACAAAGTCTATCAAAATATAGGTTTTGTCCAGAGTGGACCGATTGCTGAAATTAGATTTATGTAGATGCAAAAGCTTAGAAAGTAGGAACTGATTTGAAGATTGATCGTTTACTCGCGATGACGGTACTGCTGCTTAACCGGGGACGAATAAGCGCCAAGGAGCTGGCGGATCGTTTTGAAGTATCGACAAAAACAATTTACCGCGACATGGACACGTTAAGCCAGTCCGGCATTCCGGTATTGGCTCATCAAGGGACAACGGGCGGATTCGAGATTATGGAGCAATATACGCTGTCTCGTCACTATTTAACATTAGCAGAAATCTCGTCGCTTATAGCAGCCGTCAAAGGCATAGGTACCGCATTGGATGATGCGACCTATGCTGGTTTGCATGAGAAGGTAAGAGCATTGCTGCACAAATCGGATAAGCTTCAGAACGATCACCTTGGAGACAGCTTGGTTTTTGATTTGAATCCTTGGGGGCAGGGACCAGCAGCGCGCGACAAGGTAAACTTGTTCAAGAAGGCGATTGAAGAGACGCGGAAGGCGGAGCTTAGCTATATTAACATGAACGGCACGGAAACGGAGCGAGTGATTGAGCCGTATGCGCTTATTTTGAAAGGTAACATATGGTATTTGCAGGCTTACTGCACGCTTCGCGAGCAGTTCCGTGTATTCCGTTTATCACGCATACAGAAGCTGAATCTCTTGCTGGAGAGATTTGAACGCCGCGAGACTCCTTCGCTGGACGGTTACGCATGGGATGTAGAATGGTCGAAAAATGCCGATACCATCGTAACGCTTATTTTCCAGCCGCAGGTGCGCCACCGTGTAGGAGATGCTTTCCATCCGGATCAAGTGACTGTATTAGCGGATGGAAGCTTGCGTGTGGAAGGCAAGCATACGATAGATGACTGGTTTTATGGGATGCTGCTAAGCTACGGTGATCAGGTTAAGGTTGAGCAGCCTCAGGCTCTCGTGGAGGAAATTATTATGCGAGCTCAAAATATTGTTAACCGTTATAAGAACTAAGACAGACAGCTGTCCAGTTTCCTGCGGTAAAATAAGATCAAACCAAGGAAATGGGGAATCAGCAGATGAATGATACCATTGCAGTAAAACCAGCAGTTACGCTTATAGGGGTAACAACGCGCACGACGAATGCCCAGGAAGCGGGAGCAAATGGACTTTTGTCCAGTCTATGGGATTCTTATTTCACCAGCGGTATCTCAGAACGAGCACAGGTGAATAACGGTCATCTTATCTATGCGCTGTATACGGATTATGAAAGTGATGCTAGTGGAGCCTATACGGTGCTTATTGGGCATGAGCGGGCAGATGCACAAGCCAAGCTGCCGGATGGACTAGAGCAAGCGACAGTTCCGGTGGCTAAATTTATGGTTTTTAAAACGAAGAAGGGTCCCGTTTATGAAGTTGTAGCGCAAGCATGGGGTGAAATTTGGGCGTTTTTCGAGCATTCGTCTATTGAGCGCACTTATGGCGGCGATTACGAGCTGTATGACGGCCGGACATTTGACCCTGCGAATGCGGAAGTCGACATCTATATTGCGATAAAATAAAAAACGGTTGTCCTATGGGCTGATTCAGCTGAAAGGACAACCGTTTTTTTGTATTCTTTGCTTATGGTTCAATTACTCTGCTTGATAATCCTGTACGAGAAGCTCCAGAGCGCCCGTTTCGGGGTCGAGTATAAAGCCGTGAACAGGAATGTCTTTTGGGAAGAGAGGATGCTTACGGATCAATTTGACGCTGTGCATGACGCCTTCTTCGGAACTTGCGAAGCCCCGCAAAAATTTATCCATGCGTATGCCTGAATTTTCTAGCGTTTCAATGGCAAGCGGATCGATGCCGTGATCTTGGAATTTGCTGACCATGCCTTCTGTATTGAGGTTGGTCATACCGCAGCCATGATGGCCAATGACGAGAACCTCGCGAGCGCCAAGCTCGTACACGGCAATCAGGATACTGCGCATCGCGCTTCCGAACGGCTGAGTCAGAATGGCGCCAGCATTTTTAATAAATTTGGCATCGCCATTTTTTAAATTTAATGCTTTTGGCAAAAGCTCTACGAGTCTAGTGTCCATACAAGTAAGAACTGCAATCTTCTTATCGGGAAATTTGTCAGTCAAATAGGCTTCATATTGTTTTTCCTCAACAAATTTTTTATTAAACTCTAATATTTGTGGAACCATGGACATATAATTGCCTCCTAACCCAAGATCGTTTTTCTATTGTTTATTTTATTATTCATAGAAAAAGGGGGCTAGTCAAATGTTTTGCTAATGAATTAATCCGCTTTGCTTTGCTTTTTCCAGCATTTTGGTAGAATAGCGGTTAATCCATTTCTTCAGAGCTAGGCCAATCAGCAGTGCAGCACCAGCAAAAAGCGCAAGAGCAATTAAATCTCTGGCAACAATATCCCATAAGATGCCGCCCACCGCTTCGCGCATCATGCTGATCGCGTAGGTGAAGGGCAGGAAGGGGTGAATCGCTTGAAAAAAAGGCGGTGTAACTTGAATTGGGAACGTGCCTCCAGATCCAGCAAGCTGAAGCACGAGCAGAACGATAGCCATCGCCTTGCCGACATTTCCAAATACGGATACAAGCGTGTACACAATCAGCATGAACACCGCGCTTAAAATAACGCCAAACAGCACAAACCATATTTTGTCTGCGACATAAGCCTTAAGCAGCCATATATCGCCGATCGTAACAAGCAGCGACTGTACAATCGCAATGGTAAGAAAGGTCAGGTATCGCCCAAAATAGACGTGATAGCTGCGGTATGCGGTTTCTGCTGTGGAATGGACGTCCACACTAAGCAGTGAAACGAGCAGCAAGGCACCAACCCAAAGAGATAGCGTTGTGAAAAATGGGGACATGGCTGAACCGTAATTTGGTATCGGATATAGGCGGTTCTCCTTCAATATAACCGGCTCAGCGAAAAAAGCACCCTCGCGTTCGGCGTCATTTTTGAGCAAATCAACAAGCTCATTTAAATTGCCTTCCTTCTCCAAGTCACGAATCCGCTGTGCGAGTCCTTTGATTTTTTGCTCTGCTGCGGGTAAGTTTTTTTGAATGTTGGCCATTTCCTTGCCGCCAAGTTCTAGTCCCTTAGCAGCGTCGCTTACGATGGATGCAGCACTCGGAATGACCTTGTTTGCTTCCGCTAATATGGACTCTGCGGTTGCAGCGGATTTTTTCGCTTTGTCCGCAGCTTGTTTGATATGCGGTAAAATTTCACTGTCATAACGGCCCAGCACGTCCGTTAAGAACGAAGAGGTTTCCTTGGATAAGGTGCCGAGACGATCAATTAGCGTTTGCGCTGGCTTCTCGCCCTTTTCTACTGCCGACCGGATTTGCTTAACAATCGTAAGCTGCTGCTGAAACCTTGTGTTCACCTGTTTTAGTCGATCAATGGTCGACACGATTACTTTGCTTGGTGCCAAATCATTCAAGCGATCGAGCAAATTCAGCATCCCATCAATGACGATGATGGAGCTTGTCAGGCGCTGCTCTGCCAGCTCCAAGCTCTTTTTTACCACTTCAGGATCTATATTCGTATCTTGTAATATGCCGACAAGCTCCTCCACCGAATTGGCCGTTTGCAGCAGCAGCTGCAAATCCTGTTTAATCAGCGGGCCAGCCGTGTCGAGCGCCGATTTGCTTTGGTCAAAAAAAGTACCGAGCTGCTTGGCGAAAGCTTCGCCGTCCTTGGCGAGCTGGGCAGCTTTTGGCAGCTCCGTTTGAACGGTTGCAACGATTTTTTTCGATTTTTCAATATCGGTAACCGCTAGCGCGACGGCGTCATTAATCTGAGGGAATAATGATTCCAGCTTGAATACAGTACTGCGAACCTGCTCAATCGCTGGTTTGTTCTCCTCGAGCTCAATGCCTATTTGATTGAATATACGAAAAATCGTTTCGTTAGCGGTTTTGACGAAGCTTGCGCGAACCTGCTCAATGATGCCGCTCGCACCCTTCTGGGCGATTTTTGGCGATACGGCATTGATCTTCTCATTTACCGCGTAATCGAGCTCTGCTTGTTGAAGATTGTTCGACAGCACCGTAGCCATTTTGGCAGAAAAATCGGGCGGAATGGTGATGCTGGCATAATAGTCGCCATGCTTAACGCCTTCAATGGCCTTGTTGCCCTCTACAAACACCCAGCCAATTTTTTTATTTTCCTTCAAGGAGGCTATAATTTCGTCTCCAACTTTGATGGGCGTCCCATGCAGTACAGCGCCTTCATCGTTGTTCACGACGGTTATGGCAAGTGAACTGGTCTGGCCGTATGGATCCCAAGATGCTTCAATGTTGAACCAAGCATATAAAGACGGCAAAAAAGCGAGTCCGACGATGACGATGGCAGCTGCGCTGTTCCGGAAAATACTGCGAAGATCTTTGGCGTAAATAGCGAATATAGGCCCCATGTTCTCCCACCTTCAACAATGATTTACTTAGTATTGCTGAATAGGCCAAAAACTACACCAAAGAATTGTCACTGGTTTCCATGGGTACAGGTGAGCATAGAAAAAGCAGCATCCAAAGCGTTGTACGCCTCGGATACTGCTCTTGGTTCGATTATTGTGCTGCTGAGTTTTCATTAAAAATTTCAGCGAGCAGCTCATAGGAGCGAAGGCGCGCCGCTTGATCATAAATTTGGCTAACGACAATCAACTCGTCAGCGCCAGTCTGTTCAATTAAGGCGTTCAGCTTGTCCCTAACCGTTGCTTTGGTGCCGGCAATGGTGAAGCTGAGCTGCTTTTGAACGATCATTTTCTCCTGCTCGTTCCATAGGCCATCCATGCTGTCAACTGGCGGGTTCAGCTGCCCCATGCGTCCTCTTATGAGGTTCAGGAAGGCTTGCTCCTGAGAGGTGGCTAGGAATTTAGCGGCTTCATCTGAATCAGCGACAATGACGTTCAAGCCAACCATCGCATATGGCTTATCCAGCACCTCCGATGGACGGAAGTTGTCGCGATACAGCTTCAACGCAGGCAGCAGGAAATCCGGCGCAAAATGGCTGGCAAAAGCAAACGGGAGGCCATGGTGACCAGCAAGCTGTGCACTAAAGCCGCTCGAGCCAAGCAGCCAGATCGGAACATCTAGACCCTCGCCGGGAACAGCCCTTGGCAATACGCCGCGTGATTCAGCGCTCGGATGGAAGTAATGGCGCAGCTCGTTCAGCTGCTCTGGGAAATCCTCGCCGTTGCTGCCAAGTCCGCGGCGCAGCGCGCGGGCTGCCACTTGATCAGAGCCTGGCGCTCTTCCAAGCCCAAGGTCGATACGGCCTGGATACATGGATTCGAGCGTACCGAACTGTTCGGCAATGACGAGCGGTGCGTGATTCGGAAGCATAATGCCGCCAGAGCCCACGCGGATTTTTTCTGTTCCAGCAGCTACGTAGCCGATAACAACTGAAGTGGCTGAGCTTGCGATGCCGGGCATATTATGATGCTCGGCGAGCCAGAACCGATTGTAGCCCCATTTGTCAGCGTGCTGGGCTAGCTCAAGTGTGTTGCGGAATGAATAAGCGGGCGAGCTGCCGGTTACGATTGGTGCAAGATCTAATATCGAAAAGGGAATATTGTGTATAGACATCGTTGAATTTACCTCCCATGTGGCGCACAGCGGGATGCTGCTGCACGGATAGTATACGTAAAACCCCAGCGCCAGCAAGGGCGTGGGGCATTATTCTTAAGTCTATTATTGCGGGTTTGTAGTCCAGATCCCTGCGGCTTTAATAAATACGCGGTCAGGCAGCTTCAACGTTGCAAGAACCAGCGCAGCCATATCCTCAGCTTGCATCATGCGATCCTCGTCACCAATTTTCAGGCCAGCGTTTGAAGCAAGCTCTGTGTTGACTGTGCTTGGCGTTAGGGCAGTTACACGAATATTGGATTTGCGGACTTCTTGCATAAGCGCCTCAGTCATGCCCATGACAGCAAACTTGGAAGCACAGTAAGCGGAGCCGGTTGCAAAACCGCGTTCGCCAGCCGTAGAAGCGATATTGATGATGCTTCCGCCGCTTTGCTCCAGCATAGTTGGAAGTGCAGCGCGGGTCACATAGTAGGTTCCGAGCACATTCGTTTGGATGATGCGCTCCCACTGCTCGTGATCCATTTCAAGTAAAGTGCCGAATGTACCGATTCCTGCATTGTTAATTAGAATATCGATGGAGCCTAAGCTCTCTTTGAGTGATGCAATCGCTTGATCGACATCCGATTTAACAGCGATATCGGCGGTTGCAATATAGACCTTAATTCCATAAGTGCTTGTAAGGGAGTCTTTCAACGTTTCCAAGTCGGCGCTTGTACGAGCAATGATGCCAAGGTTGACGCCTTCTGCAGCTAAAGCAACAGCAATCGCTTTGCCGATGCCTTTTCCTGCGCCGGTAATGATTGCTGATTTATTTTTTAATTCCATGGTTATCTCTCCTCTATTCATTGTAGATTGCTTGATTCGTATGAAGCGGCATAGATATGATATCCTCATAATGAGGAATTTACTACGTTGTGTCTTATTATTGAGCTATATTCTAAGGATTGCAAGTACCAACTTTATATTTGAAAATAGGACAGAATGATGATGGCGCTTTCTCATAATGCCAGTTATCATGCGATTTTCTGGTGAATTAGACAGGCAGCGTAGTGATTGCATATGTAGATTTGTATAATGTTTTGACGAAAGGAGCCGCTCACATTGGGTGATCAGCATTTTAAAGAAACAGTAGAGTTGACCTTGAAAGTCATAGGCGGGAAATGGAAGCCAGTTATTCTTTGTCATTTGACTGCAGGAACGCATCGATTCGGCGAGCTGAAGCGGGAGATGCCGGCCATTACCCAAAAAATGCTTACGCAGCAGCTGCGAGAATTAGAGGAAGACGCGATCATTGATCGCAAGGTGTATGTTCAGGTGCCGCCTAAGGTAGAGTACTCTTTAACAGAGTACGGCTTAACGGTGAAGGAGCTGCTGAACGTCATGTCGAAATGGGGCGAGCAGCATCAAGAAAGAACGGCTGAGCTGCACGAAAAATGACAGAAATGGCTGCTCATAGTTCCCAAATGGGTACTACGTTACATAAAAGTGCGTACTTTTTTTTTCATCCGCAACTCTCTAGAATAGGCCTTGTGAGTGAAATAAACAGAACCTATGAGGAGTGAATATAGATGAAATTACAATTAGCACTGGATCTTGTTGATATTCAAGGGGCTATTGAAGTTGTGAAGCAGGTTGAATCTTTTGTAGATGTCGTGGAAATTGGTACGCCAATCGTAATCAATGAAGGCTTGCATGCGGTCAAAGCGCTTAAGGAAGCTTTTCCTAACCTGACCGTACTTGCGGATTTGAAAATTATGGACGCAGGCGGCTACGAAGTGATGAAAGCTTCTGAAGCTGGCGCGGATATCGTAACGATTCTTGGTGTTGCAGAGGATGCGAGCATCAAGGGTGCCGTCGATGAAGCGAAGAAACAAGGAAAACAAATATTGGTTGATATGATTGCCGTTAAAAACTTGGCGGAGCGTGCGGCTGAAGTCGATGCACTCGGCGTTGATTATATTTGTGTTCATACGGGCTACGATCTGCAAGCGGCTGGCCAAAACTCCTTCGAGGACTTGCGCACTATTAAAGCAGTGGTCAAAAATGCGAAGGTAGCTGTGGCAGGCGGCATTAAGCTGAACACCTTGCCGGAAGTTATCGCTGCTGGCCCTGATCTTGTTATCGTAGGCGGCGGCATTACAGGACAAGCCGATATTAAAGCAGCGGCTGCCGAAATGCAGCAATTGATTAAGCAAGGTTAATTCGAAGGATGCCAAAAGAGAATAATCTAGCTGCTATCATGCAGGAGCTGAATCAAGCCTCGGGTCAGCTGTCAGAGGATCAATTGGAGCTGCTTTCTGAAGCTGTTGGCTCGGCAAGACGCGTATTCGTGGCAGGAGCTGGCCGCTCGGGACTGATGATGCGGGCGTTCGCGATGAGGCTGATGCATCTCGGCTTGGATGTATATGTCGTTGGTGAGACGGTTACGCGCAGCTTGAGCAAAGGTGATTTGCTTCTAATTGGCTCCGGCTCTGGCGAGACAAAATCGCTGGTGCCGATGGCGGAGAAAGCGCGAAGCTTGGAAGCTGCGGTAGGCGCATTAACCCTCTCGCCGGCATCGACGATCGGCAATTTGGCTGACATCGTCGTCAAGCTGCCTGGCGCTCCGAAGGATCAGGCAGCGAATGAAGCGGCTACGATTCAGCCGATGGGCTCATTATTTGAGCAAATGCTGCTGATTGTATGTGACGCTATTATTTTGCGATTGATGGACAAGCAGGCGTTAAGCGGACAAGCGATGTATGGCAATCATGCGAATTTAGAATAGCTGTAGTTTAGAAGGGACTTTCTCTAGGGCGCGATGCGGCCAGGGATCGTCCCTTTTTTTATTTCTAACTTTCTAACGGCTAGGATCTCTTCGTAATAACGGCTCGATAGCGAAGGCGATACGGAAGCGAAGGCTTTCAGTGGCGTCTTTGAGCTTAATGCCCATCAGCTTCTCGCATTTGTCCAATCGATAAATAACCGTATTACGGTGCACAAAAAGCCGTTTAGCCGTTTCGACGAGCTGGCATTGTGTATCGTAATACACATTCAGCGTCCGCATCAGCTCCTTTTGCTCGGTTTCGTCAATAGAAGAGAAGCACTGAAACGTTTCCTCGTAAAACTGCTTCAGCTCATCATCGGGAATCATACGGAAGAGATAGCTGATATCCTTGGATTGATAGGACTGAACAAACCTCGTTTTTTTCATTTGGTAACCGATTTGCAGCGCTTTGACTGCCTCATTATACGACAGCCCGATATCAAGTACGTTAGTGACCGGATTTCCGACGCCAAGCGAGATGCTAAGCTGGGATTGCTCAAACAGCAAAGACGTCATAGCGGATAAATGCTTGAGGAACGTACCCTCCTCCCACTTGGACTCTTGAATGAACAAGAGCATCCCGAACAAATCATTTTTGGTAAACATGACGAACACTTCACCCAGCAAGGAAAAATGGCGTTTAATCAGCTCATATTGCACATCCCG
The DNA here is from genome assembly GCF_052114265.1 of Paenibacillus sp. MCAF9. Classification (NCBI taxonomy): domain Bacteria; kingdom Bacillati; phylum Bacillota; class Bacilli; order Caryophanales; family Paenibacillaceae; genus Paenibacillus; species Paenibacillus sp. MCAF9. Next base: position 24,852 of record NZ_JBFREL010000007.1, read on the forward strand.
CTCAGAGATCAGGCGCTCGTCGAACAGAGCCGCAGCATTAGTTGTTTGGCTCTCACTAGGATTTGTCTGCTCATCCTTCTTTGCAGCTAAAAGCAGATATTTCCCTTTTTGCTTGAGACCGTATTTTTTGCCGCGATGCAAAGCCTCTTGCTCAGAACCGATAAAACCATCAATTAAATCGGAGAAAAATTCATTTTTGTACCGACGTGAACGCTCCTTTACCGCCTGCAGCTTCGACATCTCCATGCCTATGACGTTCGAGGCCTGCTCTAGCGTTAAGTCATGTTGGTTTGATGGAGCTTGTTTTGGCTGAAAGGTAATCAAAAAACCCTCATGCCTATAGGTGAATATCGGATAGATCGCTACATGGCGGTATTCGTGTAAAGCGGGATCAAGCAAGCAGAGGTGTGCTGCAGTTTGAAGAGAGGGCTGGCTGCTTAGAACGGTTTCGACTGCTGATACGAGAGGCAGAAACTTAGGCAGCTTGAAGTGATGCGAGTGAGACGTAACCTGCAGCTTGCTGTTAAGCAGCACAACAGGCGAGTGAAGCAGCTGCGTAAGGGCAGTTACAATTTCTGGAATACCGTTTCCTTTCATGATCATTGAAGCAAATTGTTTGTGGACGGTCAGCGAATGCTGCAGCTCATCATTTTTATTATCTAAAATAACGCTGGTCGAGCGCTGCAAAATTTCTCCGAGCGAATGCTCAACCGAAGAGATTTCGATAATCGGAAACGGGATACGATCGGCCGCATCCTTGATCTCTTGGGGAATGTCGAGGGCAAAACGTCTCGTCTTTACTGCCAGGCCAGAGCATTTCAATTGATTCATCTTCAATATAAGATCGAGTAGAGCTTCAGGATTTTCCTTCATAAAGTAGCCGTTTGTAAGCAGCAGCTCGCCAGGTTTTAAGAAATGAATGATGTCGGGGGCATCCATAATATTAACGGTTTCAACGACACGGGATAAGCCGCTGTGGCCTGCAATGACCGTTGATCCAGAAAATATTGGGTGTAACAGCAATTGTTCGAGCAGCATTCTTATTCATCCCTCTCCGGTTTAGTTCCTGATATAAAAGCTAGCAGTATTCAAGAATGCTGTAAAGAATATGTTAGACGTTTCATCCAAAAATATAAATAAGATTTGTATTGAACGTACAATGACAGTTCGTAGGCAAGCAGGTATGCTCTTTTCAAGGGTTTACATGCCAAACAACAAATGATGGGTGAGCCTCTCCGTAAGGCTTGTCTCATCGTTCAGATGATAATCGGAGGTGAGGACATTGCTGGATTTACTTCTCACACAAGTTCGTTTACAGAATGAAACAAGGCTCATGGATATTGGAGTGCGGCAGGGAAAGATCGAGTACCTAGCGCCAAGCGGGAGCGAATTTGTACCTGAAGCACAGCTCATAGAGCTCGCTGCTGGCGGGATGCTGCTGCCGGGTTTTGTAGAGCCGCATATTCATTTGGAGAAATCTTATCTGCTCTCGCGAATGGCTCAGGAAGCAGCCTCTTTATCTGAGGCGATTCGCATGACCGCGGATATGAAGCATGACTTCACCCCGATAGATATGAAGTCGCGTTCGCTTGCTGTTATTCGTGAAGCGATTCGCAGCGGAGTCACGCATATGCGCTGCCATGTGGAGGTTGATTCTATCCTTGGTTTGACAGCCTTTGAGGCTGTGCTTGAGCTGAAGGAGAAGGTGAAGCACGCCCTTGATATACAAATTGTAGTGTTTCCTCAAGAGGGCATATTCAAAAGTTCAGGTACGGCGGAACTCATGGATGAGGCCATGCGTTCCGGAGGCGATGTGGTAGGCGGCATTACGTATCAGGATGATGACCTTGAAGCGCACCTGCAGTATGTATTCGAACTTGCGGAGAAATACGGCAAGCCGATCGATTTTCACGCTGATTTCTCGGATAACCCCGAACAGCTTGCAATTGTTCAAATTGCTGACAGAACGAATGCAGCAGGGATGCAAGGCCTTGTCTCTGCAGGGCATGTAACCTCGCTCGGTTCGCTGGAACGCAGGCAAGCGGAAGTTGTTGCTGATCTGATTAAGGAAGCCGATCTTCATATCATGACACTGCCGGCCACCGACCTGTTTATTGGCGGCAGAGGTGATCAGGAGAAGCAGCGACGCGGACTAACGCCGATAGGTATGCTGCTTGAGAAGGGGGTGAACGTTGTTGTCGGCGTTAACAATATACGCAACCCGTTTACTCCGTTTGGCAAAGCCGATCCGCTGGAGATCGCATGGCTGCTTGCAATAACCGCATATATGGGCGGTGAAGGCGATGCTCGCCAATTGATTAAGATGCTGACAGAGGGAGCCGCAAGAGCGCTTGGGATCAAGAGCTATGGACTGCAGCTGGGCTCAGAAGCTGATATGGTGTTATTTGCAGAGCCGTCCGAACGGGACATTCTACTCGGTAAGCCAGAGCACAGAACGGTATGGAAACGTGGTGTTAAGGTGGCAGAGACCTGTGTCACGAGCAGCTTGCAAGGTTTTTTGCAAGCCTAAGCGTTGATATAGAATGCCCGTATAAATACAAGATGCTCGTATGATAGCAGCCTAATTAGGCGTATATTAATCCAATAAAATGGTAGAGGGTGGAAAAGTTGAACATCACACAACTAAATCGAGTTCTTATTAATGATCGTTTATTTGATATGACACTAGACTTGCAGAAGGGTACGATTTCAAAAATAACGCCAAGCAATAATGATTCTGCTGGCGTGAACACGGGTAGCGTAAGGGATGCTGAGGGAATGCAGTATTTGCCGGCGACGACCGATATGCATATCCATTTGGACAAACATTTTTTGGGTGAGCCGTGGAAGCCGCTGCAGCCTTTTCTCACATTGCCCGGACAATTGGCGTTTGAGAAGTCCATGCTGGCTTCACTGCCGACTACGGCAGCCGAGCGTGCGCGTCGTCTGATCGATTTGGTCCTCAGCCATGGCACCACCAAAATTCGGACGCATATAGATGTTGATCCAGAGCTCGGCATCTCGCATTTGGAGGATGTGCTAACGGTGCGGGAAGAGTACCGTGGAATTATGGAAATGGAGATCGTAGCTTTCCCGCAGCAAGGACTTCTTCGATCGGATTCCTTGCAGGTGATGAAGGAAGCTATGCGTGCTGGAGCCGAATATGTCGGCGGTGTTGATCCGGCGGGGCTTGATCGCAAAGTCGATCGGAGTCTTGAAGCTATGTTTGAGCTTAGTGCGGAGTTTAATGCGGGCGTTGACCTTCACTTGCATGATCCCGGCCACTTAGGTCTATATACGATAAGCCGCTTTGCTGAACTGACAGCACAAGCGGGTAAAGCCGGAAAAACAGCAGTCAGCCATGCGTATTGCTTAGGGCAAGTGAGCGAAGCAGAATCCAAAGAGCTCGCTCAGCAGCTGAAAGCAAATGACGTAGCGATCATTACGAGCGTTCCACTCGATAGACCAATGCCTCGCGTAGATCAGCTAGTAGAAGAAGGGGTTCGCGTACACGTCGGCTCGGATAATATTCTCGATGCTTGGAGTCCTTTCGGCAATGGGGATTTGCTCGCAAGAGGTGCGAAGCTGGCAGAAAAATTCGGCTGGATACTTGATGACGAACTGCTGCAAACTTATCCGCTTATTTCAGCGGGGACACTTGCGCCCAAGGAAGGCGATCCTGCCAGCTTTATGCTAGTAGCTGCGCTTAATGCGAAGCATGCGCTGGCTTATGCTCCTTCTCGCACCGCGGCTTTCTCTAACGGGAAGCTGGTAGGCGGCAAATGGGCGGAAGCGATGACGAAGGCATAGGAATAGGCATAGTCAAAGCTAGAGCCAAGGGAAAAGACAGAGATAGAGACAGAGACAGAGACAAACAGAGAGACAAAGGACTCACAATATAAGGTTGGTTCACTGCTCAGTACTGCCGCTCGTTCATATGGTGTTCATTATTTTTCTGTATGCTTGGCTTTCAAAGGTAAAGCGAGCATAGAGAGGAAGGGCTGCTCCTTCCGAGGAAGCTGTCAGCGCAGTGGCGCCAAAAGCTTCAATAGGGCAAGTGGCAAATTCGGATCGGACGTTTGACATGCGTGTTTAGATTAAAATAAGCAGTCGTTTGGCTCGCTCCATGAATTGAGCCAGGTTCTATACTACGATATGAAATAAGGGAAGAGTTGAATGGGTAAACTAGCGATTGGTTTGGTTTACCTATTTGACGTGCAACCAAAAGGTGTTATATAATCTCAATACGAAACCAAATGGTTTCATATTGTTATCTATAAACTGCCAAGATACATTAAATGGAGGTCATGAGTTGGAAAACAATAATACACAAGGTACGCTGTCTGATATTAGACAAACGCTGATACTTAACGCGCCGATTCAAAAAGTATGGGACGCTGTTGCAACATCCGAGGGTATTGCCGCATGGTTTATGCCGAACAATTTTCAAGCGGAGCTCGGTTATGAATTTCATTTGGAAGCGGGGCCTTTCGGAAATTCCCCTTGCAAAGTAACCGTGCTTGAACCGCCGACTCGCCTAACCTTTGAATGGGGCAAGGATTGGTCGCTCAGCTTCCAACTGTCTGATTTGCAAGGTAAAACGGAATTCACCCTTGTTCACTCTGGCTGGGATGCGAATAAAGTTACGGAGTTCGGACAGTCGCATGCAGAGGTTCGTGATCGCATGTCAGGCGGCTGGGTTGGTCTTGTTCAGAAACTTAGCGCTTATGTAGAGGCCTAATATGGCTGAGCCCGCACCAAAGCATGACGTGTTTCAGGCTATTGCTGACCCAACGCGTCGCAAGCTGCTGCATTTGCTTGGGGATGAGGAGCTGCCGGTTACCGTTATAAGCGGTCATTTCACGATGAGCCGTACGGCGGTTTCGAAGCATTTGCGTGTTTTGGCGGATGCTGGACTCGTTAAGGATAGGAAGGTTGGACGGGAAACGCGTTACCGGCTCGATCCTGAGCCTCTCCTTGAGCTGAAGCGATGGCTGGCCTATTATGAGCGTTATTGGGAAAATAAACTGTTTGCGCTTAAGCGCTTTGTCGAAGCAGATGAAGATTCATCTGCAGACCCGTTTGGCCCGCTTACGGTTATAGAAAAGGATTCCAGCAAGTAAGGTCAGAGTGTAGCTGTAAAAGAAGAGGATGCTCCTATCGTAGATTTTTCTACTTTAGATGCAGCCTCTTTTTTTTAGTGCGGACTAAACAGATCGACTCGCGTGCGAAAACAAGGCTAGTGAAAAGTAAGGCAGCGCTTTTGCTCTGTTGAAGCCATCATAATAGAAAACCCCCAATTCGTCGGAATTGGGGGCATTGTTGTTCATTTTGCCGCAAAAAGCGCAGCTCACAAGCAGGCTGCAGATGAGTTTCTACATTGCAAGAAAATGCAGTGTAGATGGGAGCGGGTCTGCTGCGAAGCCTTCGTTTCTAAATAGCGTTACGCTAGCGCAACAGTGACAAGTCGAAGCTTGGGACGAGCCCTTCTTCAGCAGCACGGCCAAGCAGTGCAGTTATCGCGGCATACCCGTCTTCACCAAGATTTCCAGTAAACTCATTGACGTATAAATCGATGTGCGCCTGCGCAACGTCTGGTGAGAGCTCCTGCGCATGCATCATAATATAGGGGCGAGATTCCTCGGGATTAGCCCATGCATATTCAACGGATTCGCGAACCCAATTGGTAATGGCATCTGTGTCCAATGAGCGCTTAGCGATGATGGCCCCAAGCGGAATAGGCAAGCCTGTGTCTGATTCCCACCAGCTGCCTAGATCAGTCAGCATGCTGAGTCCATATGTGGGATAAGTGAAGCGGGCTTCATGAATAACGAGTCCCGCATCGATTTGACCATCGCGAACGGCAGGCATAATTTCGTGGAAGGGCATAACGATAATTTCAAGATCCCCGTTCGGAATATGCTGAGCCGCCCATAATCGGAATAAGAGATAAGCGGTTGAGCGCTCACTTGGTACAGCTACTCGTTTGCCTGCTAGATCAGCAGCACTTTTTATTTCCCCAGCAGTTAATACGAGCGGTCCGCAGCCTCTGCCCAGTGCGCCTCCACAAGGTAGAAGCTTATAATCTTCCAATACCCAAGGGAGTGCAGCGTAAGATATTTTCATCACTTCGGGCCCTTTGCCTTTTGCAGCCCAATTGTTCGTAATATCGATATCGGCATAGGTGACGTCCAGCTCAGGTGCACCCGGAATAAGCCCGTGCGCCCAAGCATGGAAAACGAAAGTATCATTTGGACAGGGTGAATAAGCGATATTCATTTTAAAAAACCTCCCGTATGGCTTTGCTAGCTGCTTCTAATGAGGCTAATGCTTCTCCAATGCGCCACGCGGAGCGATCCCGCGGTCCAACCGCATTGGATATCGCGCGAATTTCAGTAACTGGAATACCAAGTGCGGACGCAGCTACTGCTACTCCATGGCCTTCCATTCCTTCCGCAGACGCACCGCTGATTCGCTTGCTTAGCGCAGCAGTGGTCTCAGCTGTACCTGTTGCTGTTGTAACGGTAAGAATAGCGCCGCTGCAAACCTTTAAGCCCGCTGATTGAATAGCAGCATACAAACGATCATTCCAAGTCGTGCTTACAGCAATACGTGCTGATCCGAACCCCAGCTCGTCCAAGCTAAGGAAACCATCCTGCGTCTCGGCACCTAGGTCAGCAGCAACAATGAGGTCGGCAACGACTAATGAGCCTATCTCTGCTTTTCCGACAAAACCGCCGCCAATGCCAGCGCTTATAACCAAGTCGTAGGATTCAGCTGCAGCCGTTAAGTACGCCGCTGTGTGTGCTGCCGCCGATGCTGCGCCTACTCCAGCTGTTATGACGTCGACACGGTTTAATCCATCTAGCCCACGAAGAATCGCATCGCGCTCGGTATCAACCGCAGTCACGATCAGCACTCGTTTACTTCTATTGCGCCATTCCTCACGAGATTCCAGTATCGAATCGGTATGTGAATTTAAAATCATTATGAAGTTGACTCCTTTAGTAGCCTTCCGGAACGACTAGCCTTTAGCTATCGTATCATTCACCAGATTATCGATGCAAATATAAGCTAACCAATGGTGATTTTGCCTTCAGGAAAGCGGTAGAGCTCTTTTTTGGAACGGGTGTTAAGCGCGAAAGCCAACGTGACAGGCCCTAGCCGTCCGACAAACATAAGCAAAATAATAATAATTTTTCCTATTTCACTCAAGTGGCTCGTTAATCCTGCGGACATGCCAACCGTACAGTAGGCAGAGGTCGCTTCAAACAATATGGCAAGAAAAGACCCTGTCTCCGTAATGGAGAGGAGCATGGTCGCCCCGCAAATAATCGAGAAAGCAATCATGGTGAACATAATCGCTTGATGAATTTGGTTTTTGGATATGCGATAACGGAACATCACGACATCTTCTTTGCCTCTCATCATCGCAACGATTGCTCCAATGAGAATAGCGAAGGTCGTTACACGAATACCGCCGCCCGTTGAGCCGGGGCCAGCACCGATAAACATAAGCAGGATGATGAAAAACTGTGTAACCTCTCGCAGCATGCTGGGATCAACCGTACTTAACCCAGCCGAACGAGCTGTAACCGATTGGAACAAGGCGCCAAGCATTTTTCCAGCTGCGGATAATGGCTGAAGTGTGCTGGAATTGGAAAACTCCAATGCAAAAATAACAATCGCGCCAACTGCGGTAAGAAGGCCGGTAACAGACAAAACGACCTTGCTATGCAAGCTGAGCTTTCTGTTTTTTGGATAGTTCACAAGCTCTGATATGACGATAAACCCGATTCCGCCAAAAAAGATCAACAGCATCGATACGATATTAACGAACGGGTCCTCCACGTAATGGATAAGACTGCTTGCTCGTTCGGGAAATTGGGAAAACAAATCAAAGCCAGCATTGTTGAAAAAAGAAATACTATGGAAGATGCCAAAATAAATCGACTTCCCGACCGGCATTTCCAGCATAAAATAGCTGCTAAGCAATACCGCCCCGGTTAACTCGATGACTAGAGCATAGAGTAGAACTTTACGAATCATGCGTACAATGCCTTCTGTTGAGCCATAGTTCATAGATTCTTGCAGAACGAGCCGCTCTCGAAACGAAATGCGTTTGCGAAACAGCAAAGCAAATAAGGTTGCCATCGTCATAAAACCTAATCCGCCGATTTGGGCTAATGCGATTATGACAACCTGTCCGAAAGTGGAGAAATGAGTGCCGGGATTTAATACAGTAAGCCCTGTTACGCATATCGCGCTGGTCGACATAAACAAAGCATCCAGATAAGAAAGCGAAATATCATTTGTATAGGATATGGGCTGCGATAAGAGCTCGGCGCCAATCAATATAATAAATATAAACCCGAAGGTCATTACTTGCGGAGGACTTGGCCGAAAACGCAACTTTTCGCGCAAGGCAGCAAGCTTAAACATGAGGTCATCCCACCTATCTCTTTCATGCTAGTATGGTTATTATTGTTCATTTGCATGTACACGTTCCTGATTGGACAAATGCACTGCGTTTCTTCCGCTATGTTTAGAGAGGTAGAGTGCCACGTCTGCTTCACTCAGCAGCGCTTCAAGCGGAACATCGGCTGATTTTGCCTCTGCCACCCCGAAGCTAGCGGTGATTGATATCGCCCTGGACGCGCTGTAGAGCGGATTTCCGGCAATGGCTGCACGGAGCTGCTCAGCGATTTGACCAGCTTGTACAAGTGACGTATTCGGCAAGCTTATAGCGAACTCTTCTCCGCCATAACGTCCGAATAAGGCATCAGCCGGGAGCGTTTGCTGGCAAATCATTACGACATGCTGTAATGCAAAATCGCCTAAGCTATGCCCATAACGGTCGTTGATTTGTTTGAAATAATCGATATCAAACAAAATAAACGAAAGCGGCTGCTTCGTTTGATGGGCAGAGGAAAGAAGCTGTCTGCTTTTTTCCATAAAGAAGGTTCGATTATAAATAGAAGTAAGCCCATCAATTTCTGCGAGATGGCGCAGCTTATTCTGAAGCAGCGTGTATTCCGTCACATCGATCATCACGATGGTTCTGCCAGCAAGCTGGCCATTTGGCTTTAATAGGTTGGAGGCTCTTATCCGGTAGTAGAACGTTTCCCCGCCTCGAATCCATTTGAACTCCTGCTCGTATTCTCCGGTTTCGTCCATTCCGAAGGAAAAGGCGCCTGATTCGGCTCCGCGCTTCCAAATGTGATCCAGCTTCTGGCCAATCGCTAAAGGAGTAAGCGCAGGAATAATCGTTGTGGCTGCGCCATTAAAGTCCATGATTTGATTTTCTAAATTAAGAACGAGAACGCCGTCGCGCATGCTCTCAAAGATATGTTCCCGCGCGATAGGCGCAACGGTCAGCAGCGCAGTCGAGAATATGGATGTGACATACAATATGGATGTCACACACATAAGAATCGGAACAGGGTCCATCCCAAGCGGAGTTTGACCGAGCACATACATAAGCGCACCTAGCATAGGCAGTGTGATGCCTACTGCCAGTGTAAGCATCTGCTTGCGATAAATGGATTTTGTCTTCTGCCAATGACGCGCCAATATAAACAAGCTGGCGAGCATAGATCCGAAAGTGTATCCGCCATGAACGTAATACCAGATGCCAGGCACTACATCCACCACTGTTGTGGCAACATGAGGCCGCAAATATAAGTTTTTATAAAAGAGATTATGGTATTCGTTGGTAGTAACCATGAGCAGCGTTATGGCAGGAATAACGAATAAGACCCATGATTTTTTGAACGTATTGAATTTATTTAGCCCAACATAGTGCATGATGAGCAGGAGGCTGCAAGGAGCGATAAAGGGCATGCCTATATATTCAATGTTTAACCAGAAACGGATTTCTTGAAGCGAATCGCTGGCAAGCTCAAATGCGAAAGCAAAGGTGTATACGGCTGATAGAACGGTCATCCACATAAACACGCTCATGCCCGAAAATTTATTCTTGTTGTAATAAGCATATATGGCAAGCAGCACGCTAAGAACGCCTGAAATAATGACAATAATAATATACTGTGACATAGGGGAATTCATAGTCATGACATAAGCGACTCCCAATGTAGCGGAATGATAATACGTACTTATTAAAAAAAACTATGGATGGGTAATAGGCTACGGACACATTTTACCATAGTAGCTTAATTTTCTACAAAATAATATAAAACCGGACAGCAAGGTCGTTATCCTAGCTGTCCGTTGGCAATGATATTTCAACGCAGGTGCCCGAGCCGAGCTCGCTGTGGAACACAATGGTGCCCTTATGCGCAGCGATAATCTGTTGGCTTACCATAAGGCCGAGACCATTTCCGCTCGTTTTATTCGTAAAGAAAGGCTCTCCTAGGCGAAGCAAATCACTCTCGGCAATTCCACAGCCTTGATCGATAAATTGCAGGATGATTACTCGATTTGCATCACACGCCACCTTCACGGAGAGTACGCCGCCGCTGGTCATCGATTCAATGCCGTTTTTCATAATATTTACGAAAACCTGCTTCAGCTGATTAGCCTCGCCAATCACCTCAGGAAGCTCGGCTTCCGCGAGCAGGGCTAGCTGCACATTGCTCATCTTTGCCTCTGAATCGAGCAGCATCATAATATCGCCAACGAGGCGGATGATATTCACAGGCTGATAGATCGTGGCCTGCGGCTTAGCGAATACGAGAAATTCGCTCACGATCATATTAATCTGATCGAGCTCGCCAAGCATAATCTCAAGATGGGCTGGCGATAACGAGCCGGTCTGCTTGTGCAGCTGTACAAAACCACGAAGTGTCGTAAGCGGATTGCGAACCTCATGCGCCACGCCCGCAGCAATTTGACCAACGACCGACAACTTCTCAGAGCGCCTAATAATTTCTTCTGTTTGTTTGCGAGAAGTAATATTCCGAGATATAGTGGCAATCGCAATAATGGTGCCCAGCTCGTCGCGAATAGGAGAAATCGTAATGCTGAGATCGATGAGATTGCCGGATTTACTGTAACGCACAGTTTCATAATCCGTTACAGAGCCGCCTCGCAGTACAGTGGACTCAAGCTCTTGGTGTGAGCTTAAGTAGCCTCGCGGAACGTTATCAAGCGTGATGCCAAGCGCTTCTTCTTGGCTCCAGCCGTACATCTTTTCAAAAGCGATATTGACCTGTATGACATGGCCTTCCAGATCAGTGACATGAATGGCGTCCGATGTATGATTGACGAAGGATTCCAAATACTGCTTCGTGCTTTGCAGCTCTTCCGCAGCAGCTTTAAGCTGAGTTGTATAATGATTTAGATTATTGCCCATCGTATCGACACGAGAGGCAAGCAAGCCTAATTCATCCTCGCTGCGAATCGTAATGACTTCTCCAAAATCTCCTGCAGCAATCGCGTTTACTTTACGTATAACTTGATTGAGACCGCGCAGCATGAAGCCGGCTATGAAATAGCTCGCAATCATCGTAATAAGCACGAGTCCAAGTGAAATGACAAATTGCATAACCAGCAGCTGATTAACGGGCTTTTGGATCGCTTTCTGATCAAAAACGACGCTAAACACATAGTTTTTGTTCGTCTTAATCGGGATAAAGTTTTTGATAACCGGAACGCCGTTGATGTTTCTTTTGACAGTAAGGCTCTTACCGGTTTTATTGACTTGTTGAATATTTAAAAAATCGTTTGATTGATCCTGATAGTTATAGTCGCCAAACGGGATGGCTCGAACGTCGAGGTTGTAAACGGGAATGCCTTGTTTGTATTTAATAATTTTGTCCTTGCCGTAAAACTCAAGGTCGAATCCGGTAACTTCTAGAATATCGGATTGATCGGCAATGATCTTGTTAACGATTGCATCTGTCCCAATGGTATAGTCGAAATCCAGCAGCACCTGAGCGTTGACGTATGGATTGATGATATAGTTTGTTGAGCCGTCATAGTAATAGCCCCATTTGCGAATTTCGGACGGATCCGACGTTGAGAAATTAAACGGGCCTGACCAGAAGTTTTTGAGCTTCTGACCTTGCACAATGTTTACTTCATGTTTGTCGAATAGCTGTAAAAAGGCAACATGCCAGTAATCCCAGGTTTTTGAGCTCATATTAATTTCATTGGGATCTGAGGAACGTTTCGCAACAACATCGTTTCCAAAGCGCTGCCATAATGTAATATGATCGACGCCAAGCTGAGTGCTAAGCTTTACGAGCTGCTCATTTGTTACATTTTTAATTTCAGGATCCAGCTGTGACTTTGCCGCTAGAGAGGCAATGCGCAGCTTTTCGCCAAGCGTGTCCTCCATGTACTGGCGGGCGTTCTCTGACGCTTCGACCGTACTGCTTAGTTGCTTTGCAATATTAGTAAACTGAACTTCTAGATTAGACTCAGCTTCAGTTTTTGTTGTGTAGTAATAGAGCAAGGTGCTTAGTGTCAGTATGACAGCTACTATTATGGATATGGAGAAGGATAGCTTAGCTTTAATTGACAAAAATAATTCCTCCCACGGTCTAAGATGCTCCTACTTACAATTAGACACGGAATGACAAAAATCCTGTTTTGGCGCACAGAAAAAAGGAGAAACAGCAATCGTTTCTCCTTTTATGAAGCAATACGGATTTTGGTACCTATGAACAAACATTCGTTGCCCTGTGTCCGCTAGGCGCGTGAGAATTGCTCTTCTTCTAAGTACTGCTCAGCTTCCTCGTAGGTCTCGAAAGCGGATTCCAGATTCAAGTCGGCATATAGATACCAAAGATCTTCTTCGAACAGCAATGTTAGCACAGCATTGTCCGGTCCGATCCAGCGCTCTTCTTGCGGTGCTTTTTGTTTTTTCTTTTTCTTCGATTCCGGTTTCTCTGGCGGTGCGATGGATAGAGAATGGATCGATTTCTCAATAAGCGAGCGAAGCTCTTCCTCGTTGAAATCGCGAATATTGACTAGGCCTTTGTCATCGGTTGCTACACCCTTAACTAAGCCAGCGAAAACATAACCGTTTCCGTTCGGATGCAGATGGTGCACGACCGACTTTTTCTCATGTGCGCTTTCTTCGTAATGGAAGTTAGTGCGGCCAAGAGAAACATCCTTCCGTTCTAATTCAGGAAAGCCTTCAATTATTGCAAGCTTTTGTTCAAAAGACAACATCTTTTATTTCCTCCTAAAGGTTTGCGAAGCAAACCACTTCGTAAGCATAATCCTAGGTTTGCGAAGCAAACCACTTCGTAAGCATAATCTTAGGTTCGCGAAGCAAACCACCTCGTAAGCATGATCTTAGGTTTGCGAAGCAAACCACCTCATAAGCATGTGCTTAGGTTCGCGATGCATGTGATTATACCATACCAAAGGAGGGAGATGTTAGATGTCTTTCTTCTTCGTCAGCAGGATAACAGCGCCGCAGAGAATAAGGATGATCGCAATGATCGGCTGGCTGAGTAAAAACTTGCTGTAGAGGGAGCCGATGGAGAAGACGGCGAAGAAGAGAATAGACAACACAGTCAAAATGTTAATGGGAATAAGCAGCCATTTGTTCCGATTGCCGAACCAATAAAATTCGAACAAGCCAATGGCAACGGCGAGAATAAAGCCCGGCCACATGTACCCCCAATTGTTGAATAACATAGCGATCTGACAAACGACACCTGCAGTGAACAAAATGCCTCCCGGAATTAATAGGCCTGATCCACGTCTGCCAATCATGGAGAAGTACAGCCAGTGAAAGAAAAGCCCAACGGGTATGACGAATAACGATGGCCAGAAGTAGGCAAATATTTTGCCTGGGCCAAATTCTTCGCCTTGGTTTAGAAATAATACAGCTCCGAGCAGCAGGAGGACAAACCCGCTAATGGTTTTTAGCTTCATTGTTTTATTACACCCCAATCAACGTTTTATTAAAATATAAGAAAGTATATTAATTGCTCCTACTTTTCTTATATTTCTCTGTCAAAGCTGCTTCAGTATCCAGAGGATGCTGAAGGCGTTTTTGCTTGGCTGAATTCAGCATAGCATACATTGAAATTAACTGTCCTCCTGCTGTAGGTAAAATGGTTAGCTGGACTAAAGTCTAGTACTCACTCCTCCTCTGCATAGGGGTTGTCAGTGCTGGATGACAATTTGGCGCTCCGAGGGATGCAGAGAAAAAGCTTCATCTATTCCGTCGGGGATAATGCTTAGCCGCTCAGACAGGCGATTGCCCTCAAAGGCCATCATAAAGGGAATACCCAGTATGGCTAAAACAACGAGTAGAACGCCAGTATGGCGCAATTTGCGCAGCCAAGGGCGGTAAACGGGTGGTGCCTCCGCTGCAAGCTGGTTGCGGTGAGTTTGAAGCATCCAGACGATGCAAGCCATAAACAAAAAGAAGGTGGTCGTCATTGTCACGAAAGACCAGCGGAATGAATGTGGCGGAATAAAAGCAAAATAAAGCATGGCAAATGAGCAAAGCGGTGCTAGCTGAAAGGGAACAATAAGTACGGGATCGGATGCTTGGCGGCGCCGTGCTACATCATTAGCCTTTTCAGTCCGAGCGTTCGTTCGCCGTATGAGCCTGCGCATTTTTGGGTATGAACCAAGCCAAATGAGCAGCACTGGAATGATAGCAAACGGCGTGTGAATGAGCAGCCGATGTGTCCAAAACTGAGGATGCGTCATCGAAGCCAGTATTAAATCTGCTGCAGCAATTCCTACCGTAAGGAAGCTTAAGCAAACAGACCAAAATAACAGCTTGCGTGTTTTGTAATTAAGCTGCTGCTCGGTTTGGCTATAAGTCAGTTTTGATGCTTTGGCAGCAACTATTAATGAAAAAATGACAAAGAGCATTAACGTGCCGAGTTCAAAATAAATGAATAAAGAATGCATGGAATGAGCCCCCTGAAAGTAATGATAGCACCATATACACTTATACTATAGAAGCGATTTTACTAGTCGTTATACATCTTATCTAGTTCATCTGTTATGCAACACAGCCGTAAGTCGGAACGAAGTACTAGACCTCTGGCGGGGAAAAAGTCGAAGAAACGCAAATGGAATCGAACAATACAAAATGCGGAAATAGTTCCTATGAAACGACATTTTACACCTCTTGTTTAGTTCTATGAAAGCGCTACAATTAAGGTAATAAGAAGTAGGAGGTGAATAAACATGAGCCAAGAAGAAGAAGTAGTTCAAGAAGGCGTGGAAGAAACCGCTGAACTGATTTCGGAAGAGGCTCCAGCTGAAGAAGTAGTAGAAGCTGTTGAGGCTGAACTGGAAGAAGAAGTGGAAGAAGCTGCTGCAGCTACGGAGGAAGAATCCTCTGAGGAAGCAGAAGAAGAGTCAGCTGAAGAAGAAGCAGCTGAGGAAGAGTCTGAAGAGCAATAATGATATCTATCATTTTATATTATAAAGAGAAAGACTGTTCTTAGGTTGCTATGGCGACCCAAGCACAGTCTTTTTTTATTGTAAAGAAGGCTGGATTATACTTATTTCTTAGATCTATTTTTAAAAACCACGATTAGACCGCCAATAGAAATGCCAACTATAGCCCACGCTGCAATAAACAATATTGAATTCATGAGGTACACTCCTTATTTGTTACTATATCGCTGAATAAAATTAGACACCTATTATAACATGCTTAATAGGTGATTTTTCTTTCTAACTGTGAATCTTCTGCTTCTAAAAAGGTAACGACTGGGCATCATAGGAAGATTATTTTAGTAGAAGAAATACAAAAAAATTATTTATGTAAAGGTACGATTCTAACGTGCAATAAGCTATTTTATATGCTACGATACCTTGTGTTTTACTTTTTATATTAGAAGAAGGTGACAGCATGACAACAGCAGAGGCTGGTAATGGAACAGGGCAAAAGGATCAGAAGGGCTTAAGCTTATTTTTTCTGACGTGGCCTATATTTTTAGAAATCTTTTTGTTTATGCTGATGGGTATTGCAGATACGCTGATGCTGAGTGCAATATCGGATAATGCTGTATCAGGCGTTGGTGCATCAAATCAATATTTGCATATAGCGATCTTACTATTAGAGGTAATCGGCAACGGGGCATCCATAGTCGTTGCGCAATATATCGGTTCTCGCAAGTATGTAGAAGCTGCCAAAATATCAGCGCTCGCGATCTCGCTCAATCTAGTAGTCGGGGTATTTATAAGCCTTATGTTCGTGTTGTTCGGCGGACATTTGCTGCAAACGTTAAATTTGCAAGGTGAAATACTTGAACATGCGAAAAGTTATTTAGCCATTGTAGGCGGCATGATTTTCCTTCAAGCTATCATCAACTCGATATCTGCCATTATTCGTGTACATGGTTTTACAAAGGAAGCGATGTTCGTATCGCTTGGCATGAATATCGTTCATATTATCGGAAACTATTTGCTTATTTTCGGGAAATTCGGATTTCCGGAGATGGGAGTTCAAGGTGCGGCGCTGTCATCGGTCATTAGCCGTGGTTTAGCGCTCATCGTCTTCTTCTGGATGCTGTACCGGATTATGTCAGTACGGATTGAAATCAAGTATTATATTGCATTGTCCAAGGAGTATATCCTCAAAATACTGAGAATCGGCATTCCGTCTGCATTGGAGCAAGTGATGTATCAGGCATGCCAAATCGTATTTTTGTATTATGCTACGTATCTTGGCGCGGCCTCCTTGGCGGCGAAAAACTATGCGAATAACATTTCGATGTTTACGTATCTGTTTGCTTTTGCAATTGGCATGGGTACTGCAATCATCGTAGGCAGGATGGTTGGTGCAGGCGAGCAAACGATTGCCTACCGTCAAGTATGGAAAAGCGTGCGCTGGGCAAGTGCGGTAACCTTGATTGCCGTGTTGCTCGTTATTTTGTTCCGCGAGCCGCTCATGCGAATGTTTACGGACGATGAGGAAATTGTTCGGCTGGGCATAAATGTGCTCCTGCTGAGCATCGTGCTGGAGAATGGCCGTACGATTAATATCGTGCTTATCAACTCACTGCGTGCATCAGGCGATGCAAAGTACCCTCTATATATCGGAATGGGTTCTATGGTCGCAATGAGCTTGCCGCTTGGCTACTTCTTCGTATTCCAGCTTGATCTGGGCCTCGCTGGTATTTGGCTGGCGATTGCAGCAGATGAATGGCTGCGAGCCGTTATTATGTTTTTCCGATGGAAGAGTAGAAAATGGGAGAAATATGGGCTCGTTAAGCGTGATAATAAGGAGAAATCCGCAGTTTTGCAGGGTTAAGCTGAGCTAAGGCAATGTTGCTCGCTCAAATCATAAGGAATAATGGACACCAGAGAAGTTTACCACTTCACTGGTGTCTTTTTTTTGTAAATACAATTGACATAAATAGGATTACGCAATAATATATAAACATACATAATATAAGTTAGTAAGTTTTAAAAAGTAAGTTAATATTTTTATTGGAGGAATTTTAAAATGGCAAAATCACAATGGACGGTTGATTCCACGCACAGCAGCATCGATTTCTCGGTAAAGCATATGATGATCGCAAAAGTAAAAGGTACTTTTCATGCGTTTGAAGCCAATATTTCCGCTGATGCGCATGACCTGACTTCAGCTGATATCCAGCTTACGATTGATCTTGATAGCGTGGACACACGCAACAAGGATCGTGACGCACATTTGCGCAACAATGATTTTTTTGATATCGAGCAGTTTCCGAAGCTTGTATTTACTGCAACGGCAATCACAAAAACAGACGACGGCGAATATTCCGTTGTTGGCGATGTGAGCCTTCATGGCGTGACACGTTCCGAGAAATTTGCAGTCAGCTTCGAAGGCGCAGGCAAAGATCCTTGGGGCAACGATAAAGTAGGCTTTAGCGCGACGGGCAGCCTGAAACGCAGCGACTACGGCTTAACGTATAATGCTGCTCTTGAAACAGGCGGCGTGCTCATTGGCGACGAAGTGAAGATTTCAATCGATATTGAAGCGATTCATCAAGGCTAATGAATTAAGAAGCATATTTATTAACGGCTCATCGGGCATTTGCCCGGTGGGCCGTTTTTTGTTGCTGTAAAACGCTTTCAGCGGTAGGATAAGTAAAGGAACAGCTAGTGAGAGTAAGGGGATATGCAATATGGAGCCAAATGCTTCAACACATATAAGGAACATCGGAATATTTGCTCACGTTGATGCGGGGAAGACGACCACAACAGAGCAAATTTTATTCCATAGCGGTCGCATTCGTTCGCTTGGCAGCGTGGATGCAGGCACGTCACAGACGGATTTTCTAGAAGTGGAACGCTCAAGAGGCATATCGGTACGTGCAGCAGCAACCCGTTTTACTTGGCAAGGAGTAACGATCAACCTGGTCGATACACCGGGGCACGTCGATTTTCTCTCTGAGGTCGAACGTTCACTGCGCGTCATGGATGGAGCGGTGCTTATTCTGTCGGCAGTTGAGGGTGTGCAGGCACAGACAGAAGTCATATGGCATGCGCTGCGCGAACGAAACATTCCAACGCTTATTTACGTGAACAAGCTGGATCGAATTGGTGCAGATCCAATAGGAACGATCCAGCAAATTAAGCGTTTGTTATCCAATCAAGCAGCGCCAGTTCAGGCTCCGCTTGGTATCGAGGATAGTTTCAGCGGTGCAGTTAGCCTGCTCGTTTCGGGAATAGCAGGGAGTGAGACGGAGGAAGCGCAGCTTTATTTGCAACTGCTGGAGGAAGCCGTGGCAGAGCAAGATGAACCGCTGCTTCTTCAATATTTGGACAGCGGCGCACTGCCTAAATCGGAGCTGAATCAACAGCTGCCTGCGCTTACGCAGCGCGGTGAATTGTTTCCAATTTTATTTGGCGCATCAAATCGTGGGATAGGCATCGAGCCTCTCATGCAAGCGATGATTACGCTGCTGCCGCCGCCTCAAATCATCTCGGACGGTCCAGTGTCTGGCGTCGTCTTCCGTATTGAGCGCGATGCAGCAATGGGTAGAATCGCCTATGTCCGCCTGTACAGCGGGGTGATTCGCAATCGTGATTCCGTCCGCAATGAGACGCAGCAGATCGAAGAGAAAATTACGCAGATACGCAAAATCGATGGGCAAAAGGCCGAGGATGTAGGGCTGCTCGCGGCAGGCGATATTGCAGCGGTCTGCGGCTGGACTCAGGCGCGCATTGGCGACATTATAGGCAGCGCTGAGTTTGTACCCGGTGAGACGCGGATGGCTGTTCCGCTGCTGACGGTACAGGTGCGCTGGAGCAACGAAGCCGAATATCCGGCTGTCGTTGCGGCGCTGCATGAGCTGGCGGATGAAGATCCGCTGCTCGATTTGCAATGGCTGCAGGAGCAGCGCGAGCTGCACCTGAAAGTCATGGGGCCGATTCAGATTGAAGTGCTGACGCATGTGCTGAACAATCGGTACGGCTTAAAGGCTGAATTCGATCAGCCATCGGTTATCTATAAAGAGACGCCTGCTCAATCAGGCGAGGGTTTCATTGCCTATACGATGCCGAAGCCATGCTGGGCAATTCTGCGGTTTCATATTGAGCCCGGTGAGCGCGGGAGCGGGATAACGTTCAGCTCCGTTGTCCGATCAGAGCGGCTGCTTGACCGCTATCAGAACGAGGTGGCAAGAAGCGTGCCCGAAGCGCTTCAGCAGGGGTTATTTGGCTGGGAAGTAACGGATATAAAGGTTACTCTTATTGAGGGTGAGCATCATGTGTGGCATACGCATCCGCTAGATTTTGCAGTCGCAACCCCGATGGGCATTATGGATGGTTTGTCGCGAATTGGAGTAAAGCTGCTGGAGCCGATGCTGTCCTTCCGCCTCTCTGCCCCGGAAGAGACGGGCGGCAAGCTAATGAACGAGCTCATTCTAATGCGTGGTGAGTTTGATACGCCAGTTGTCAGGCAGGAACGAATGGAAATCGAAGGCATCATTCCTGTTGCCACGTCCCTTGAGTTTCCTGCGAGATTTGGATCGCTTACCAAGGGCAGAGGTGCGCTTGCAACCTTCTTCGCCGGATATCGCGAATGTCCGCCTGATGTAAAGGCCGAACGGATAAGACGAGGCGTAAATCCGCTGGATCAGTCAAAATATATATTAGCTGTTCGAAATGCGCTTGCCGGGTCATAGCCGCAAGCGTTTTTGTTCATTTATATAGCACAGGGCATATATTTAGGAACGGAAGGGAAATTCGAGCGAAGTATTTTAATTTAAGGTAAAGTATGGGTATCTATACATGTGTATAACCTGATAAAGGGAGGATATTAATGATCATACGTTCCCTTGAAGAAATTACAAATATGTCTGATGGTTATGCGTTGCAAGATAGTGTAAATGGATTCTTGGATCAAAAGGTCCATGGCGTATCCATTGATACAAGAACGATTCATCCTGGAAATTTGTATATTCCAATCGTACGGATCGACGATGGACACAAGTACGTGAAGCAGGCTTTTGAAAAGGGGGCAGTTGCTTCTTTATGGCAAGCAGATCATATCCCGCCACCTGAAGGCTTACCGATTATTATAGTAGAAGATACGTTAAAAGCACTCCAAAGCATCGCCATGGCGTATCGAAGCCAATTAAACTGCAAGGTAATTGCTGTAACAGGTAGTAATGGCAAAACAACAGTTAAGGATATGGTGAATACCTTATTGAGTACAACGTTTAACGTTCAGAAAACAAGAGGAAATCTCAATGGCGAGTACGGACTTCCGCTCTCTTTATTAGAGGTTAGAAATGATACAGAAATCGTTGTTTTAGAAATGGGCATGAGCAACAAAGGTGAAATTAAAATTCTGTCTGAAATTGCAAAGCCTGATGTTGCTATAATTACAATGATTGGCGTTTCTCACTTGTCGAATCTAGGTTCTAGAGAACAAATCGCTTTGGCTAAGTTGGAAATACTTGAGGGACTAAATTCTGAAGGGACTTTCCTGTTTAATGGCGATGAGCCGTTGCTCGTTAAGGGACTGGAGAAGAGAGGCTTTCCGTGGACAGGAGCAACCATTCGATTCGGTCAATCTCCATCCAACGATTATTTTCCTTTGAAAATAGAGCACAAGCAATCAGATCTCTTATTCACATTAAAGCAATATCATATGCCATTCAGATTGCCGCTCCTTGGTAGCCATAATGTGGCCAATGCCATTGCTGCGATTGCTGTTGCAAACCTTTTTAAAATCGATGAAGAACATATTCAATTAGGGCTGAGCAACTTAGAGATTTCCGGAATGAGAATGGAGCGGATTTGGTCGGCTAAGGGTTTCTTAATTATTAACGATGCTTGGAATGCCAGTCCTATTTCTATGCAGGCGGCCATTGAAACGGTTCAAAACTTAGAGGGATTCCATAAAAAAGTATTAATATTAGGGGACATGCTTGAACTAGGAGATGCCGAGGCAGCGTTTCATGAAGAAGTAGCCCGGAGTGTGGATTTATCAAAAATTCACTCGGTGTTTACTTTTGGTCATATAAGCAAAATAATTTCGGATACGCTCCTCGAAAATGGTTTTGAGGGAGAAGCCAAACACTTCACATCAAAAATATCTTTAACTGAAGAGTGCATGCGAATCCTGAGTAAAGATGATG
The DNA here is from genome assembly GCF_052114265.1 of Paenibacillus sp. MCAF9. Lineage (NCBI taxonomy): Bacteria > Bacillati > Bacillota > Bacilli > Caryophanales > Paenibacillaceae > Paenibacillus > Paenibacillus sp. MCAF9. Next base: position 46,385 of record NZ_JBFREL010000007.1, read on the forward strand.
TTGTTTTAGTAAAAGGATCTCGCGGTTTGAAGCTGGAAGAGGTCTGTCATCTTCTAGAAGATAAGCAGCAATAGGCAGAAGGAGAGGATTTTATGTTGAAGAGAGTGAATGAGCTTCCAACGGATAAAAGAATCGCTGGCATTCATAGTATCCCTTTGCTCGAGGATGGGTCTATCGTGATGGTATGGGATCGCAACGAGCAAACATTAACGACGGTTGGCGGAAGAATTGAACCGGGCGAGAGCATCGACGAGGCGCTGGATCGGGAGACGGTGGAGGAAGCCGGACTGCTGCTGATGCCGGAGAGAATACCTGTTGCCTGCTGGTACTGGACGGAAACCGATACGTATACCGTATTTGTTGTTGCGAAGGTACACAGCTTCGTTCCGATGCCGGAAGGTTTTGAGACTACTGGGCGCGTCACCTTTAATTTCGAAACGGCCAAACAAGTCGTGAATCGATTAGAGGGGCATGGCCAACGTATACTTATATTAAATTATGCGGAAGAAGCTGCCTCTCAGTTATTCACAACCGAAAACCCACGATCTTTACTCTAACGAACTGTACTATGCTTATTATGCAAAAAACTACGTTTTTTTCATTTTAACGAACCTAATTGACGTTATAGCATGCTTTGTATGGTGTTACGAGCTATTTTTCTCAAAATAACGATTCTGGAGTTCGTTACAATTTTAATTCCTTACGAATGATTTAAATAAGAGTGATGAGGTTCGTAAGCTATAGGAATGATAGGAGAAGGGCACGTTATGCCTGAGCTCCTTCAAGCTCCTTCAAAAAAACAAAGCAGGGACTGTTTCAAGCGTAGGTAATCCTACTTCTGAGGAACTGCTCATGCGGATTGGGCGTATCGTTTCGTTGTGAACGACGGCAAGTCTTACATTGTTTCAGATACTCAGGTGGAATCCGCACAGATTGGCGCTAAAATCGGTAAGGTTGCTGCGTGAAAAAATAATGGCTCTGTCCGAATAGAGGGAATTGTATGATAACCAAGGTAGTATCAGTGTTGCTGGGACTTCTATTTTATCGCTCCCCTGTATTTAAGTTCACAGAGGACGAGGTCAATGAATATGAAAGATTGTATTCCGATGCTGTCCGCAATAAATCTGAAATAATGTACGCCAGCACATTTCCCAAATTCCGTTTTATTCAGTATATTGCAATGACGAAACCAGTCATAATGCACGGGTCAAATCATAAAAATATTGAACAATTCGAGTTAAGAAAGCAGACGCTTTTTAACGGTAAATATGTAGAAGCCATATTTGGCACAAAAGATGGCATTTGGCCGTTGTTTTATGCGGTTTTTGATCGGAGTAAAGTGGTAGGCAACTTTCGAAATGCTTGTTTAAAAGTGAAGGCAACTCAGAGCTATTATTTCTTCTCTATCACTAGCGAGACTAAAAATAAAGCACCTTGGACGAGCGGAATGGTGTACATTTTACCACAGGATACGTTCAAAATGGTTAGTCATTCTGTCGTGTCTTTTGACGAGTGGATTAGTGAATCGCCGGTGCTGCCCATTACAAAAATAGAGGTAGAGCCCCAAGATTTTTACTTTATAGATAAGGTTGCAAGCCATAAAGCAGAGGAATCGCTATTCATTTCATGGATTTTCTATAAACGCAGAATTAAGCGGAGCACGAAGGTGCTTTCAAGAAGATAATTTACGGTAAGCGACAACACGCCATTTGAGGGAGCCCATAAGGGCTCTTTTTTTTCACTGGGCGCAAACACCGCAAGTTAGGTCAATCCATTCGGTTATGTCATGATGAAGGAGAGTTACCAGCTTTATTTTCAAGCTTGCTCCTAGGGACTATTCGCGTTATCTTGAGAGATATGTCGAATCAATTTTTAAACAGATGAGAGCACTTGGGGGGCATATCTCGTGAACAAATGGATTAGAGGCTTAACTCCAGAAACGTTTAAAAATAGAATATTAATGGCTTTTTTGCTGCTAGTGCTAGCTCCATTCGTTTTATTAGTTATTTATAATTTCAGTGAAACGGAAAGAGTTCTGCAGGAGGAAGCCTCTGCCAAAAACGAGGATCAGCTTCTCGATATTGAGAAGTCTTTCCTGGATGTGCTCGGGCTTGTAATGAAGACAGGTCTGCTATTAGAACAGGATGACACCATCCGCTCGGTTATGAAAAATCCGGAGCAGAAAGATCCGCTAACTCGGAAGGAACTGGTGGAGAATAAGTTCGCAAGCATTGAGAACAGCTTCTTCCTGACTGGTGCAACGGTGTATTATACGCTGGTAGATAAACAGGGCTATGCCTATACCTCCTTTGCCCCTCGTGAGCCACTGAATTACTCCTCGATTACGAATGAAGCATGGGTAAAGATGCTTTCCTCCAATGAAGGGGAAAGCTCCATTTGGAATGCAAGCGATACCAATTATGTGAGTCCGGTTATTAAACCCAATCAAAATATGCTTAGTCTCTATCAGATGCTCCGCGATGAGAATCTCAAAGAGTACGCCTATGCCCGTATCAGCATCGATTATGAGCAGTGGTTCAACAAGGTGATGAGAGATAGGCAGCGCGAAGGCATTTATTATTTATTGGATCATACAGGAAGATCAATGGTGCAGTCTGATGCCAATGAAGCGATTGATCCTGCCATTTTATCAGCGATGCTCGAAGTAAAAGAGCCCTCTGCATCCGCTTCTATTGTTAGCCAAGATGAGAAGGTATTGTATACGTTCAGCCGTATTGCCCAGTTAAATGGGTTTATTGTGAAGAAAGTACCCTTGTCCTTGCTGTTTGAAGAAGTGGAAACGTTGAAAAAACGCTTTTTCGCCATCTTCGGGTTGATTACGCTTGTGTTTGTCATGATGACCTATTTTATTTCTTCAACGATTACCGTTCCTCTAAAAACGCTGCAGCGAAAGATGGAGATATCGGTCAAGACCAACCTCAAAGTAAAGCTGCCAGAACAAGGTCGAGGTGAAATTCTTGCACTCACGCGAAGCTTTAATACCATGATTGACGATATAAATGGTTTAATGGAACGGCTTCAATTAGAGGAACGTCAGAGGCAGATCGTCCGCTTTCAGGTTCTCTTATCTCAAATGAACCCGCATTTTCTCTTGAATACGCTTAATGTTATTAAAAGCATAGCGCTTGAGAAGGATGAGGATGACATTTATGAAATTTGTGTTTCGCTCGGAAAAATATTGGAGACGACATTGAATGTAGAGGTCGATCTTATCTTGCTGAAGGATGAGATTGCGCTTATCGATTCCTATATGCGCATTCAAAGCGCGCGCTTCGGTGGGCATATTACAGTCAGCTATGAGCTAAGTGACGAGCTAAACTTTGCACTGGTTCCGAAATTCTGTCTTCAGCCTTTGGTAGAAAACGCCATTATACATGGGTTTGGAGGGAGACGGAGTGACGGCCGAATTGAAATCAAAGCAGAGGCGAGACATGATCTTTTGTATCTTGAAGTGGCGGACAATGGAGTAGGGGTAGAACGTGCCAAAGAGAAGAAGGTGTTCCGTAAGCGGAAAAGCATCGGTATTCAAAATATTCGAGAAAGCTTGGAGCTTCTTTTCAAAAATCAGAGTACGGGCTTGTCCCTTGCCTCATCAGAAGAAGGAACAAAGGTTATGATGCATCTCCCTCTATTATTATCGAAACCCTATTTAAAGGAGGCTGACAGCGATGTGGACCGTATTGATCGTTGATGATGAACAGCATGCAAGAGCGAGTCTCAGCAAGCTGATGAGCAAAGCTAATCTTCCTTTTGAAATTATAGCCACTGCTAATGACGGCGAGGAAGCGTTGCGGGCGATTCGAGAATTGCAGCCGGACGTGGTCATTTCCGATATTGATATGCCCATGATGGATGGAGTAGAGCTGCTGAAATCTGTCAGGAAAGAAGGGCTTGATTGCCGATTCGTTATGCTCACCTGTATGAATGAGTTCGAGTATGCAAGGCAGTCGCTGGAGTTCGGGGCGTCCAGCTATTTACTTAAGCTTTCAATGGATGTGAGCGGGTTGAAGCAGGCACTTGAGAAGGTAACCCTTGAACTAGAGCAGCGAGAGCAATTAAGAAAAGCAGCCAAGTGGTTTCCGAAGAAGAATACGTCTGAACCTACGGATCATCCAGAGATGAATAAAATAATTCGTCATATTGAGGAGCATTACGCTGAGGAAATCACATTAAAACGTGCAGCTGAGCTCATTTCTATGGATGCAAGCTATGTGAGTGATTTGTTTAAGAAAAAAACGAACCAAACCTTTATTCACTATGTACAGAACCGCCGAATCGAGGCAGCAAAGATGCTGCTTGAGGAAACAAGCCAATCGATAAGTGAGATTGCAAGGCAAGTAGGATTCGAGAATGACAACTATTTTATTAAAATATTTAAACGATGGTGCGGCATGACGCCAAGTGAATATCGCAAAGAGCAAAATAAATGATCCAAAGAATGTATCATGAATCGCCAAATATCGTTCCTTACCCCGCGAAATGCCCGGTGATAAGATTTAACTAAGCAATTAAACAAGTTTGTAGGGGGCAAAGAAATGAAAAGAAACAGAATGTTGATCAGTGCTCTTTCTCTTATTCTTGTCGTGGTTCTGATCGCTGGATGCGGTGGGAACAACAAAAATAATGTTTCGGGGACACCAACAAACAGCGGCGCCACAACAACCAAAAAGATTAAGCTTACGCTATGGGGCGGCGTGCCTCCTGAAGCGGGACCTCAAGCAGTTGTTGACGCATGGAATGCCGAGAATCCAAATGTACAAGTGGAATATGTTCGGTTCGTTAATGATGATGCGGGCAACTTAAAGCTGGATACTGCTTTGCTTGCTGGGCAAGATGCAGATATTTATATAAACTACACCCTCTCTCGCCTTCAAAAGAGAATAGATGCAGGTGTAGCCGTAGATATGAGCGCAAAGACGGATTACAACATTGATGAGCAAATGGGTCCTGAAGCTAAGCAATGGATGATTAATGATAAGTATTACGGCATGCCTACAAAGAAAAACATGGCGTTCATCTGGTTGAACAAAGATATGCTTGATGCGGCAGGTTTGCCAATTCCTCCGCTAGATTGGACATGGTCTGATTTACAGGAATATGCACTGAAATTGAAACAACCTAATGTATGGGGCTTGCTCCAGCATGATGCTGCATTTACTACGCAATTCGACGGCACGATCGGTGGAGATGGTTACGTGAAAGCAGACGGCACATCCAACTTCGATAATGCTTATTGGAAACAAGGGTTTGAAATTTTGCACAACATGATGTTCAAGGATAAATCAACTCCGGAATATGGCGAGCAGCTGACCAGCAAGATGCCGGTGGATACGATGTTCCTAAAAGGCGAGACAGCGATGCTGACAGCTGGTGAATTTATATTCCGTAATGCGAACAATCTAGTCGATTTCCCGCATGATTTCAAAATTGCTTTTGCACCAATTCCGCGTATCTCCAAGGATCAAACCAACTTCAAATATCCAGGCGGATTGGGCGACGTGATTTCGGTTAACGCGAAATCCAAAAATCAAGAAGCGGCTTGGGAATTTGTGAAGTGGTACGCTGATGGCGGAATGCTGCCAATGGCTCCGGGCGGACGTATTCCGTCATCCAAAAGTGTAGACAGCACGGAAGCGATTGATTTGCTCCTAAAAGGGTATGAAGAAAATTATGATCGGGATTCTCTTAACAAAGTGGTATTCGGCAAATTCGAATCATTCCAGCTTAACGTGCCTCAGCAAGTGATCGATGCGCGCAAAGAAGAATATGAGAAGTATTTCCTCAATAAACAAGATATCGACACGACGTTGAAAAATATGGCAGAGCGGCACAACGAATTCATCAAGAAATAAGCTGCGCAAAGAAAGTAAGAAGGAGCAGCCTTGTCCTTCTTACTTTTTTTTACGGGTGAACGAAGAAAGGCGGGTTGTTATGAGTAAAACGAGCTGGATGCGCAAGCAAAGCTGGTTGGGTTATGTGTTTATTCTTCCGAATATGTTGGGCGTATTATTGTTTTTTGTCGTACCTGCGTTATTTTCCTTTGGACTAATTTTTACCGATTATCAATTTTCGAATCCAAATGTCTCGTTTACGGGCATGGACAATATAAAGCGAATGTTCCAGGATGATCAGTTTTATAATGCGATTAAGAATACGGCGATATTCCTTCTTTCTGTTCCAGTATCGCTTGGACTATCCTTTATCGTCGCTCTCGTTCTGAATAAGAATGTATATATGAAAGGGCTTCTGCGGGGGATGTTTTTTCTTCCCTATATTTCTAGCGGGGTAGCTGTTGCATTCGTTTGGATGCTCTTGTTTCAGCCCTCTCAAGGGCCCATCAATGAAATACTTCGCTGGATTGGCATTGTATCGCCGCCAGGTTGGTTCGCTGATACCGAGACTGCGATGTATGCGATTGACATCATACAGATCTGGTTCTTGTTAGGCTACAACATGATTATTTATCTTGCTGCGCTTCAAGAAGTATCGCCTGAGCTGCTGGAAGCAGCGAAGATAGACGGCGCGAAGAGCCGGACTGTCACGTGGCGAATTGTATGGCCGCTTGTTAGTCCGACTACCTTTATGCTGCTCATTACGGGCTTAATCATGACGATGAAATCCTTCTCCATCATTCAAGCGATTACACAGGGTGGTCCGAGCGGAAGCACGACGATCTTGTCGCTATACATTTACAAAACAGCCTTCAGCTATTATGAAATGGGCTATGCTTCAGCGATATCATGGTTCTTGTTCGCTATTATTATGGGGATAACCGTCATTCAATGGATTAGCCAGAAGCGCTGGGTCCACTATTAGAAAGGGGAGATTTCAATGAACAATCTAGTCAGCTCTGTCAAAACCAAGCTGCCGTTAACTGTACTCATGCTCATTTGCGGCGTGTTCATGATACTTCCGTTTCTATGGATGGTCAGCACGTCCCTGCAGAGTCCAAGTGAAGTATTTACGAGATGGCTGCCCTCTAAGCTTGATTGGAGAAGCCATGAACGAATTTGGACAGGTGACTATAACTTCATCACCTATTATTTGAATTCACTTAAAATCTCCATTCTTAGCACAGTCGGCGCAGTGTTTCTGTCCGCTTTCGCTGCTTATGGTTTTGCGAGAATCGAGTTTAGAGGCAGGAATGCCATGTTTCTCGTCTACTTATCCATGATGATGATACCGCCACAGGTTATTTTTGTTCCGAAGTTCATCATGTTCAACTGGATGCATATATACAATACGCATTGGGCGCTTATATTGCCGGGCTTGTTCTCGATTTTTGGCGTGTTTATGCTAAGGCAATTTTTTATGAGCATTCCGAAGGAAATTACGGAATCCGCTTTTATAGACGGTGCCGGCCATTTTCGCATTTTCTTTAAGCTTGTTCTGCCTTTAGCGAAGCCGGCACTAGCTACCTTTACAATTATCGACTTCTCGTGGCACTGGAATGATTTTGAGAATGCGCTCGTATTTTTATCCAGCCCGAAGTTATATACAATTCCACTTGGCTTGCAAAATTTTATTTTAGAAAATAACGTCGATTACAACGGCATGATGGCTGCGGCAACCGCTGCGATTGTCCCTATGATCCTCATCTTTATCATCGGTCAAAAATATATTATCCAGGGCATATCCGGCTCTGCCGTTAAGGGCTGATCACTCACAAAGAAAAGGAGCGTTATGATATGAGATCTGAAATCATCAAAACAGAAGTAACCGTCATTGGTGGCGGGCTCGCCGGCGTTTGCGCTGCCATTGCTGCGGCAAGACTAGGACAGAGAGTATCCTTGGTACAGAACCGGCCTGTCTTGGGCGGCAACTCCAGCAGCGAGGTGCGCGTTTGGGTATGCGGTGCTACAGGGCATGGCGTGAATCGTTATGCCAGAGAAACGGGTATTATGGGTGAATTGTTTGTAGAAAATCAGTATCGCAATCCTGATGGCAATCCTTATCTATGGGATTTGATTGTATTAGAGGCCGTTAAAGCGGAGAAAAACATTGAGCTGTTCCTCAACACGGATGTACATGAGGTTGAGGCAACAGGCTCAGAGGTGGATCGTCAGATTCATTCCGTGACAGGCTGGATGATGGGATCTGAACGCAAAATTCGCTTCGAGAGCAAAATGTTTTTAGATTGCACCGGAGACGGTCTGGTCGGTTTTCTAGCAGGAGCAAAGTTTCGAATTGGACGGGAAGCGCATCATGAATTTAAGGAGGATTGGGCTCCTGAAGTTGCGGATGATATCACGCTCGGAAGCACGATTTTATTTTATACAAAGGATGCAGGTCAGCCAGTCAAATATATCCCGCCAAGCTTTGCCAAGGATATTTCCCAAACCTCCATACCGGTACGCCGGGTAATGCGAAGCGGAGATTCGGGCTGCCACTACTGGTGGATTGAATGGGGCGGAGAGCTGGATACCGTTCATGAGAACGAGAGAATACGGGATGAGCTGTGGTCCGTTATTTATGGAATCTGGGATTATATTAAAAACTCAGGAAAGTTTGAAGCGGATAATATGACTCTGGAATGGGTAGGATCTCTTCCTGGCAAACGGGAATACAGGAGATTTGTTGGTGATTATATCCTCAATCAGAATGATATCGTGGCGCAGGAGCCATTTGAGGATCGAGTAGCGTTCGGTGGCTGGTCCATCGATTTGCATCCACCAAAGGGAATGTATGCGGAAGAGAGCGGCTCCAAACACTTCCATGCAGATGGTACGTACCACATTCCGTTCCGTTCGCTGTATTCCAGCAACGTTAATAATTTATTGTTCGCCGGCAGAAATGTTAGTGCGACACATGTTGCTTTTGGCACGACTAGAGTGATGGCTACCTGTGCGGTAATGGGAGAAGCGGCTGGGACGGGAGCTGCCCTCTCTGCTATGAAGGGAATTACACCAAGAGAGTTAGGTCAGTCTCATCTTGCAGAGCTGCAGCAAACACTCATTAAACAAGATGCTTCCATTATTGGTATTCGCAATGAGGATGCCGGCGATTTGGGGAGAAGCGCCAAAGCAGCTGCTTCGAGTACGATGAGAAACGTGCATGTAGATGATGCGTCTAAGGTTTATTCTTTACTGAATCCGGTTGGAATAACGTTCCCGGTCACTTCGGAGCTGAATAAGCTGTCTTTGCTTGTTAATGCTTTGGCGAATACAGAAATGACGATTGAAATTCATTCTACCGGAAAAAAAGAAAACTATATTCCAATGGGACTTATCTCCAAGCATACCGTGAAAGTAACACAGGGAACGAAGCAGTGGGTTGATTTTGGACTTGATTATAAGGCGGATGAAGCGATCAATTTATTCGTTGTCATTCAGTCGAACCCGGAGCTGCAATTGTATACGTCTGAAACGCCGCTTTACGGTGTGTTGTGCTTCGAGAATAAGATCGATTCATCCGCTGATTTCTCCAGTTTCTTGGATACGCAGCAGACCATGGCTTGGCAAATGAAAGGGCTGCACAGAACACCTTTCTGCTTCAAGGCATTCCCTGAGACTACAGCATACGAAGCGGTATCTGCTATTGATGGCTACACAAGACCTTATGGCGGTCCTCATACATGGGTGTCTAATCGAATGGATAGCAATAAGCCGGAGTGGCTTTCTCTTGAGTGGGAATCCTCTGTTTTCATATCCAATATTCATATTACCTTCAATGATGATGTGAATGAGGATCTAATCAACCTGCACCATCATAGAACGCCATTTGAAGTTATTCCTGAGCTGGTGAAGGATTATCGAATTGAGGCTTTTGTCGATGAGCAGTGGAAGGTACTGCTGCGTGAGACGGATAATAGAAAACGAAAACGGACGCATCAGCTGGAGCCTATCCGTACCAATAAGATCCGCGTTGTAATTGAAGCTACAAATGGATGCCCTTATGCAGAAGTTGTTGAAATACGGGCTTATGAGTAGTCATGCTGTGATGAGCTTAGCAGGACTCTAATTGAAATTTTAAAAAATAAGCTAATTCAAGGCAGCTTTAGCCACCGTGAATTAGCTTATTTTTTATTGTTATCCGTTCTTTCATAAAATCTTTCTCCAGTACTAGGGTTAAACCATACTTGCTGCTGAACGCCCGTTGTTGGATCGATAAATATTTCACTCGTTTTCTGGAAACCAGCTGGAGGCTGAGGCGTGCGTTGCTTTAGCCGCCTACGGCGATATATAAACGTACTAATTATAGCGATAATAATAACCAATAATTGAAGGGCGAAGTAAATGCTCATGAAATAAGGCATCGCTAATTTTTCTCAGCCACAACTGCAGTGCCATAAGCGACGATTTCAGACATCGTTTGTCCGATTTCACCAGAGTCAAATCGCATCATCACAATTGCATTTGCTCCCATGGCATGTGCATTTTGAATCATACGGTCTATAGCGACCTTACGGGCATCTTCAATCATTTCAGTGTATTCTTTTATTTCTCCACCGAATATGCTTCGCACAGAGGCTGTAATATTTCCTCCAAGGCCCCGGCTTCTTACTACGACACCAAATGTGTGGCCTATTACTTTATCAATATGATAGCCAGGAATATTTTCTGTAGTGACAACTAACATTTTGGTTCCTCCCATTCTAATTATGAACTGAACATAACATGCTTATCTTAACAAAACCATTATTGCATCCTTCTTGCGATATTGAAGTCATATCAACTAAAATCATAGTATCACTCATTCCAATAATATCCAATGGTAAAATATATAAAATGAGGAGGCTAGTAATATGATTTATGTTGTTAGGCATGGGCAAACCGATTTATAAAGTGTATTCATTCCATTTGCGTGATTAGAAAAGAGGATCATATGCGGATTAGACTGGCAACGATTGACGATGTACCTGATATCGCTCATGTCCACGTAGAGAGCTGGAAATCCACCTACAAAGGGATAATCTCGGATGATTATTTGTCCAAGCTTAGCATCGAAAGTCGTATTAAAAATTGGTTATGGGTATTTAATCGCTCGAACCCTGATGAAGTGATTTACGTTATTGAAAATGATGAAGGTACGATAGTAGGATTCGCAAACGGTGGGAAGTGCAGGAGTGAGCAATACGACTACGACGGAGAGCTTTACTCCATATACTTGCTGGAGGAGTACCAGGGGCTCGGGTTCGGAAAAGCACTATTTTCCGCTGTGGTCGATCATTTGAGAATACATCATTATCAAACATTAATGGTATGGGTGCTGGAGAAAAATAGTGCAATCAACTTTTATTATCGATTAGGGGCGAAGGCCTTTACGAAAAAAGATATCCGAATAGGCAATGATACCGTTACCGAATTAGGGCTTGGCTGGGATGAGTTCCTGTAACTTAATTCCTTATTTACACGTCATAGCAGTCAAAGGGGCGATGTTATGAGGAAAATGATTATGATCGTTTGTATGATTTGTTTAGCCGTTACAGGCTGTGCTTATGGCGGCGGTTCGAACGAAAGAAACGAAGAAACGATAACATTGGATCAAATAACGAGTGTATTTGAAAGCCATGGCATCCCGTTAACCGCAAAAACCGATATAAACCCGGGTGCTGTATTTTCTAGAGCCTATAACGATATAAAACCGGAGCAATTCAACTATAATACGAGTCAAAGTATTAGTATTTATATTTATTCATCAAGCAAAGAGGCTAAAAAAGGCTTAGAGGATTTTGCTAATAGCTGGGCAGCGGCGGATTTGGCGTCTTATCGTTCCCATCAAGTAGCCAATGTATTGTTTTTTTACGGAGCAGAAACGACATTGGGAGAGGAACACATCACGATGGCGATCGAGGAGTTAAAAGCTCTGACGAAGAAATAGGTTAGAATGCATTTGAGTCTACTGTAATCTTGATATTGTCTAAAGTTATATCAGTCATAAGTCTCCCCTAATAGGATATTTGTGCTTAATCATTTATTAGTATAAACTTTCTCAGACATGTATTAACTGACAAATAATATCACAAAAAGTTATAATTCATTGGTAAAGAACAAATAAAGCAAATGAATCCTGCTCAATAGCTCAATGAGGCTGCCGTTTCATACCGGCAGCCTCATTTATGTGATTGTTAAGCTATAGTGTCCTGTTAGTTCAATAGTTTTCTTATTGGATTACAGTATTATTTTCATTAGATAAAGTTAATTCAGCCTACCGGCGAAATCAAAGTACACTTTTAAATTTCATTTAAAAGTGATCAAACCTCAAATAAATGGCTTACTTAAAGCAATCTATTTCACTTTGGTATCCGTTCAGGTCCGGAGTAAACACTACATTTTCTTGTAATCTTTTTTAATTATTGCCATGATAATTTCATCAGAATAAGTTCCGCCATAATATAAAGATTCACGTAAAACTCCTTCTTTTACAAAACCTGCCTTTTCATACGCTCTTATTCCACGAAGATTATGACTAAATACTTCTAACTCTAATCGATTTAAATTTAGTTCTTCAAAAACAAATCGTAATACAATTTTTAAAGCTTCAGTTCCATAACCTTTTCCTGTTAATTTAATTGAATTCATTGTGATTCTAAATCCTGCTTTTTTATTTTCTTCATCAATATCAGAAATAGATAATTCACCAATCATTTGGTCATCATCTTTTAAACAAATAGCAAAATCATAGCGAGAAGGGTCATTATTAATATTATATATATGAGCTTGAATTTGTTCTAAAGTAAAGTTATGTTTTGTACCTGTCATATAACGTATTTCTTCATCCGTTGTATTAGCTAACATGATCGGTGCATCTAATTCTTCAAGTTTCCGCAAATAGATTCTTTCGCTTTCTAAATTCACTTTAAAGCCTCCTCGTATTATTATTTTATGGTAGCAGCCATCTCAAGTTCCAAACCGCATAAGAATTCACAGATAAAATATTCACCTCATTAGTGTAATCGAAAATATTTATTCTATAATTTCTTCTTAAAGAAAAATTGTTTTATATCTTCTGGGTATTCATCATTAACGGCAAAAATCTCATAGTCCATACGCTTATAAAATTCAGGCGATTGATACGTGAATGTGGAAGTATGAGCAAATATACAGCCAGGTTCTTTCCCTAGCCGCTCAGCTTCTGCTATCATGATTTTTCCATATCCTTTGTTTCTGTATTCATTAGCTATATCAGTCATAGGTCTCCCCAATAGGATATTTGTGCTTAATCATATATTTGTATAAACTCTTTCAGATATGTATTGACTAACAAATAATACCACAAACAAGTAATAATTCATTGGTAAAGAACAATTAAAGCTAATTAATCCTACTCATTAGCCGATATGCCCCCCAAATAGTAGACAGGTGAAATAATAAATAGCTGAAGAAATACCAAGACGGCGGGCAAGATGCGCTGCAGGATGGACGTGGGCGTAAAAAGACCGAAGAAGAGTTAACTGACACAGACCGCCAAAAGCTTGCCATGAAGAAGATGCAGGCTGAAAATGAACGTCTGCGCGCAGAAATTGCATTTCTAAAAAAGTTAGAGGAACTCGAAAGAAGGCGACGCTAAGTCAAGTAAGTCAAGAAAACATCTATCTTGCCATTCAAGCTGTACAGATAGACGGGCAGAAAACCCATAGCATGTCCCTCGTAGGGAGCTGCATTGATAACAGTCCCATAGAATCCTTCTGGGAAACCTTGAAGTGCTAAAAATTTTATTTGCGTACATACCGAATTTTTGATGAGCTTGAACGGGACATTGAAGCCTACATTCACTTTTACAATTACGAACGATTACAGGCAAAACTAAACGGCCTCAGTCCAATGGAGTTTAGGACTAAGGCCGTTTAACATTTTTTATTTTTTGTAATGTCTACTTGAATGGGGGCGCTTCAGTGCTACCAACTTCTAGATTAACGGCAATAATGCCGTATGCTTGAGGCTCCTCGGCCGATGCGCCAAACCAAAGCTCACCGTCTCCGACCATCACACCTAGATCGCGAACGAACAAATCATCCACCTTCTGCGCGGCTAGCGCATCCTTCACGGGTTTTGTCATAATGGCATCATATTTCTCTATAAACTCTGCTTTGGATGTAATCTCCATCGATGTTTTTCCGTTTACTCGAAGCGGTAGCAGCACTAGGTCTGCAACGGCCTCTTTATCACCCGCGGCAACAGCTGTCTTAACCGCTTCAAACATTTTGATAAAAGCTTTAGGATCCGTAATGCCAGCAGCGGCGAAGGGGTTATCCTTCTCTGAAGCAGCATTTGTTTCTTCGGTTTGATTAGCGGGAGCGATTGCAGCGGAATCTGGATTAGGCTGAGCACCCATTTCACTCGTTCCTGTTTGACTGCAGCCAGCTAATAAAGTCATCGTTATGCCAAAAGCGGCGAAAGCCGCAAAACTTTTCCGCCTTTTATTCTTACGCGGTATTGTTGTCATCTCATTCAGCATGAGAAGCCTCCTTCATGAAGGGCTTGTATAATCAAGCCCATCAGTTATGTCTCCATGTTATTTTAAACGAGTTGTCCTAATCTCAATCATAAATCCCCAAAATAATGCATCTGCGAGCTGCAAATACGTTTAAAAGGAGAAGGGAACGGATTATACTCATTACGCTATGCCTCATTTCATTCTAATTAATCCGTTATTTTAAAATAGTACCCAGCGTTTCTGCATCCTCTTTCGACGTTTTTTTGTAAGAATGAATGCCGCTTATATAAATCTCAGCGTTGTCGTTCGTAAACCAAACCTCATATAATACCGCTTTTGCTTCTGAGCCATCGGTAGGTTGGAAATGAACTTTATAATCGGGGGGTCTTGTCATTAGGAATTTAACTTCTTCCCATTCGCCTTTGTTTAAAATGTTCCTCACAGTAGAAACAGACTTCTCGTCGTTTATTTCCTTATGATCTTCGTATTGGTTTTCCATGCCAACTCTTTTGGCAATGATTAATTTATCGCTTGATTTCGACAACGATTCCGTCAGGTGATCTTTGTCCATCTGCTCAGTATGAGTGGTTAAGCCGTTGTTCGCTCCGGAGCTTTCGCAGCTTGCCAGCCCAAACATGATAAGTAAGAATGTAAGTAGAAGACCATATCTCAACAAATGCACCTCCCCTTCATATAACCTACTGACTGTTAATAAGTGGACAAAGTTGCATATGAGGCACACTAAAAAGACAAATTGAAATTTTATTTCCACAATGACACTTGTGTTGGCCGTATATAATGTGTTATATTACTACAAAATTAATTATCGGATCACGCCAGTGAAGAGAATCCAACTCGGAGGCGTTCWCGTCAAGGGGAGGGAAGCACCTTCCCCCTAAGTTTACCGGGCCCGCCCGTTATCGCGGAACAAAGAGGATTAGACAGTGCGTCTGTTTAATCAATTTGGGTGGCACCGCGAGTAAAAAACGCTCCTCGTCCCATTGGGATGGAGGGCGTTTTTTGTGTTTTTCTAATGAAAAGGAGCGCGGTTAGCATGTTGGACATGAAATGGGTTAGGCAAAATCAAGAGCAGGTACAGATGGTTGCGAATCAGAAGGGGATTCAGATTTCTATTGCAGAGCTGATGCTCTTGGACGAGAAGAAACGTCAGCTCATGCAGGAATCGGAAGCTTTACGGGAAATTCGCAACAAGCTCTCGAATCTTATCGGCACTCTAGTGAAGCAGAATGCTCAAGCTGAAGTGGAAGAAACGAAGCATAAGGTCAAGGAAACAAATGAGAAGCTGGGCACAGTGGAAGCAGAGCTTGCGATAGTAGAGCAGCATGCAGCTGAGCTCATGGCGTTGGTACCTAATATCGTATCTCCAGACACGCCAGATGGACGATCGGACGCGGATAATATAGAGCAAAAGCGTGTTGGCGAAGCCCCGAGTTTTCCTTTTGAACCAAAGGATCATATGGCGCTGGGTGATCTGCATCATATGATTGATGTGCAGCGAGGTGTGAAGGCAGCAGGCAGCCGCAATTATTACTTGAAGGGGGCAGGCGTTTTGCTCCATCGTGCCGTGCAGCAGCTGGCTGTCGATTTGCTGCTGAGAAAAGGCTTCACACTGCTGGAAGTACCATTAATGGTCCGCACCGAAGCGATGAAGCATACAGGCTTTTTCCCGCTTGGTGAGGATCAGACCTACCGGATTGCAGGCGAGGATAAATGGCTGGTAGGCACCTCGGAGGTGCCTATGGTTACCTATTACGCGGACGAAATAATAGAGGTAGGAGAGCCAATCAAGCTGGCTGCTGCATCGGTATGCTTCCGCAGCGAGGTCGGCTCGGCTGGCAGAGATGTTCATGGTCTATACCGTGTACATCAGTTTGCCAAGGTCGAGCAGGTTATTTTGTGCGAGGCTGATCCGGCGTTGTCGGAGTCGCTGCTGCAGGAAATAACGGCTAATGCCGAGGAACTGCTTCAATGCCTTGAGCTGCCCTACAGAGTAATGGCGGTTTGTACTGGCGATATGTCGCAAAAAACGTATAAGCAATACGATATTGAGACATGGATGCCAAGCAGGCAGGCCTACGGGGAGACGCATTCGTCGTCGAACCTGCATGATTTTCAAGCACGCCGCTCGAATATACGGTACCGTGCAGAGGACGGCTCGTTAAAATTTTGCCATACGCTCAACAACACAGCAGTGGCTAGCCCGCGTATTCTCATTCCACTCATCGAGAATCATCAGGAGGAAGACGGCTCGATTCGTATTCCAGCTGCACTTCAGCCTTATATGAGAGGGCTGGAGAAAATAGCAATTAATGAATAAATTAAAAATGCGGTAAGGAGATGCTCAGCAGCATTTCCTTATCGCATTTTTTTTGTTCTATTTACTTTGATATTGAAAAAAGGTTACTCGATTAGGGACAAAGCTAATAATTTGTTATGTGAGCGATGTATTTGTTATATGGAAACGCTTACCTTAGAGCTATACTTCAACTATCCGGTTGTAGTAGCAACCTTTGGTTTATATAATCGCACAACAAAAGAAAGGAACAAAGAGCTAGTTACAGCGCTATGATCATCATATTAAGGAGGATTTATATGAAATTTACTAAACCGTTCGCATTATTTATCGCTTTTGCCATGCTTATCACTATCATTCTTCCTCCCTCTCAGCAGTTGTTTGCTAACGAGAGCAGCACAACCATTCTCATTTCAGATTTTGAGAATGGAACAACGCAGGGCTGGGCGCGTAAAGGAAACGAGTCGCTAACGGTCTCAGGAGATGAGTATCATAGCGGTTCTCATAGCCTATATATATCTGGGAGAAGCGAGGATTGGGAGGGACCCAATTACGTTTTAACGGAATTGTTGGCTCCTAACCGCACCTACTCCATTAGTGCTTGGATGAAGCTATCCCCCGGTACAACGCCAGCTGATATTAAACTTACAATGAAGAGCAGCATTGACGGGGAAGACAACTGGGAGCAAATCGGCACGGCGGATCAGAATGCAGCATCGCAATGGACCTTAATAAAAAGGAATTATACGACAGGGAGCAAGAAGGGCAAATATGATCTTTATGCAGAAGCCACGGCGGGTACTGCCTTTTATTTTGATGATGTTTCCATAGAGCTTGTGCCTGACTCAGAGGGCCCGGTGGGTGATGATCGTCTGCTTATCGATTTTGAAGATGGAACGCTTCAGGGGTGGTTGCCGCGAATCGGACATGAGGCGCTGACCGTTTCCGCAGCCGAAGCCTATAGCGGCAGCAGCAGTATGTTGGTAGAAGGGCGGAGCCGTACGTTTCATGGGCCAGCACTTGAGCTTAAAAATCATCTTCAAAAGAACAAGGAATATGAATTAAAGGCCTATGTTCGATTAAAGGAAGAGCCAGCCTCTGACATCAAATTGCAAATGACGGCCTATAAGAAGTCCGGATCGGAGAGCTGGAATGCACTAGATACCATTACGATTAAGAAATCGGAGTGGCAGCAATGGTATGAGCTTAAGGGACAGCTTAATTACAGCGATTCTCCTTCGGAGCTAAAACTATTCATCGAAACGCCTTACATTACGGAGACTACTCCAGATACGCTATCTTTTTATGTAGATGAAGTAACAGTAGTCCCTGTTTCGGCGCTATCGATTCAAAACGATATCGTGTCCTTAAAGGATTATTTTAAGGATGATTTTCCAATTGGTGCTGCCGTCTATACCTGGCAAATGGAAGGAGCCTATGGGGAGCTTCTCAAAAAGCATTTTAACAGCATAACGGCAACGTATGAAATGAAACCAAAGTTTATTTCCCCAGCTGAGAATCAGTATACATTCGATGCAGCCGATTATTACGTGAAATATGCTCAGGACAATGGAATGGGGCTGCGCGGACATGCTCTTCTATGGCATATTGATGCGGCCGAGTGGATGTTTACGGACAGCAATGGACAGCCTGCCAGCCGTGACTTGCTTCTGCAGCGCCTTCAGTCTTATATAGAGACGGTAATGACACGTTATAAAGGTAAAATATACGCATGGGACGTTGTAAACGAAGCTATTGCTGACAATGGGGGAGATGCGGACGGTATTAGAATTTCACCGTGGTATAATCTCATAGGCCCGGATTACATCGAGAAGGCATTCGAGTTTGCTCGTGCTGCGGACCCTGATGCCAAGCTGTATTATAATGATTACTTCACAGAGGTTCCGGAAAAAAGAGAACATATCTATCAATTGCTAAAGCGCCTCAAAGCTAAAGGTCTGATCGACGGGGTAGGCTTGCAGTCTCACTATGGGTTGGTTACGCCGCCAATTGAGGAAGTTGAAAAGACAATCAAGCTGTTCTCTTCGCTAGGGCTAGATATTCAGGTGACCGAGCTGGATGTTGATAGCGGAGTGAGCATGGGTACGCCTATGCCTGATGACATAGCTGCAAAGCAAGCACATAGATATAAGGAATTGTTTGACTTATACAAAACCTATAAGGACAAGATTTCCTCTGTAACGATTTGGGGACTGCAAGACGAGAAATCCTACAATAATCAGGCTATGCTATTCGATGCGAATCTCCAGGCTAAGCTAGTCTACTGGGGAATTGTAGATCCACTTACACTTCCTATTATTACAAACCGTACGGTATCACTCATGGCAACGCCAACGGCGGGTGATCAGAATTTTACAGATTCTATATGGAAAAAAGCTGTACAGACGCGGCTTAAACGCAGCGGCAGCGAGGCTGCAACGTTCCGTACCTTATGGGATATGGCCAATCTTTATGTTCAAGTAGAGGTTAAAGATGCTACCCGTGACGCAGCGGACAAGATAGAGCTGTTTATTGATGAGAATAATGGAAAGTCAGCGGTTTACGAGTCAGATGATCGTCATCTTACTTTTAATCGGTCAGGTGCTGAAAATGGCGATAGCAGCTATAAAATAAAAGAAACAGCAGCTGGTTATAGGCTAGAAGCCGTTATTCCTTGGAAAGGCTTAGCGCCAGGAGCGGAAGAAATCGGATTCGATATTCGTATTCAGGATGCATCGACAAGCGAGATACTGCCGGTTTATTGGAATGACAGCACATTAAGTCAAGATCTGGACACAAGCAAGTATGGCGTCATTCAGCTTGCAAGTATGCCAAAAAGCGCACAGTCGATAAAAGGCACTGCACGTATTGATGGACAAATGGAAAGCGAGTGGGAAAAGGCAAAGCCATTCGTTGTGGATCTAACTAATAATAACAGCAAAGCAACGGCTCAAGCTCGTTCTATGTGGACGGATAACAGTCTGCTGCTGTTAGTCGACGTAACCGATCCGCTGCTTAAATCAGATGATCCGCAGCCATGGCTGCAGGATTCAATCGAAATTTTTATTGATGAAAATCATCAACGGACATCGACTTATCAATATGATGATGCACAATATCGGATTAATATTGATAATGTAGCTACCTTTGCTGGAAATGCTTCTCCTTCTCGTCTTGAGAGCGCAGTTGTAAGAACAGAGAAAGGCTACCGCATGGAAGTAAAGATCGCGCTGCCTGAGCTTCGTCCGAATACAGATAGTGTAATAGGTCTGGACATTCAGGTGAATGACGATCAGGGGGAAGGAGTGCACAGCACCGCCAAATGGAACGATCCAACAAACGATTCATGGAGAAATACTTCCCAATTCGGCATTTTGACTTTTGCCGAGTCAGAAAAGAACAGTGGCATCGATAATGGCGGTGACAAGCCTGGAAGCTCTGGGCAATCTGGCAGCACTGCTGATCCTGTGATGACCATTACTGAGGAGAATTTTCAGAACGGGTCGCCTAATCAGGTAAGCATCAGCGTGCCAGAAGGTAAGCATCAAGTACGGCTGCCCCTTCAATTAGCTGGTCTATTAAAAGGCAGAGAGCTGGAGCTATCCAAAGGGTCTGCTACACTAACGATTGATTCAAAAGTGCTCCAGCCCCTCATTGATCAGTTGAAGCCTGAATTGCGGAATGGAGCTGAGCTGTCGCTTCGTATGGAGCCTGCTAAAGAAGCTACAGGCAGTCAGCAGCTAAAAGGAGAGCAAGGGTTATCTGCGAAGTTTATTGGCGGAGAAAGCTGGTCCTTCGAACTGTCTTTAATAACGGTTGATGGTCTTGAGATGAAGGCGGGCACATTTGATGGAGCTGTCACCTTATCTTTCTCCTATTCAGCGGAAGCCAATATGAAGAAGTCGCTCTTAGGCATTTACATGCTGAATGAGCAGACCAATAAATGGGAATATGTAGGCGGGAAGAATGACGAAAAAACGAATCTTATCTCTGTTGATCTTGCGCATTTCAGTAAGTACGCGCTGCTTGAATATGATAAGAACTTCAATGACGTTAATTCAAGCCACTGGGTATACGAGCCGTTGAAGGTGCTGTCTGCAAAACAGATTGTGAATGGCCGAAACGCTGCTCTTTTTGCTCCAGACAAACCTATTACGCGAGCGGAGTTTACCGTTCTATTGGTACGCATGCTTGGACTTAAAGAGCAAGGGTCCTCCAGTTTTATAGACGCTGCGGAAGGAACATGGTTCTCGTCGGCTGTTAATGCTGCCTTTCACGCATGGATTGTTAAGGGTGTGTCAGTGGACCGGTTTGCTCCCCTTGCAAACATTACCCGTGAAGAAATGGCGGTTATGCTTGCCAATGCTTATGCATACCAAGCAAAAACGAAACCAGAGGAGTCTAACGTCGAGCTATCATACATAGACAAGGCTAACATCTCGGCATGGGCGAAGAACGCTGTTTCTATTGTTTCTTCGCATGGAATGATGAAGGGCAAGGGTGATTATCGTTTTGTTCCTAGTGAGCATACTACTCGAGCAGAGTCAGTTCAAGCTTTATATAATATGCTCATGATCCTGAATACAAGCAAATAATGAATGGATTTAATGACGCCAAGCTCTCTTCTATAGAAGGGGGCTTGGCGTTTTATTTGTATTCAAATAGCGTCAGCTCGGATATTAACAATTTGTTATCGATGCTTATGATTTATCATAGTAGCGTCTCTAGGTGCCACTTATAATGAGAACAGACGATAGGACAGATAGGGTTTATGTCATTCAAACAGAAGGGAAGCACACAAATGAAGAAATCAATAACGCCAGCAGATGCCCTTGCAGAGACCGCCCCACAGCTGTCTCAACGCACGGATCGCCGCTCCAAATGGCAAAGGGCATTGGTGCTGGATGCGATGCTGCTGCCAGCGGTTATCCTTACTTTAATCTTTGCTTACATTCCAATGTTCGGACTCGTAATTGCTTTCCAAGATTTCAAGCCTTGGCTAGGATTTTCCCAATCCAATTGGATTGGCTTGGAGCACTTTCGTTACCTTTTCAGTACGCCAGAGTACGTACAAGTCATTTGGAATACAGTTATTATAGCCGGAATGAAGATGGTTTCAGGACTCATCGCTCCGTTTACTTTCGCTCTCTTGCTCAATGAAGTGAGAAAGGCGGCTTTCAAACGGACGGTACAGACGCTGGTTTACTTGCCGCATTTCCTTTCTTGGGTCATCTTAGGGGGCATCTTGCTGGACATGCTGTCCAGTGAAGGACTCGTCAATCAGTTTCTAGGCGCGGTATTCGGTTTGAAACCGATATTCTTCCTCGGCGATGGCAATTGGTTCCGATTTATCGTTGTTGTAAGCGATGTCTGGAAAGAGTTTGGATTTGGAACAATCGTATTCCTTGCTTCACTAGCAGGAATTAATCCGTCATTGTACGAGGCGGCGGAAGTAGATGGAGCGAACAGATGGCATCAAACCTTGTTCATTACCATCCCAGCACTTATCCCAATTACAATCGTGGTTGGAACACTATCTTTAGGCAATATATTGAATGCAGGCTTTGACCAAATATTCAATCTGTATAATGCACTGGTTTTCGACAAAGGGGATATTATTGATACGTTTGTATATCGTATCGGTATCATAGACGGCAAGTTCGGATTCTCCACAGCAATAGGGCTTTTCAAATCGGTCGTAGGCTTCGTGCTTATCGTCGCAGCTTACCGCTTGGCTTACAAACTGGCCAATTACCGTATTTTCTAGAAAGGATGAACCGACAGAATGTATCATAAATCGAACACCTACAAATTATTCACAGTGATCAACTATACGTTTCTAGCGATATTATCCATTGCTTGTATTATTCCATTAATTCATATTTTAGCTGTTTCATTCAGTGGGAAAGCGGCTGCGAACGCTAATTTGGTCGGATTGCTGCCCGTTCAGTTCACGGTTGAAGCCTATAGCAAGACATTGGAGAATGAGAATTTTATTCGCTCTCTATGGGTAGCTGTTCAGCGTACTACATTAGGCACGCTGATCAGTATGGTACTCGTTACGCTCGCGGCGTATCCACTATCTAAAGAAGCTCAACATTTCAAACGCAGAAGTATATATACGTGGTTTTTTGTCTTCACGATGTTATTCAGCGGTGGCTTGATTCCCTTCTACATTCTTATTCAAAAGCTAAACATGATGAATACGCTTTGGGTGCTTATCATTCCTGGAGCTGTATCAGTATGGAATATGATACTCCTACTTAATTTCTTTCGCGGGGTGCCTAAGGATTTGGAGGAAGCTGCATTCATCGATGGAGCTGGCCATCTGAGAACACTATTCAGTATTTATTTGCCAGTATCGATGCCTGCAATTGCTACACTATCGTTATTCTCAATGGTTGGTCATTGGAATTCCTGGTTTGATGGTCTAATTTTCATGACGGATCATAAAAACTATCCACTTGCAACTTTCCTGCAGACCATTATCGTACAGCAAGACTTCAGCAAAGTGACGGTGCGACCTGAGGATTTGGAAAACATTTCACAAAGAACCGTAAAGGCTGCTCAAATCTTTATCGGCATGGCACCAATTCTCCTTGTGTATCCGTTCCTTCAAAGATTTTTCGTCAAAGGAATTGTACTTGGTGCCGTGAAGGAATAATGGATTTGCTTCATGAGAGGGGTGTTGCTGCACAGTAGGATTTATATATGATTTGGTTGGAAGGGTCAGAGCAAACCAAATAAATTCAATTGGGGGAAATAAAGATATGCTAACTAAATGGAAAAAGCCGGCTGTTATGGTTATGACAGGAGCAATGCTGATGGCATCGCTTGCAGCCTGCGGCAGCAATAAAGAAGATCAAACAGAAGAAAAGGCCGATAATGATTCCTTTTATTCAGCGAAGTTCGAGAATGGAAAATATGTGGAGCCTGTTTCCATTACGACGGTCTTCCCTATTACAACCAATTTAAAATTCAAAAATGGCGAAAATATTGATAATAACGTTCATACAAAGTGGGCGAAAGACACTTTGGGTATTGATATTAAGTACTTATGGACGGTCAGCGATCAAAACAATGCCTACCAAACGAAGCTTAGGCTGATGCTTACCTCGGGGCAGGAAATGCCGGATATTATTTCATTCAGGGGCGATCCAACGCTGATTGCTGATTTAATTTCGAGTGGACAGTTTACGGATGCAGGAGAACTATTCGATAAATATGCTTCCGATACCTACAAAGAAGCGATGGCACAGGACCCTACGGTTTGGAACCCGTATATGCGTGATGGAAAACGAATGGGAATTCCGATTTTAGAGAATGCCTATAATAATGATCCAGTCATGTATATCCGTGAAGATTGGCTGAAAAAATTAAACTTGAAGGCTCCTCAGACGATCGATGAGCTTGAAACGGTAATGGAAGCTTTTACTAATCAGGATCCGGACGGAAATGGCAAGAAGGATACCACTGCTTTATCCGTTGGCTTTAAAAACAATTTGAATACTTGGATGTCTGAAACAGGATGGGTGTTTGGCATGTATGGCGTAATGCCAAACCAATGGAACGTAGGGGCCGATGGCAAGCTTGCCTATGGTTCTATTCAACCAGAGATGAAGCCTGCACTCGCCAAGCTGCAGGATTGGATGAAGAAGGGCTACATTTCCCAAGAGTCGGGACTGTATGATGAAGTAAAAGCCTCAGAAGCTTTCACAGCTGGCAAATCAGGTATTATTGTTGGCCCTTATTGGATGACAGGCTGGCCAATTCCAGATCTGAAAACCAATGTCCCTACTTCTGAGTATAAGCCATATCCTCTGCCAGCTGGTCCTGATGGCAAGGTTGGCCGTCATGGAACTCCAATTAGCACAGGTGCGGTTCTTATCAATAAAAACATGAAAAATAAAGATGCATTCTTCGTCTATCAGAATTACCTATTTGACAACTGGGCAAACCCTGATGGGGATGGTCCATTCTCTAAAGGCTTCGCGAAAGGGTATGACTATGATATTGGCCCGAACGGTGAGATTTATCGCGAGCAGGATAGTGATAAAATTCCTGGCGGTTGGGTAGATGCCATACGATATACGCTAACCTTTGATGGGGCCATTATTCCTTTTCTTCGTATTAACGGATTAGCAAAACTAGCGAACGGTGAAAAGCCGTCCACGCCGTATGAAGAGACGCTTACGACCTCTATTCCAGAGCAAATGCAAGCGGCGAAGATTGTTGTTGACCAGAAGGATGCTATTATGCCTAGTATGTTTACTGGTACTCCTACGGAGACGCAGCTATCCAAAGGCGATATGCTAAGCAAGCTGGAGAAGGAAGTACTGAACAAAATCATTTATAATAAAACCTCGGTTGATGAATTCGATGCTTTTGTTGAAAGATATAATTCTTCAGGCGGAGCGAAAATAGCGGAAGAAGTCAACAAGTGGTACGATGAAATTAAGTCAAAATAAATAACAGCAAGAAGGGCGGCTCATTCATGAGCTGCCCTTCTTGCTGTTATTTAATTCAACTAGGTCTTATCCCGAAAATCCTGAGGGGTCATACCATGCTGCTCCTTGAATACCTTAATGAAGTATTGTGAATTTGAATAACCGAGCTTATCAGAAATTTCGTATACCTTGTCGGTTGAATTTCGGAGCAAAGCAACGGCATGCTCCATCTTCACACTGAGAATATACTCGCTCAGGCTGCTGCCGCTCAGCTGCTTAAACAGCTTGGATACGTAAACAGGATGAAGGGCTACATAATCGGCTATCGATTGAAGGCTGACTGTCGACAGATGAGATGAAATAAATACTTGGATCTCTCGAATAATTGCTTGTTGTTGGCTAGAAACGTCTTTCTCCAGCTTCTCCTTTAGTGTTAAGGCAAGCTGTTTTGCCCATTCAATAAGCTGACAAAGTGAGCGGAACGTTTGTCTATACATAAGCGCATTTCCCGCTACATCTGACAGGAGAACATTGTTTCTATGAGCTATGTAATGGAAGGAGGACATGAGCACCGTACTTATCGCATCCAGATGCTCTTCCGTTTGCTCGGATAAAGCGCTGAATGCTTCCTCAACTTGGTTCAATCTGTCTTCAAATCCGTCCCATTGGCTGGTTTCCAGCAGATGGATAAACGTAGGTGGATCATATAATACGTTCATGGATCGAATGTAGGATACCTGTGGAGGCTGCTCGGTAAGTGCTAGAAAATAGCCTGTACCGTTTCCGACCTGCTTTCTGATTGCTGTCACTGCATTCTCGTGCATATGGCGAAGATCACTGCTGAATTTTCCCGGATAGGTAAGGATGACCGATATCCCGCCCCCTAAGTATTCATTCACATTACGATGCAATTGGAGTGAACGACTGGTAAGCTCCTTTAAAAGACTTTCAGAGTTCTGAAACCCGTCTGTTTGCTTTGCTTTGAGCGTAAATATAAGATAATCATAAGCATCTCGGCAATGCCAAGTCTCGAAGGAGTCCTCGAGCAGCTCGCAAGCAATGTTTGTCACAGCATATTCGAAAAGCAGCAGGCTGTTTTGGCCATAGCGGTTGAAATGCTCCTCCAGACGAATGACAAGAAGAAAGACATCATCGTCTTTCCCATAGGTCAGTGAGAAGCTGGAAAGCTTGTCGACAAGGGCATCCTCAGAGTAGTTCTTGCCTTGCAGCAGCTCATTAAGGAGCTTGTCCTTCATGACAGGAAGATGCTCCCGGAATGTGAATAACGCCTGCTCGTAGGATGCGGTCTGCTCCATCTCCTTTTTCATGATATTTATCGTTTCTTCAAGACAGAGGCCAAGCTTATTATGATCAAGCGGCTTAATTAAATAGTCTACTACCCCCTGCTTTATCGCCTCCTGGGCGTATTCGAATTCTGCATAACCAGTAAGTAGAATGCATTTGATTGCCTTATTGAATTCTTTAACTCGTGTAATGAGCTCTAGTCCAGTCATTCCTGGCATGGCAATATCTGTAATGAGAATATCAATAGAATTCCTTTCAATGACCTGCAGCGCCTCCATGCCGGAATAAGCGGTATATACCTTTTCAACCCCATATTTGGTCCAGGGGAAGGCGATTTCTAGATCATCGACTACATAAGATTCGTCATCAACTAATAATAGCTGCAGCATAGTTGTCCTCCTTCTTCTGAATTGTAATGATATAACAAGTTCCTTCGGCTAATTTTGATTGAATAGTCAGCCCAGATCTCTCTCCAAAATATAGCTTGAGACGCTGGTGTACATTCCTCATGCCTGTACCTACCTTATTCTCAGAAAATATGCGTTCCTCGATATGCTGATTAACGAGAGCGAGTCTATCCTCCGCAATGCCGACTCCGCTATCTTGAATCACTATACGTAAGGACTGCTCATCCTCTTCCGCACTAATTTTGATATGACCGGGATGCAGAGATGGTTCTATGCCATGCTGAATGCAATTCTCGACAAGCGGTTGAAGGATCATTCTAGGCAAGCGATACATACACATGGATGGTGGGATATCAATAGAGAAGGTCATCGACCGTTTGCGCAGCTGTAAAATGGACAAATAGTGCTCAACGAAGACAAGCTCCTCGTTAATGGTAGAATCAATATTTTCAATTTTTTGAACGTATCTGCAATAAGCACCGAGATGAAGCGTCATCGCAGTTACGGATTCATGGTCCTCGATGCTGGCTTTGCTCTGAATATAATTCAAGCAGTTATACAAAAAATGGGGATTAATTTGAGCTTGGTATTGCTTAAGCCTTGCTTCGGTAACTTCCAGCTCTGCAACGAGCACCTGCTCAATGAGCCGCTGCGTATTCTCGGCCATACGATTAAAGGAGTTGCCAAGCATCCTGAACTCGGTTGCATGAAGATCGATGACACGACTGGAAAAATCGCCGCGATCAAATTTGTCAATAGCCTTCCTTAGTACAATAACAGGTGCCTGAACTTGCCTGCGCAGCACGAGGCTATAAATAAGTGAAATAAGCAGCAGCACAATGATGGAAAATATAAAAAGAATATTATTTTGAGAAATAGGCTCAATGAACTGACGCATAGGGTGGTAATCTATAAAATACAAATCAAGCAAATCAGATTTCATATAGTTGAGCAGGTATTCAGTTCCGTTGTCGTCGACCGATAAAAAGCCGCTCTTGCCCTCAATTAACGGAATAATTCGGCCTGTCGTATCCTCTAGTAGAGGGGAATTACCAGTTTGGATAATCGTTTTGTTAAAAGAATCATAAAGCAAAGGGGTTCCGGATGAGTACTGCTTCATCATTTTAAGTAGATTATCCAAAGACACTCTCGTTTCAATAAGCAATGGACCGATATGGCTGCGGGTCAAATTAGAATAATAGCCTGAACCGTCCTTCTTCCAGTGCACGACCCACTTATTCAGCCGTTGGGAGGGCGGATTATAGGTTGAGAAGGATAATGTACTGTCGGAAGAGACGGTTTCCTTAAAATCTGGATAGTAGAGAGTGATCGTGTTGTTCCAGGATGTAGAGGCACTGTTGAGAGCGAGCTTGTCAATGATAGCTAATTTCGCCTCGTACTTGGAATAGGCATCCCCGAATTGCAGGACATAGGGATATCCTCTGACCGAATGGTCTTCAGACATGGTCGTCGTATTCATAAGGACTTGCTCGAACTGTGTGGAAAGCTGCGAGGTCATGAATTTGACTTCACCAATTTTGTTTTTCTTTAGTTCTTCTTGGATGTCCGTTACATTAAGCCGATATATAATCCAGAAAATAATGATGATTAAGAAGAACATGAGCAGTAGCCCTAGCATCAGCTTTTGAAATATAGAAAGACCAGCATTCATGATTAATATTCCTCCGGAAATTTAAATAGCAGCACCTTCTATTTTACTATATTTTAATAAGCATAGTGGGAATTGTACTAAAAATTAGGCATTAAGCAGCTTGTTTTGCGCACTAAATAAAAGGCTGCGCTAGTTTGAGCGCAGCCTTGTGGAAAATAATAATTTAATTAGTTCTATTTAGCTGTATTTCGTTTGTTACGAATATTACATAGCTGCATCGATGTTTTCTCCATAGGTCTACTTACTATCTACCTTAGGCAAAGGCTTGCCTTGTATAACGAGGCCAACACCCTCCGCACAGACGCCATATTTCTCCCAAGGGCAGGTCGTGCATAGATGACTGATGTCCTCAGGCACCATCGTTTCGGCTACGCGGTCACATATGGATTGCCAGCTTCCTCGCTCAGATACTTCAAGCCCAAGCTTTGCGAGTATCGCTGCATCCAAGCTGTAGACGGTTCCCTCGCAATGATAGGCTTTGTCCGGCGGATACGCTTTGCAAACATCGTCTGGGCCTAAAATAATTTCGATTTCAGTGTCAGGCTTTGCGAGCAGCAATTCGTAAATGGCAGTCATATTGACGCAGAAATCATCTGAATAACCCATACCTCGGTAGCCTAGTAAACAAAGCAGATGGTGTCCTCGTAATCGAATCGTCATAAAAGTACCGCTCCTCATGCAAAAAAATCCTATATGTTAACCATTTTATCATAATAAAAGGTTTACATATAGGATTTTATCTAGTTTCTCATTAGGTTAACGAGCGAATTAGCGAATACGATTTATTTTCCTAAATACTTGTTCTGAACGATGTTCAAATGATGAATCTCATGTCCTGCAATAATATAAGCGAGAGCTCTAGCGGAGATATTGCCGCCATTAGCTACGCCAATGCGAAGCCATGCTTCATCCGACAAGCCGCGCAACAAAGCGAGAGTAGCCCGGCGAACCGAGATGTAGTCCTCGATAATTTGTGATAAAGACCATTCTTGAAAGGTGGCGCCGTTCATAAATTCGTCCTGATCATAGCCGGCAAGAGGTGTCTTGTCACCCCGTGCGATTCGAAGCAAACGGTAGCTCATGACGCGCTCATTATCCGAGATGTGACCGATGACTTCCTTAAGCGTCCATTTTCCTTCCGCATAGCGGTAATTAGCCTGCTCCTCGGGAATATCGGAAAGCAATTCCGTTGTGCTTGCGAGCTGTTTTGTAAGCCATTCCGTAACAGATCCTTCGCCTACTAGGCGGATATACTGTTCATAATAATCAAAGTATTCATCCCGTGACGGTCGTTGTGTCATGCGTAAAGCCTCCCATTCATATTGAAGAGCATTTATTTTCCAAAAGCTTTCATTATTTTTATCGGCTATCCACTGCGTTTTTTATAGCGGTATTGCCCTGGAGTAATTCCCTCTTGTTTGCGGAAGGAACGGATGAAGTTTTGCGGATTATTGTAACACAGCTTTGCAGCGATGTCTTTAATTGGCAGCTCGCTATCGGCGAGCCATTGTTTTGCCATTTTGAAACGGTACATCGACAAATACTCGCTAAACGAATAATTCGTCTCCTTACGGAAAACGCTGCTTAAATAATTGGCATTATAGTGGAGCCGCGATGCACATTCTTCTAGCGTAAGGTCGGTGTCGTACAGATGCTGCACGAGGTCAATGATCTTCTCCGAAATGTTGTGGTACTGCGCCTCCTGACGATCCTTGAATATGTTGATCATCGGATAAACAACGCTGGTCCAGAACCAGTCATCGATCTCAGCAGAGGTATGCAGCTCAAGCAGCTCCTCAAGCAGGGAACCCTTTAATGGATGGATTTGATTAAGGCTTACGCCTGATTCCTGCATAACGATCAACAGATTATTGAGCAGCCGGGCAAGCGGAATTTGATATTCCTGCGGCGATAGCTCCACGACAAATACCGCCTGCAAAAAAGCTCGCAGCAGCTCCTTCGATTTATCCTTCTCGGCCAGCTTAATCGCATCGATAAGCTCATTCTCGATATGCCCTGGGTAGTTGAGATTCAAATAATGTTTGCCGGCATTTACATTCTCATACTGAATAATGATGCCTTCGCCTAATTTCATGCGCTGCTTCAGTGCCTCAAGGCCTTCTTTATAAGCTGTCGCCAGCGATGAGAAGGAGTCGAACGGCAAGCTCATGCCAATACTGACCTGCACGTTTAGGTAGCTTGCGATCTGCTGCTGCAGATGCTCCGTTAGCGCATATTTTGCATTGTGGAAAGCGTCCTTGCCCACTTCTGCACTGCCGATGATCGTCACAATTGTCTGATCCATAATGATCGGGGCAAGTCGCTGTTCGAAGGGAATAAGCTCCTCGATGATGTTATGGACAGCGAATAGGAGCAGCTCCAAATCACTTTTGGAGTAACGGCTGTTGCCTTGAAAGTCAATTTGCAGCGTAATCGCGGCCATCGTTTTCCACTCTTTTAGCTGAGAGCCATAGCCGAATTGAGCCAGCTTTTCCGGAATTTCACTTGACTTGATGTTGCCTTGGAAGGCTTTCATGAAGAAGAAGGTGCGCACTTGATGAATATGCTGCCTAACCTCTTTTTCAAGCTCGGTTTTGGACTGGAATAAATGGGTGACGCGTTCGCCAATCGCTTGAAATTCATTTGTTTTCCGCTTCTGAATGTCGGTCAGACGCTCGCCGATTTGATTCAGCAGCAATTGAATTGGCGAATACATATGCCGTGAGCCGATCCAAGCGAGCAGCATGGATAGCGTGAGCATAAATAGACATACATAAAGTGTATACGTGCCAATTTTATTTGATTCCTTCGTCATGCCGGCAATGGAAGTGGCAGAGAGATAGATCCAGCCGTTAAGGTCGGAACGGTAATAGGTGACTGAATAGTCCTTCTGTTCAATCGATTGTGTAAACTGCCCCGAGGGCTCAGTGAGCTGTCCCATATGCAGTCCGCTCTCGAGCACAGGCTTGCCGATCAACGCTTGGTCGGGATGGAGCAGAATACGGTATTGATCATCCAAAATCATAATGGTCGAAAAAGGGTCCTCTTCGCTCTTAAGCAGCTCCTGCAAGCTGCAGGTCGGAATGTTGGCGAGCGCCAAGCCGTATTTTTCAAGCCCATTCGTTGGCAGCTTCTTCACGAGGCTGATGCTGTAGCTGCAAGCAGCACTTTCCGCGGCTTCTTCACTATAAAACCAGCTGGACGGGTTAAGCACCCATGAGGTTCCTTCAGGCATATGCATAAGGCTGGACAGCTCATCGAAATAAGCATATTGTTCAAATGAATATAGTCCGGAATTTTTGATCATCCAGTTATGGCGCTCATTGATCAGGATGACATCCTCAAGCTTGGTGTCAAAGGATTGCATATGGCGGATCTCGTTCCGCAGGTCATCATACATCACAAAATCGTTGACGGTTAGCGGCTGATTCATCGCTTTTTTGAGCACGGTCGAGTTAATAACCTGATTCAGCGTGTGGTTGACAGTCGTCAATTTCTGCTCTACATTGGAGTTGATTTGCATGATAAGCTGCATTTTCCCACGGTTTACATTTTTCTGAATTTCACTGGAAGAGGTCGCATACGAGAATGCGCCGATAAAAATGACGGGAAGAGTGCTGAGTAGAAAGCCGAAGATCGTCATCTTGCTTAAAAAGGTTAAAGATCGCACAGCTATCAACACCTTGTCTAGTAATGAGCGAGCATTAGCTTTATTTTAGTAAACGCATACATTTTGAGCAATAATCATCTATCGCGCAAATAATCATTTCCTTAGATTATGAAGAGAAAAGGCTGATAAGACAAGGGGGATTAAGGTGGTAATCCATTCAAGGAACATAGGAATACGCGCAGGCTGTCGCTTTTTTGTCGTGCTGCTTATCCTTTTTATTTGCGCTTCATGCACCGCATCTTCTGCCCCAAATGAGCGAAAAGACGCAAACACAAAAACGACGATCTCCATTATGGCACCGCTGCACTTCCCCCATCCGCCAAGTGAAGAGATCATTGCGCTCATCGAGAATCTAACAAATGTGAAGCTTGATATTAACTGGGTACCGGACGGCATCTACACAGATAAAATGAACACAGCTCTCTCCACAAATTCGCTGAAGAAGGCGACTTTCGTGAAGCATACTGATTATATTTTTGTGAAAAATGCCATTCGCTCGGACTCTTTCTGGGAGATCGGCCCTTATTTGGAGCGGTTCCCGAATTTAAGGCATTTGAATAGCGGTATTTTGGAACAATCCGCAATAGATGGCGGCATATACGGGCTTTACACGGAGCGGCCATCGTCTAGGCAAGGCGTTATTATAAGGGAAGACTGGCTGGATAATCTCAAGCTGGACAAGCCTGGAACGATTGAGGAGCTGTATGAGGTCATTCGGCAGTTTACGCTCGGTGACCCGGACCGCAATGGAAAAAAGGATACCGTCGGGCTGGCTGACCGTAATGATTTGGTATTTGGGGCCTTTAAGACGCTGAGCTCTTATTTCGGCACGCCGAACAACTGGGGTATCGTCGATAAGAAGGTAGTTCCAGAGTTCGAAACGGCAGCCTACATGGATACGATGAATTTCATGAAGAAGCTGTACGATGAGCAGCTTATAAACGCGGATTTTGCGGTAACGAGCAAGGAGATGCAGCGGGCTAACATTATACGAGGCGCAGCAGGCGTATATATCGGGAGCATGACCGACGTGCAGAGGCTCTCGGATGAAGCGAAGCAGATCAATCCTGCTGCGCGCTTCACCTTGGTGAATCGTATTCAAGGACCGGAAGGGTATCGTGTTTGGTCGATTCCGAATTATAACGGGCTTTATTTATTTTCCAAAAAGGCGATTCGGACGGAAGAGGAGCTGCTGGAGCAGCTTGCGTTCTTCGATCGTACGATGGATAAGGATGTTGCCAATCTTATGCGGTACGGGATCGAAGGCAAGCACTATCTTCTGGAGGGTGAAGAGGTTCAACTGCCTGAAGAGACGTCTCAGCTGCGCGTAACAGAGGTCAACGCGCTTTATCCGCTTATGATTGCCGATCTAAGCAATCCGAATGTACGGAAGGTAGCAGAGAAAGAAACGATGTGGGAGATGGCGGAGCGTCTCAGCGCAGATAACGATAAGTTTCTCGTGACGGACAAGGTCATTGGCCTTGAATCGAAGACTTACGATGAGAAGAGCATGGAGCTGTACAAAATCATTTCCGACGCGACATACAAATATATTCTCGGACAGATTAGTATGGAAGGATTTTATCAGGAGGTCGAACGCTGGAAGCGCAGCGGCGGCAGCTTAATGATTAGCGAGTATACGGATGCGTATTTCAAGAAGCAATGAGCGGGCAATAAAACGATGTATAGAGCAGCTTTGCAGGTAATATCTTCCCTGCAAAGCTGCTCAATTTTTTTGAGCAAAAAAATAAAAAAACAAGTTTGTGAGTATAAAGAACTAGGTAAAAGTATCGATTTTTCGAAGGATATTTTATAGAATTGTCGAAATAACTCGCAAATTGTTTATATTTGTTTAGAAATTGGATAGAACGACGGTATATAATAAAAATCTGCTTTACGTTGTTGATGGATGGCAGAATTGAAAAAGACGACATGGAGTGTGACTTAAGATGAAAACTGATTTTTTTCAAGAAGTACATAAGCTGGGTTACGACAACGAATGGAGATACAAACTGCTTATCCGAGGTATTCAAAACATACAAGAAGAGAAAAAGTCCCAAGGTTTTTTTAAGAAGCTGGAGAGACGATTCGTAAACAAATATAAGAAGATCAAGGTTTCCGCTTGGAAGTAAGGGGCGCTATGCAATAAGTGCCATTTCATATAAAACACATGATTTGAGGGTGAAGAGCGATCTTCACCCTTTTTGTGTTGTGTTCATTTAACAAAAGTGTCACCAAAAGCGGCAATAATCATTAGCTCAGATGCCTCTAGAACGATACGCCATATGAACAAATGATTGTTTCGGCACTCTTCCTCCAGGTGGTAGCTTGAAGAGGTAGCAACCAAAACGATATATGGAGGTCAACGCTGTATGAAGAAAAAATCGTTTTCGATTCTGATGGGCGTAGTTTTGACATTTAGTTTATTGCTCGCAGCTTGTTCTAGCGGCAGCAATAATGGAAAAAATAATACGCCGCCAGCAGCAACCAATGACAGCGCAGCAAAGACGGAAGAGACAGACGAACCGGCAGAGCCGGAGAAGCCGACTGAAATTACGATCATGCTGCCTCTTAACATCGCAGAGACACCGCCAGATACAATCAAAAATGAGCTGGAGAAGCTGACGAACACCAAACTAACGTATCAATTTTTTCCGGCAGACACGTATGAGGAGAAGCTGAACGCATCCTTTGCGACGGGTTCGCTGCCGCAGGTTACTTATTTGAAGAACCAAGCGACCTTCGTTCAAATGAAAGAAGCGATCAGAGACGGTCAGTTTTGGGAAATTGGCCCTTATTTCAGCGAGTTTCCTAACCTGAGCAAGCTGAAGGAAGAGATTTTGAACAATACAAAAGTGGATGGCAAGCTATATTCGCTATACATCGGCAGACCGCTGGCTCGCCAAGGCATTATTTATCGCAAGGACTGGGCAGATAAGCTTGGCATCGCCGCACCGGCTAACGTGGATGAATTGTTTACGATGATGGAGAAATTTACGACGGGCGATCCGGATGGCAACAACAAGCCGGACACGATTGGATTAGCTGATCGGAACGATCTCGTATATGGTGCATTCAAAACGGTCTCCGCATGGTTCGGCACGCCGAACAACTGGGGTGAGCGGGACGGCCAGCTTGTTCCAGAGTTTACGACGCCTGAATATGCAGCCACGATGGATTTTATCAAAAAAATTCGCGACGCCAAAGCGATGAACGTAGACTTTGCAGCGACAAGCAAAACAGATCAGGTCAATATGTTCACGAGCGGCAAGGCAGGCGTATACATCGGCTCCATGCAGGATGTCGACTCACTAGTGAAGGACCTTGTTAAAAACGTGCCGACCGCAGTCGTTGATACACACAGCATGATCGCCGGACCAGACGGGAAGCTGGCATCGTGGTCCATTCCGGGCTACAACAACGTAGCGTTATTCCCGAAATCTGCAATTAAAGATGAAGCTGAGCTGAAGAAGATTTTGGCTTACTTCGATAAGCTGATGACGCCAGAAGTGGCGAACATGATGTTCTGGGGCATTGAAGGTACTCATTATACGGTAGTGGATGGCAAGGCAAAAGCATCGGCAGATAAAGAGCTGACGGAGCGCGAGGTCAAAGGCTTTAAGGACAGCGTTATTGGCGAGCCGGAAACAAACGGCATGTACGATGGTTTCCACGAGCTTCCGGCGAGAATTCATGCGGAGCAGCTCATTATCGAGAACGAGAAGATCGCCATTGCCGATCCTACTGCGCCGCTTGATTCGAAAACGTATACCGAGAAGGGCACGGAGCTTCAAGAAATTATAAAGGATGCCACTTACAAATATATTTATGGATCGATTGATAAAGCTGGATTCGACAAAGCGGTTGAGGATTGGAAGAAGCGCGGCGGGGCTCAGATTATCGAGGAATACAATGCTGCTTACAAAAAATAAAGAATAGCCCATAGAGGCTGCTCGCATGCTCGAGCAGTCTCTATAACCTCTCGTGGAAAGGAAGAACCCATATGCAAGAAGCTCATCAGGAAAACGCGGTTCAACTGGCAAGGGTACCTCAGCCTAGAACGAGCGAGCTTAAGAAGCGGCTTTGGAAAAACAAATGGCTCTATGTCATGCTGCTGCCGGGCGTGCTTTTCTTCATTATTTTTAAATATATTCCGATGTTTGGGCTTGCTATTGCCTTTCAAGACTATAAGCCATTCAAGGGTATTGGCGGGAGTGAGTGGGTTGGCTTCAAGCATTTTGAACGTTTGTTCACGGAGCCTGATTTTTTGAACATTTTAACGAATACACTGCTGCTGTTTGGCATGAATTTATTATTTTATTTTCCGATCCCGATTCTGCTGGCGCTTATGCTGAACGAGGTTCGATTCTCTTTTTTCAAACGGACGTTTCAGACGCTTGTGTATTTGCCGCATTTTATGTCTTGGGTCATTATTGTGTCGATCAGCTTCGTGATGCTAACGTCGGACGGCGGTATCGTGAACGAGCTGCTTGAGTACTTTGGATTCGAAAAAGTCAATTTCCTGCTCAGTCCCGAGTGGTTCAGACCAACCTATATCATTCAGGTGATCTGGCGGGAAGCGGGTTGGGGAACGATCATATATTTGGCGGCCATCGCCTCCGTCGATCCTGGCCTCTATGAGGCAGCGCGCATGGATGGAGCGGGCCGGCTTAGACAGGTATGGCATATTACGCTGCCTGCCATTCGGAGCGTTATTATTATTTTGCTCATTCTAAAGATCGGCGATGTGCTTGAGCTTGGGTTCGAGCATGTGTACCTGCTGCTGAACTCGATGAATCGTGAGGTTGCTGAGATTATCGACACCTATGTTTATACAGCTGGACTTAGACAGGGGAAATTCAGCTACAGCACGGCGATTGGCTTCTTCAAATCCTTTATCGGGCTTGTGCTTGTAATGACGGCCAATAGACTCGCGAAGAAGATGGGCGAGGAAGGCATCTATTAGAGTAAGGCGTTTGAAGATCGAAGGTCGAAGTCGCCAGAAGCTTCACTACAAAAACTTAAGGAGGATTCAGCATGGTAGAGGATAAAACGTTCAGCGGGCGGCTATTTTCCATTGTGAACTTCACGCTCCTTGCCATTATCGCGCTCGTAACGGTGCTTCCGTTTCTGCATGTTGTTGCCGGATCATTCACCACAAGCGCCGAGATGGCGATGAAGAAGTTCATCCTCGTGCCGACGATTTGGAGCTTTGATGCCTATAAATTCATTTTCTCGACCAATACGATTTTTCGTGCCATGACGGTATCGACCGGCGTTACGATCGTCGGAACCCTGTTCAGCATGTTCACAACAGCGTTGATGGCCTATGGCTTGTCCCGAAGAGATCTCGACGGACGCAAGGGAATTATGTTTCTCGTCGTATTTACGATGCTCTTCAGCGGCGGACTCATTCCGACATTTCTTGTTGTGCGCGAGATGGGGCTGATCGACAGCTATGCAGCGCTTATTATTCCGTCGGCAATCAGCGCGTTCAACCTTATTATTTTGAAAAACTTTTTTCAAAATATACCCGAAGGGCTTGAGGAATCGGCCAAAATTGATGGCTGCAACGACTTCGGCATCTTGTTCCGTATCGTGCTTCCGCTATCAATGCCCGCGATCGCTACCATTTCATTATTTTACGCGGTCACCTATTGGAATACGTATCTCAGTGCGATTCTGTACTTGGATGACAGCGCCAAATGGCCAATTCAGGTGCTGCTCCGCCAAATCGTCGTGCTGGCTAGCGGCCTAGACTACAGCTCCGACCTGGATGCAGCGGTTCCGCCGCCGGATCAGACGGTGAAGATGGCTGTCATCGTTGTAGCGACGCTGCCTATTCTGATCGTATATCCGTTTTTGCAAAAGCATTTCGCTAAAGGTGCGATGCTGGGATCGATTAAAGGTTGATGTTGTTTGAGCTTGGACTGTAACAGTGGAAAATGGAGAGGAGTGCTGTTTGGATGCGAAATGATGTGAAATGGACACCTATCGATTGGGCGAGAGCCGCTTGCGATTCTTTAATGGACACTTATTTGCCAGAAAAGCTTCCTCCTGCCGGCCGCTGGCATTATCACCAAGGCGTGTTTCTTTGCGGGATGGAGATGCTGTGGCAGGCGGAGGGGGATGACCGTTACGCTGCTTATATTAAGCGCTACGTTGACAAGCTGGTGGATGAATGCGGCAATTTTGAGTTTGCTCGTGACGAGCTGGATGCTATCCAAGTGGGGCTGTTATTGTTCCGTTTAGATGAACAAGGCGATGAGCGCAAATACCGAATCGCAGCCGATAAGCTGCGCGGCCTGTTCGACACGCTGCACCGCACCTCGGAGGGCGGCTTTTGGCACAAGGATAAATATGCCTACAATATGTGGCTGGACGGCTTGTATATGGGCGGAGTATTTGCGCTAAAATATGCGAACGCCTTCGGAGAAAAAGGGTTGCGCGATATGGTGCTGCATCAAGAGCAGCTGATGCGCCGCTATATGAGGGATGAGAAGACGGGGCTGCTCTATCACGCTTGGGATGAGAGCATGCAGATGCCCTGGGCAGATCCTGAGACCGGCTGTTCGCCAGAGTTTTGGGGTCGGTCACTCGGCTGGTATGGTCTTGCAGTCGCTCAGTTTCTTGATGAGATAGCGGAAGGCGAAGCGGGACGTGCTGAGCTGGAAGCCGTGCTGGCTGATTTCTCCCAGTCGCTGATTAAGTATCAGGATGGAGAGAGCGGGCTCTGGTATCAGGTCGTGGACAAAGGCCATTTGGCTGATAATTGGCTGGAAACTTCTTGTACTTGTTTGCTCGTCTATACGCTCGCAAGAGCCTATAAGCTTGGCCTTGTAGGAGATGAGTGCTTGGATGCGGCAAGGCGAGGGTTTGAAGGGCTTGTTCGAGTGGTGCAGTCTGACGAGCAGGGGCGTTTCATATTGCCGGATATTTGCATTGGCACCTCGGCTGGCGATTATGAAAACTACGTCACGCGCCCAACGATTCAGAACGATTTGCACGGCGTCGGCGCTTTCATTATGGCATGTGTTGAGATGGAGTCGCTTGTTGATCGGAAGGAGTAGCGGATAAAAGAGAAAGCTCTGCGGCAGAGTGAGCCGTAGAGCTTTGTTTAAATGTGCGCTTAGCACCTGTTATCCTTAATAAGTTTTAAAGCACCTGCTCCAGAAAACGTGCAGCTCTCTCGCTTTGAGGCTTAGTGAAAAACTGCTCAGGCTTCGTTTTTTCAACAAGCTTGCCGTTATCTAGGAAATAAATCGTGTCCGCAGCTTCGCGGGCAAACTTCATTTCATGCGTAACAATAAGCATCGTCATGCCGCTGTCGGCAAGGCTGCGAATAACATTAAGCACCTCTTTGACCATCTCAGGATCAAGCGCAGAGGTTGGCTCGTCGAACAGCAGGATGTCGGGTTCCATCGCTAAGCTTCTTGCGATCGCAACGCGCTGCTTCTGTCCGCCAGACAAGCGGGATGGATAACTATCTGCTTTGTCCGAGAGACCTACGCGAGCTAGCAGCTCCATCGCTTTCTTACGGGCTTCCTGCTGCGATACTCCTTTGACCTGAATCGGAGCAAACGTAATATTGTCGATCACGGTCATATGCGGGAATAGGTGAAAATGCTGGAATACCATGCCGATCCGCTGCCGCACGCGGGCAATATTTGTTTTGGGATCCGTAATGGCTGTTCCATCTATTGTAATCTCGCCGGAAGTCGGCGTCTCCAGCATATTTAAACAACGTAGAAAGGTGGATTTCCCTGAGCCGGATGGTCCGATTAGAGCAACGACCTCTCCTTTTTCAACGGTTGTTGTAATTCCTTTTAGCACTTGGTTTTTGCCGAAGGTTTTTGTTAAGTCGGTTACATTAATCACTGCGGCGCAGCCTCCTTTCAAGCATTCGAGCAAACGATGTTAAGACAAGCACAAGCACGTAATAGATTGCAGCTATAAATAATAATACTTCGATGGAGCGGAACTCAGTGGAGCGCACTACATCTGCTCGGCGCATCAAATCGGATACCCCAATGACAGATACGAGTGACGATTCCTTAAGCAAAGCAACACATTCATTTACGAGCGCCGGCAAAATGTTACGAAGCGCCTGCGGGAATATAATGCGAAGCATCATCTTCCGGTATGGAATGCCAAGTGCAATGGCGGCCTCGCGCTGTCCTTTGTCCACGGCCATAATGCCGCCGCGGATCGTTTCGGACAAATAGGCAGCTGAATTGAGTCCGAAGGCAAGGCCGGCAGCCATTAACGCAGGAATATCGTAATTGAATAGCTGCGGCGTTGCATAATAAATAATGGTCAGCTGTACAAGCAGCGGCGTGCCGCGGAATATAGATGTATAAGCGGTGGCGAACCACTCGAGCGGCTTAATGCCGGATATTTTGAATAGAGACAGCACCGTACCCCACACAAGTCCGAATAATGCGGATACAAAGGTGAAGAGCAGCGTGACATATACACCCTTGAGAATATAAGGAGTGTAACCCTTCAGTATACTGAAGTCGATGTTCAAATGAAGCAGCGAATCGGAATCTTCCTTCTCAGCAGCAAACCATTTCTGTACGATTTCATCGAGCTTGCCATCGTCCTTCATTTCGGAGAGAACGCCGTTAAACTCATTCACAATAGGGGACTTCTTAGGAAATGCAATGGCATAACCATTTTCCGCCGATTCAGCTGGCAGGAAATGCATCGCCAAACCCGGGTTTAAGCTGGTCATCTCAATGGCGACAGCGTCTTCTACGATAGCCGCATCGACACGTCCGGAGTTCAGCTCTTGGATAAGATCTGGAATCTTATTCAGCTTCTTAAGCGTGGCTCCTTCAATCGTTTCTGCGTAAAGATCCTGTGTGGAGCCAAGCTGCGTCGCGACTAGTTTACCCGATAAAGAAGCTTCTGTTTCGAGCGGTGCAGACTTCTTTGAGACAATCGTATTGCGGGCAGCGTAATACGTATCAGAGAAATCGACATTTTGCCTTCGCTCATCCGTGGCGGACATTGCGGACATGACGAAGTCGACTCGGCCGGTCTGAAGCGCAGCAACAAGCCCATTGAAATCCATGTGTGTGATTTCCAGTTCGTATCCGAGCTGACTAGTGATATACTTGGCTATATCGATATCCAATCCAACGAATTCGCCGTTGTTTTTGGCATCGACGCTTTCATAAGGTGGATAATCGGCGGATGTGCCCATTATGAGCTTCTTTTTTTGACCATTAACTGTGGTGCTTGATGCACTCTCTGCACTAACGGAATAAGTGCTGCTTTTCCCCATAGGGAAGGCTTGTCCAAGTCCGACTAGCAGAACCGTAAAGACGATAAGCGATAAATAAATGACTTTGAGCTTTTTTCGATTCATGATGTCCTCTTTCTTCTAAGTTGATAGGTTTAACAGGCTTATCTGTCATCACGAGATGAGTGTATATTGATAAAATAGCTCCGTTTCAGTCGAATGCGCCTGCAACATTAGAAATTATATGGTGTTCCCTATCCTTTGTAAATAACCAAAGAGCCGCTTTTGTGAAAATTTCAGCATATTTATTAGTACCCACTTATATTTATGCTGAATTATTTATGCGAAAAGACTGCATTTATTCAAGAAATTAGTGCCTGCCATTTTTGTTTGCATATTCGAGATTTTGACAGTCGTCATTTGATCAGAATTACTGTTATAATATCCAGATAGAAAGAAAACTATTTTCAGATGAAGGGAGGTGAGTACATTGTTCGAGCTTGAACTGCATGACATCATACCGTATCTCATTTCGATCAGCCTACTTTGTTCATTAGCTTATGCTTACGCTTCGCATTTGCATTCTGGTGCCTATGAGTACTGGGAACGGAATCAGGTTGTAAGTATAATGTATAGTTTGCTGCCGCAGGTTTTGATTCGTTCAATTCCGCTGCATCATTGGTTAGTTCGCAAGGTAAAGCGGAAAGAATCGCCAGATGATGACATAGCAGACTGTTCCAACTCGTTTGTTCAGCTATTTTCAAACAAACGAGGAGGATTTTTATGCAAACGAACAATGTATTCACTTCTTTAAAATACGGACGTGTATTAATGGCCGGTTTGATGCTGGCAGGGCTGCTTCTAGTAAGCGGCTGTAGTACGGCTAGTGGTACGATTGATGGAAATACACCGGGTATTTTTAACCACTATGTCATTTACCCATTATCAGCGGTGCTTCAATATCTTGCTGATATGTTTGGCGGAAATTACGGTTTTGCGATTATTGGCATTACACTTATGATCAGACTTGTTCTACTGCCGCTCATGATGCGCCAGTATCGCTCTCAGAACCAGATGAAAACAAAGATGGCTATCCTTCAGCCGGAGCTCAAGCAGCTCCAAGATAAGTACAAAAACAAGTCAGACGCAGCATCCAAGCAGAAGCTGCAGCAGGAAACGATGCAGCTTTACCAGAAGCATCAGGTGAATCCGCTCGCTATCGGGTGTTTGCCAATGCTCATTCAGATGCCGATATTGATGGGTCTATATTCCGCGATCAAGCTTACGCCAGAGCTGGCGGATCATTCGTTTCTTTGGTTTAAGCTAGGCTCGCCGGATATTGTGCTGCCGATTATCGCAGCGCTCGTTTATTTTGTACAATTCAAGGTTTCGCAGACGACGCAGCCCAATGCGAATGCTGCACAGCAGAAGCAGATGGCTTTCATGGGTTACCTGTCTCCGATACTGATGGGCGTATTCGCTCTATCGGCACCGGCAGCGATCTCGCTTTACTGGGTAACAGGTGGGTTGTTCATGATTGCGCAGTCTTATTTAGCCAAAAGAGTGTATGCGCCGAAGGTGGATGTCGCACTCGAGGGCAGCGCCTAAATTTGAAGGAGACGATCAGATGTCAGTCGGTGTACTCGCTCATTTATTCGGAAGCTTGCCGTACAAGGAGCTTGCTCCTAAGGTTGCGGAGAGCGGCTTCAGCCATGTGCAGCTAGCTTTGTGGAAGGCGATTAGCGATGTCGATTTCAGCAAGCCTGGGAACCTCAGCCCAGGCCTTGCGAATGCAATCGGCGAGCAGTTCGATAAGCATGGCGTTTCGATTTCGGTGCTTGGCTGCTATGTTCATTTATTTGAACGAGACGAGCAGCTGCGCCGT
The DNA here is from genome assembly GCF_052114265.1 of Paenibacillus sp. MCAF9. Lineage (NCBI taxonomy): Bacteria > Bacillati > Bacillota > Bacilli > Caryophanales > Paenibacillaceae > Paenibacillus > Paenibacillus sp. MCAF9. Next base: position 89,732 of record NZ_JBFREL010000007.1, read on the forward strand.
GCCAATGTGAATCGATTCAAGGAGCTGCTGCGTTATGCGAAGTATTTCGGAGCGCCAATGGTAGCTGCGGAAACGGGACGGAATGAAGGCGGAGACTACACAGACCGAGATTGGTCCGTGATGAAGGCGACATTAGAGGAGTTAGTAGAGGAAGCTGAGAAGTGGGGCGTCTTTGTCGGTTTAGAAGCGGCAAACGACCATTTAATTGGTACGGCTCCTGAGCTGGCTCGGATGCTGGGGGAGGTTCCTTCCTCCAATATCGGTGTCGTTATTGATCCTGGCAATCTGCTGACATCTTCTAATTTTGCGAGACAGGATGAGGTCATTGAACAAGCGTTCGAACTGCTCGGTGATCGTATTATTGCGGCTCATGCGAAGGATCGCATGCTGCTCGGGAGTGGCGAGCTGGCTACTGTAACTGCTGGCCTCGGACAGATGAATTATGAGCTGTATATGAAGCTTTTGAATCAATATAAGCCGCATGTACACATCATCATGGAAGAAGCGAAAGAGCATCAGATGGCGGAGTCAAAGGCTTATATAGATGGAATTCGTGCGCGGGTATAAGGGCTTAAAAGCGAAAAAACAGTAGACCATGGGACTCCCGAGGGCTGCTGTTTTTGTTTTTTTATATTGGAAAATAGCCCGTCCTATTCAGTTGTGATTTCATCTGCATTACCTGAAGTCGGAACATTTCGAAGCAGCATAAGTAATTTTTTTTTGGAATCAGCATGAACTACACCGCGAAAAACCTGATGTTTTGTATGAATGTCGAGTGAAAATTTTGTATGGAAAGGATCTGTTTCCGTCAATTGATAATAAACAACATCCTCCCAAGGAATGACTGTTTTTGCATGAAACACGCCATCTTCACCAATTGAATAATTAATTTTACCGCCAGAGAATATGGTGGTGAGCATAATGGGAAAAACATACGCAAACCAGTGCTTATAAACGATATCCGTTAAACCAAAGATAAGCAGTATCCATAAGGTCGTAACGATAACTACATACGACAGCACCGTGAGAGTGAATTTTTTGTCGGGAATAAGGAAAGATGGATTATATACTTGAACATTTTTTTTGGATTTTTTAAATATCCGAAATTGTTTATGCTCATTGTAGAAGGACCAAATGAGGATCAAGCAGCTGAGGATGTTCAGTAATAATGTAAACAAAAAATCGATGTGCAATTCGGTCGCTCCTCGTATATTTGCTGTAGTTGTTAGTATAAAGGGAAATATCCGATAAGGTAGAGGAGATACTGAAAGCAGTGAAAAAAGAAATATTACTCTTCCATTGATTATAGGGATAACAATACTTTTGTACCAAGGGACTAAATTCCTATTTCATTTAAATTATATTTGATTTAAAAGAGCGCAAGCAACGAAATATAGTTTGGTAATTTCCGAAAGAGGTTTTGCGTGCATTAACTAAACGCTAACAACTGTTTATCGGTGGAATCAAAAAAAGAAGTAAATACTGCAGAAAATGCCGTAGCCTTATCACTTCCAAGGGATTTATTGTAACCATTTCAAAATATATACTATGATGAAGGAGAAAACATCGAAAGAAAAATTAAATGATGAGTAAACTTTGTTACAGAGCCAAGGGAGGCACATCGTGAGCCATAAAATATGGATGGGTAAGCGGACTGATTGCTTATGGGAAAATCATTTGATGAGAGTCATGTCAGTGTGCTGCCAGCGGCAATTAGCAGAGTGTTGCGGTTCGCGTTATCAGCAATCATAAGGGATGATTATTAAAATAGTTTTGATTAATCGTTATATTTATGAAAATAGGGCGAACCCCAGTAGACATTTGCTACTCGGATTCGCCCTATTAGTTATTTTATAATACGTTCAAATGAGGAATAACAAGACCGCCATAGGCGAATGCGATAACGATGACAATGGCAGGATGGATTTTGCGGAACTGCATCGCCCAGAAGGCGACCGCTGCAATAATGAGCGATTGCACAATTCCGATCGATTCGATAGAGCTTGCAGCCATTTGCCATGTAAGCAACAGCATCATTATGGCAATTACAGGCTGTACAAGCAGCGTCATTCCTTTGACTACAGGCGATTGACGATGCTTCTGCAGCACCTTAAGAAGTAGAATGAGCGCAACAGCGGATGGAACAATCGTTGCAGCTAATGCGACAATTAAGCCGATCCAGCCGCCGACATCGTAGCCGACAAAGGCGGCAATTTTAGTCGCAATCGGACCTGGGAGTGCGTTGCCGAGCGCCAGTATGTTTGAGAACTCTACTGGTGTCGTCCACTGATGATTCGTTACGATCTCCCTGTACATAAGCGGAATGGAGGCCGGTCCGCCCCCGTAGCCAAGCACATTAGCGATAAAAAATCCGATAATTAAATTAATCCATTCCACGCGTTACGCCCTCCTTCTGCTGGCTGTTTCGGAGCTGTTTCTGCTTTTTTTTGCGCTGAAGGGCTGCAACTGTTTTCAGATGAAAAGCACCGTAACCAAGAAATAAAAGAATGACGATAGCAGGATGAATATGAATGCCTTGCAGCAGTCCAAATGCTAATGCAAAAAAACCAAAGCCGACGTATTTGCCAAGTCCTTTGACGGCACGTTCCCCGAATTCATAGGCCATCATGCCAAGCATGACAGCGATGACAGGCGTTACCGCACCGATCATACCTTGTATGAAGGCTGCGCTGCTGAGGAATTGAACCGTCGTTAATAGCAGAATCATCGCAACAGCAGAAGGAATGATATGGGCGAGAACAGACACGATGGCACCGAGAGTACCTTTTTCGCGATATCCTAAATAGGCGGCAATTTTTGTTGCAATCGGACCTGGCAGTGCATTCGCTAGCGCAAGAATTTCACCAAATTCCTCATCTTCGATCCATTTATAGTTCGTAACTGCCTCGTATCGAATTAGCGGGATAACGGACGGGCCGCCCCCGTAGCCAAGAATACCAGTCTTCATCATCGCCCATGAAAGCTGCATGTAGCGGTTATTCATTATTTTTCCAGCCATCATCTACAGCCTCATTCCCATTCGACTCTTGTAACGATTAATTAACACCTGACAATCGACGCTCATAATGCCGGGCAGTGTGTAAAGCTTATCTTTGAGAAAATGCTCCATCTCCTGATTGTTGCGAAACAGGCCATGCATATGCAGTTTACTTGGTCCAGTCATATGGTAGAGGCTTGTGACAAACGGCTCTGTCGAGAGCTGATCAGCAACGGCGTGCAGATGCTTAGGCTCCACCTCTACATTGAAAAAAGCCGATACATTTATGCCGATTCGCTCAGGATTAATGACGGCCGTGAATCGTTCGATTACGCCGCCGTCCATCAACGCATTAATCCGAGATTGGACAGCTACTCGCGATAATCCAATCTCCTTCGCTAAGTCTGTGTAAGATATTCTTCCGTTAATATTGAGCTCAGCAATGATTTTACGATCAATATCATCAATTTCCATAATTTTTGGTTCATCAAAAGGCTTTTCTTGCACTTGTTCATCAGCTCCAATTTTATTTACATCATTTTGCAAGGTGTCTTGTAATACTGAATTTTGATTACCATATGTATAAATATATACACATCACCATTCGTTTTCAACACAATTAATAAAAAGAAGTTACATTTTTATTGCCTATCATTCTCTGAGGTGGTATTTTAAAAGAATACACAATGTTATATTATCTAACATATAAATAAGTGAATTGCGAGTTTGATTAGAGTTATATCCATTTTTAGGGGTGGTAGATATGAATCAATCGGTCATCGGAACCAAAACTATGGTTGTCAGCCCTCATTATTTAGCTACTGCAGCTGGCGCTCGTATGCTTGCGCAAGGTGGGAATGCTTACGATGCAGCTGTCGCTGTGAGCGCATGTCTCGCCGTCGTTTATCCGCATATGACAAGCCTTGGAGGAGACTCCTTCTGGCTCGGCTATCATCATAGTGAAGGAAAGGTGCGCGGCTATAATGCCAGCGGCCGATCTGGTTATAAAGCTAGTATTAGTGCTTACGATGGCTTGGCGGCGATTCCAAATCGGGGCATTGGCAGTATCGTAACCGTGCCCGGCATGGTAGACGGCTGGGATGCGGTTCACCGAGAGTATGGCAGACTGGACTGGGCGCAGGTGTTGGCACCCGCTATTGATTACGCCGCGAATGGCTTCCCTATGTCGAATGATCAATATCAAAATACGGTTCATAATGAAATCGTTCTTGCAAGAACACTCGAAACAGCAGATATATACTTGCCAAACGGGCAGGCGGTTAAGGTGGGCGAGCGCTTTAAGCAGCCTGCGCTTGCGAAGACGCTGCGCCGTTTAGCGGAATTTGGGCGCGATGAATTTTACAAAGGGGAAACCGCAAAGGAAATGACGAGTTTTTTGGGCAAACAAAATGGTCTGCTTGCCGAGGATGATTTTGCGGATCATCATGGCGACTGGGTGACCCCGATTGAGGGCACTTACCGAGGGTATACGCTTCATCAGATGCCTCCCAATTCACAAGGCTTCTCCGCTATTATGGCACTTCAAATACTAGAGCAATTTAAGCTCGGTGAAATTGAACATGGCTCCCATCATTATTATCAGCTGTGCGTCGAGGCATTAAAGCTAAGCTTCCGTGACCGGAACAAATATTTATCAGACCCTGCCTTTACGAGCATACCGCTTGAGCGACTCTTGGATAAAAACTATGCGGCAGCGCTAGCTGCTTCAATTGAGTTAAATCATGCTTCATGCGAGAAATCCGAGGTGCTGGGCAGCGATACCGCCTATGCAGCAGTTGTGGATGAGGAAGGGAATTCCATCTCCTTCATTCAAAGCTTGTACTTCGAGTTTGGATCGGGCGTCGTAGCAGGCAATACGGGTGTTTTATTGCAAAACCGCGGCTCGTTTTTCTCGCTTGATCCAAATCATGTGAACAGTCTGAAGCCAGCTAAAAGGACATTTCACACCTTAATGCCAGCGATGGCATGTCGTGATGGCAAGCCTGCTGTGCTGTATGGCACGCAAGGCGGCGAGGGGCAGCCGCAGACGCAAACGGCGATAATTACCCGGATGATTGATTATGGCATGAATCCTCAGCAAGCGATAAATGAACCTAGATGGGTATGGGGCCGAACGTGGGGAGAGCCAACGCAGGAGCTGAAAATAGAAGGACGTGTTTCTGCAGACGTACTAGCATCGCTGTCACAGGCAGGACACACGGTGAAGAAAGTGAAGGACTTCGACGGCATTATGGGCCATGCCCATGCGATTATGCGAGATGAGCAAGGTTTACTGCAAGGCGGATCGGATCCGCGCTGCGATGGCGCAGCAATGGGATGGTAAAGAGGAGGCGGGGATCTTGATGAAGCAAAGCTGGAATGCGTATGCGACGGAACAGCTTGAGATAGAGCCTTTAGCTGAAGGTGTCTTAAGCGGTAAAACATATGCGGCAAAGGATGTATTTGATATTGCTGGTCACATCTCAGGTGCAGGCAATCCCGATTGGCTGCGAACACATGACGAGGCGGATAAGCACGCTTCGGTCATAAATCGGCTGCTTCGAAACGGAGCGACATTAAAAGGAACGACCATTACGGATGAATTGATGTACAGCATTAACGGGGAAAATGCCCATTATGGAACACCGGTGAATCCTAAAGCGTTTGGCCGAATACCCGGTGGCTCCTCCAGCGGATCAGCTGTTGCGGTGTCGGCTGGATTAGCAAATTTCGCTATAGGTACGGATACGGGAGGCTCCATTCGCGTGCCATCCGCCTATTGCGGAATTTATGGGATACGGCCTACGCATGGTGCAGTGGATACGAAGGGGCTTATACCGCTGGCGCCTAGCTTCGATACGGTAGGCTGGATGGCTCGTGATGCGCAGACATTGCTTCAAGTGGGCAGTGTACTGCTTGATGAGCAAGGAAGCAGTAAGGAGACATTCACGCGAATGGTGTTTGCTGAGGATGTCTGGGCATTGACGGATGAGCACACATATACAGCTTCGTCGCAATATTTTCCAATGCTGCATGATCTAGCCCAGAGGCATGTACAAGCCATTATTGCGCCAAACGGGCTGCGAGAGTGGGTGAATGCTTTTCGGATTATTCAAGGAATAGAAATCTGGCGTGAGCATCGGGAGTGGATATTGCGCGAGCAGCCTGCCTTCGGACCGGGCATAGCGGAGCGGTTTGCTTGGGCAAGCACGCTGCGGGAAGAGGATAGTGGTACTGCCTTCACCATTCGGGATGAAGCGCGGGCGCTTATGGATGGATGGCTCGGAGAGGATACGGTGCTCGTTGTGCCGACCGTGCCTGCGATAGCGCCGCTGCTCGGATTATCGGGCTCGGAGGTTGAGCAGCGACGCGCGCAAACGCTCGAAATGAGCTGTTTAGCAGGGCTTGCAGGGCTGCCGCAGGTTACGGTTCCGATTGCAGGCGAGCTGGGCTGTCCAATTGGCCTCTCCTTCATTGCAGGAAGAAGCCAGGATATGAGGCTGTTAAAATGGGTGGCTGATCACGTCTCGACACGAATAAAGCCATTAAGCTAAAGAAAAGGAGCTGCTGGCAATGAAAATATCAACAGTAAAAAGGAATGGCAAGGAGCTCGCTGCGATACCAAGTGCAAAGGGCCTTGTGCTTATAGAAACGATTAATGAGGCGGAGAATGCCAGCTGGAGTACAGAGCTGTTCGAGCTTATTCGTTTGGGCGAGCTGGAGCTTTTAACAAAATGGTACGAAGGAGCAGGGAAGGAAAAGTTGAAGCGATTGCCGGCGATTCCTTATGAGGATGTACAGTACGCTCCGCTATACCGTCACCCTCGCAAAATTTGGGGTATCGGCATGAACTACGTAAAGGATGCGGCAGAATTAGCGTTGGCGGACCCAAATGAAGAGCCAGTCAGTTTCATCAAGCCGGATACGACGATTATCGGTCCGCTTGATGCGATACAAATTCCAGACGGAGTTGGGAAAATTACAGCAGAAGCTGAACTCGGAATTATTATCGGAAAAACCTGCAAAAATATATCAGAAGCTGAAGTGTATGATGTCATTGCCGGGTATACGACGACAATTGATGTTACGGCAGCTGATATTCATGCTAGACATCAGAGGTTTTTATCGAGGGCCAAAAGCTTCGATACCTTTTTCAGCTTCGGGCCGGAGTTTATTACGAAGGATGAGTTTCCTGATTTGCTAGAGCTGAATGTGGAAACCGCAATTAATGGTGAGGCCGCACATCGCAATAAGGTATTCAATATGAAGTTCCGCCCTTTTGCAGCTGTTGCTTTTCACTCCAGAGTGATGACGCTGTTGCCGGGCGACATTATGATGACAGGAACTCCAGGTGCTGTCGTTATTCGCGGCGGAGATATAGTAGGCTGCCATATCGATGGTTTCGAGCCGCTGCTCAACGCTGTTCAATTTTAAGCTTGCTCGGAGAATGAAAAACTGCTATATATAAGTAAGTAAATAAAAACTTGTTTGGAGGAGAGACTTATGATCGACGTATTCCCCGCGGCATCGCGGCATTCGGCGGATCTAGGCTGGCTGCGCAGCCACCCAAGCTTCTCGTTCGGAGCTTATCATGATCCGAATCGAACAGGCTTTAGTGTGATGCGTGTGTGCAATGACGATTATTTGGCTCCGGAAAAAGGTTTTGGCGCGCATCCACATAGCGACATGGAAATCGTATCTATCGTATTGAATGGCCGCATTAGACATGAGGATAACATGGGCAACTCGGTCGTGTCCTCGTTTGGCGAGGTGCAACGGATGTCAGCTGGCACGGGCGTTATCCACACGGAATTTAACGCATCAGAAGATCAAGAGCTGCGTTTGCTCCAGCTGTGGTTCATGCCGCAGGAACGAGGGATGAAACCTTCCTATGAAGCGAGCCGATTCGATGTAGAAAAGCTGCATAATGCACTGCTTCCTGTCGTTTCAAATCAAGATTTGGAACAGGTTGCCTCCATAAATCAGAATATGACGATTTATCTGAGCAAGCTGGAGCAAGGAAAACAGTTTGAATACGTTGTTGAACCGGGACGCAAGCAATTTATATATATTATTGAAGGTGAACTGTCGGTTCACGGCGAAACACTTTTTACCGGTGATGAGGCACAAATTGAGGCAGCTGAGGAGCTTACACTCGCCGCTGCGGCTCCAGCTTTTTTTATGCTGATCGATTTGCCTTAGGCTTTCGAAGTAAGTTTGCATTCGCAAACTTTAAGCATACGCTTTCGATGTAAGTTTGCTTTCGCATAAGCATACGCTTTCGAAGTAAGTTTGCATTCGCAAACTTAAGCATACGCTTTCGAAGTAAGTTTGCATTCGCAAACTTTAGCATACGCTTTCGAAGTAAGTTTGCATTCGCAAACTTTAAGGAGGGATAAAAATGAAACAAACGTTTCTTGTTAAACATGCGGTGGGTGGTCGGATGTTTATTGATTCGAATAAGCTGGAAGTGCCTTATACGCTTGTTCCACAGGGGGAAGGCTGGCGATTTACGGTTTCTGTGCCATGGAGCGAAAGTATCGAAGAGCTGCTTGCTCATAAAGCTGAGCTGAACGTGTTTGTTTTCCAAGAGTTTGACGATCAGCCGACGCTAAAAACGTGGTATTACGTCAAAGACGGTCCAGTTGAATATAACGCTGACGAAAACAGTCTCACGATTGTAGCGGATTCTCATATCGCCTATTACCCTCATGAGTATTCGGTTTAAAAGCTTGAGGCAATCATATGCAATTATCAATTTGCTGTACACATAGGCCAGTCAAACATGGTTACACATGTAAGGCTGGTTTTTATTTGTGTCCAAACATGTCGGAGTTGCCTAGCTGCTGAAAGAGATGACCTTCTCTGCAAAGCAAGAAAGGTGCTGCCACCCTGCGGCGACAGCACCCATTCGAAGCCTTATCCAATCATTTATTTATTGGTGCTGTGCTGTTTATTTACAAGTCTCTCAGCAGGGTTGCCGTTGCCGTTTCTTCTTTTGTTGAGTTCGGCTTTACGCTGCGTAGCCTGTACCTTTTGGACAAACTCACTTGTGCTTTCCAATTGTATTTCCTCCTCGTTTTTTTGGCATTCTTTCCAACTTCCTTAATTAGAATATCCAACATTTTAAAAAACTGGCGTTAGCGTCACTTATTTTGAGAAAATCGATTGATTGTAGCAATGGGCTCCCTTATGATACCGATATATACAACTTTGATGCAGTCATTCACGTTTAACTATACAGGGAAGCTTTAAATTCGAATGCACTTCAATTGATCGTACGAGCGGAGCGAGAATAATCATGTTTAGAGTCATAGCGAGGGCGCAAATGAAAGAAGGCTTCGAGATGGAGGCCATCCAAGCGGCAAAAAAGTCAGCTGCTGTACAGCAGCTAATAGAGCAAGGGGAGATTATGACGGTTGGCTGCTTCCAATGGGAGCGAAATGTGTTCATTTACTGTGAGTGCATCGAACGAGTGCTCGAGTCCGATGAGCTGCTTCCAGAGATGGCTGCTTTTTTGGAGGATTGGCCTGGACATTCAGCTGCGCGAAAATGGATTCCGATGATTGATGTCTTCCATTTCAACGAGCCAGCCAGCTCTGATCATTGGCTTCGCAAAGAAACAGTTGAACGGCGTGTTGGAAGAGTGGCGCACTTAAAGCCGGAGATGGCAGCGAGCTATATTTATTTTCATTATCAGCTTCAAGAAGAGCGGGCTTTCCATGGGCCGAAGTATGAAATCATTGCGATGCATGAGAATTTGCTGTTTGGTTATCAGGAATTTCCTGCCGTCGTCGAGGAGCCCGTATTGCCCGGCAAGCTTAGTACGACAGGGACTCCTGCCAATTGGAGCGATTCTAGAATGGATCTTCATTTTCAACCTTGGGAGGATGGGCATTTGTATTTCAAACCGATTGAGCAGCTGTTTGCGCATTACTGCCACTCTCCAAAAAAAAGGCGCTAAAATATAGGCTGATATTTGCCTTTATTGGACGAAATATGGTACAATAAAATCAATTGCAAGTTTGAAGCAAATATTCACAATACACTGCTGTTTATAAATGATAACTGCCCCTTACTCTAAGTTCGAGGCAGTTTTTCCTTTTTTATCGCGAAGGGGGCTGACCATATGTACAATCGTAAAAAACCGCTTGAAGAAATTCCGGAAGAAAACACGAAGGTATGGACATGCGAGACGGAAGGGTGCAACAGTTGGATGCGCGATAACTTTGCGTTTGATCACGTTCCTACTTGTTTAATCTGCCATGAACCAATGGTCAGTGGCGAGAAGATGCTGCCCGCGCTCAATAACTCCAATAGTGACATGAAGACGTTGAAGAAGGGTACACCGATAATGTAGGTGTCTTTCTTAGACAAAGAGAAGCTGAGTTTTGCTCGATTGGTTAACGCCAATTGAACGAAGCTCAGCTTTTTTTTTGCCTTTGAATCAGTTTATGGAGCTGACTTTAACCCTTATGCGAAAGCAAGTTCCCGCTAACTATCCCCGCTGTAATGGTGTTTCCTATAGTCGTTCGGAGAGCAGTTCGTACGTTTCTTGAAGACGCGGCTAAAATATTTCTCATCCTGAAAGCCAACCAGCTCAGCAACCTGAGCGATCTTTAACTGCCCGTTTGCCAAAAGCTCCTTTGCCCGCTTGATCCGAACCTCCGCAATAAAATCGGATAAATTGCCATTCGTCTCCTGCTTGAATTTGCGCGAAATGTATTCTCTGCTTAAATAAAAGCGCTCGGATATATCCTGCAGCGTGATCTCTTCGTGAGGATGCTGTTCAATATAGGCAGCGATGTCCTCAATGACACTGCGTTCCTTGTCATGTTCAGCCAAACGCAAGGAAACGTCACACGTTTCTATAAAAACGCCCTGTTTCCACTGCTCGTAATCAAAAAATCCATTGGCATCCAAGGATAAGAGTGTCTGATCCTCAATTAAATCAGATTTGCTTCCACTTTTGTTTTTATCGCTTTTGTATTCCCATATAGACTTGGCGAATTCGAATTGCTGACGCCAGTTCATTAGCTGCTCTTGCGAGATGAATCCTGCTTGATCAAGTGAATCGAACCAAGGCTTTAAAGCACGGCGGATTTGTTCTTTGTTGCCGCTTTGCACAGCAAATTTTATTTTTTCTTCATGCTCGCTAAAGAGCAGAAGCGTGTTTTTGTGCTGATGAACTGCTGCCTCAAAAGTATGGCAATACGAATCGTTAACGAGCAAATTCCGGCGCAAAAGCGCATGCTTCGCTTGTTGATAAGCGGTGGCTGCTGATGAAGGAAAAGCTGCAGCATGCCCGAGTCCAAAATGAAACCGCGTCTTCAATATTACAAATATCGCATCGTTCATTTCCTTGATTAGCGCAGGCGCCAGTCCTCCATCTCCCCAAAAGAGCAGCAATAGCTCCTGCTCCTGTCCGCGGTGGCGAAGCGCGAAGCCAATTTCTTTTTCCTTTAGAAATTCATTGCAAATATTCGTCAAAGTGAACAGCAGCAAATCGAGTCCTGAGGCAAATTTCTCTCTGATGAACGGAGAAGCAAGCTCAAGCTTGACCAGCGCAACACGTGCATGAGATATAGGTTTCGTAATTCCTAATTCCAGTCTGAGTGTTTCAGCAAAATTAGAGTAGGAGCCGGGTTCGTTGATCATTGCCGAAAAATATTGCTCCAAGTACATCGGCTTAAGCTGATTAAGCTCGATATTCATCCTCGTCTTGCGGCATCGCTCCTGCTCCTCCGCGGTATAGCAGCTCACTGCTTTTGCCAATGCACTAACGAGCTGCTCAGCATCAATGGGCTTCAAAATATAATCGATTCCGCCGTATTTGACCGCATGGCGAACGAGGCTAAAGTCGTCATGGCCGCTAATGACGATGATTTTGCTGGAGGGCGCATGCTCAGCCGCCCATTGCAGCAGCTCCGTGCCATTCATATTAGGCATCATCATATCGGTGAAAATAATTTCTGGCCGTTCCGTGCGAATTAAAGCAGTAGCGGCGATACCGTCTTGTGCCTCAAGCAGTGTATCGATGCCGTAATCATCCCAAGGGACGAGCAGCCGTATCGCTTCCCTCACATGTTTCTCATCGTCAATGATTAATGCCTTCATCGTTCATTCTCCTTTGCCAGCGGAATATGAATCGTAACGGAAAAGCCATGCGGCTTCACGTGACGCAGCTCCATAGCAGCCGTTTTGTTAAAATGCAGGCGCAGACGCGAAAGCACGTTAGGCAGGCCAATGCCGCCCTCTTCTTGATCATTCGTTTGCCCGGTTCCGATTGGAGGCATTTTCTCCAGTTGAAGCCGCACCTCTTGCAGCCGATCTTCGGACACGCCGCAGCCATTATCTTGAACCGTAATCGAAAGCCATTCCCCTTGCTTATCCAAAGCGCTGGTAATCAGAAGCTCGGAAGGCTCCTCCGATGATTGCACAAACCCATGCTTAAAAAAGTTTTCGAGCAGCGGCTGCAAAATCATTTTTGGAACGAGTATTTGCCTTGTCTGCTCGTCAATTAGCAGCTGCACATGGAGAGCTGTATCAAAACGCTGTTTCTGCAGATCAAGATAGGCCTGAACATAATCGAGCTCCCGGCGCAGCTCCACGACCGAATCCATGGCGTTCATCTGATAACGCATCATTTTCCCAAGAGACGTAATGAGTGAATACGCTTTGGTGTCGCCGTGCTGCAGTGAAACGGTACCGATCGATTGCAGCGCATTATAGAGGAAGTGTGGATTTACCTGAGCTTGCAGCGCTTTCAACTCATTGGTCTTATTGGCAATCTCAAGCCGATATTCGGTCAAAATGAGATTGTTGATGGTCTGCATCATCGAGCGGAATCGCCTTGCGAGCAGACCGATTTCATCATTGCTGTGTATGTCGATCGCTACATTCAAATTGCCCGTCTCAATCTTGTTCACATAACCGATTAAGCGAAGCAGCGGCTTCGTAAACCGAATCGAAATGAACAGAGTGGCTAATACGACAATGGCTAGAAAAGCGATTCCGACTGCCGTATTGATGCGGGCAATCCGATCGGCAGCGCTGAAGAGATGCTTGTAGGGCGTCTGTTTAATTAAATACCAGTCCATGTAAGGCGTCTTAATACGATCGTAAAAAATCATGCCCTTGAACGATTCCTCTTTCCAGTCAAAATGGCCGCTGTCCTGCCCGGAGTCCAAAATCGTCCCCAGCCAGCTCTGTTTAGCAGACGTACCGATTTCGTTTTTATCTGAAGAAAGCACGATTTGACCATTCGAATCCGCAATATAGAAGCTTTCCTCACCGCCGTCATAGAGCTGGCGATTTAGATCCTCTAATACATTCAATCTTACATCGATAGACAATTCAGCAAGAAGCTCATCACTCGGGGCGAGGAAGATCGGACGATGAAGCGTAAATACCATTTCTTCGCTTGCCGAAGATTTGAGATCAATGAGTCCGTAATTATGGCTCATATGTGTAGGCTCTATATATGCTTTCTTAAAGGTTTGTGGAATGGGAACATTGTTTCGCCCAACCTTAATGTCGTCATTCCATAGTAGATACGTTGCGTTTTGGTTGACCGCATAAAGCCTTACTTTATGAAACTCGCTGACACTTTGATACATGTTGTACAAATGATCCTTCAGCAGGTTGCGATTGCGAATGACGTCTGTAATATCGTTCGGGAATACCTCATCCTCCATGCTGTGCTCCAAAATATAATACAAGGAGCGCGGAACGTTCATTGCGTTGTAGACAGCGAGCGACTTCTGATTGATGTTGTTCATGTAGTTCATAATGTTCGTTTTCCCGAGCGACAGCAGTCGATTGTTGCGGGCAATCGCGTCCTCCGTAATCGATTTGGTTGTCGCATTATAAGAGATAATCATCGAGGTTGCAATCGGCAAAATCGTAGCTGCGAGCAGCAAAAGCATGAGCTTTTTGCGAATCGTGTTAAATGGCTTAATCGTATTCATGATCACAATCGCCCGCTTTCTGTCTAAGTCACTCTTGCATAAACACAGTAACCGATCCTGCTGCGGATGGTCAATATAGTCCACCTACCTTATCATCATTCTCTGTGGTTAGATGGGGGACTCAGTTTTATACTGTGAATATCAACAGATACATTGACACACAGGGAAGAGAAAGGGGACGAGAATGATGTCCAAAAAAATCAAGTGGAACGAATGGATACAGCAAACGGTATTTGTTGGACCGGGACTCATTGCCTTTATATTGATTGTGCTTGCGCCATTCGTGATGGGTTTTTACTACACCTTTACGGAATGGAACGGGATGGACCTCGGCAACGCCAAATGGGTAGGTATGAAAAATATAGTTAAGATTTTCTCGGACGATGAGCGTTTTTGGAACGCATTCTGGTTTACGACTAAGTTTACGGCTGCCGCGGTTATCGTCACCAACCTGCTGGCATTTCTGTTATCTCTGCTGCTTACGCGAAACCTGAAGAGCCGCAACATTTTGCGAACCGTATTTTTTCTGCCTAACGTAATCGGGGGACTGCTGCTCGGCTACATTTGGTATTTTATATTCGTAAGAGGCTTTCGGGCTATCGGCGAAGCGACGGGCTTCGGATTTTTTAACCTTCAGTGGCTAGGTACTCCGAATACTGCCTTCTGGGGCATCGTTATCGTATTCGTATGGCAGACGGCAGGGTATATGATGATTATTTATATCGCAGCTATGATCAGTGTGCCGAAGGATTTAATCGAGGCCGCCAAAATCGACGGGGCAGGAGCTTGGCAAATGCTGCGTTCAGTCACCGTGCCGCTTATTATGCCAGCCATTACGATCTGCTTGTTCCTTACGACATCAAACTCGTTCAAAATGTTCGATTTGAACCTGTCGCTCACCGCTGGCGGTCCTGGCAATGCAACGGAATCGATTGCGCTAAACGTTTACCGCGAGGGGCTAGTTAACAATCGTTATGGACTTGGAACAGCGAAAGCGATGATATTCTTCTTCGGCGTAGCTTTAATTACGGTCACGCAGGTATGGTTCACGAAGAAGAAGGAGGTGGAGGCGTAATGGAAAATAAACAGCGCTATACACCTCTCATTTTATTGCTCGAAATTATAGGTATCGCGGCTGCGCTTATTTTCTTGGCACCGTTCTACTTTTTGATCATCAACTCGTTTAAGGAGCTCAAATTTATTTTGCTCAACGCCGCTTCGCTGCCGGAGAAGCTGGGGCTGGACAACTTCAAGCGCGCATGGGTTGCCATTGATTTTCCGACGGTGTTTCTGAATTCGTTTATGGTGACCTCGATTAGCGTCCTTATGCTTGTCATCGTCAGCTCCATGATGGCTTATCGCTTAGTTAGGCGTCCGACGACCTTTAATAAAATATTGCTGACGGTGCTTATTGCTGCCATGATCATTCCGTTCCAATCGGTTATGCTGCCGCTGATGCGCATTACGTCGATGTTCGAATTGCGCGGACATTTGTATGGTATCGTTATATGCTATATGGGCTTCGGCATTTCCTTGTCGATGTTTCTGTATCATGGGTTCATTAAATCTGTTCCGCTAGAGGTAGAGGAAGCGGCGGTTGTGGATGGCTGCTCACCTTATGGCGTGTTCTGGCGTATCGTGTTTCCGCTGCTGAAGCCGATCACGGTAACGGTCATTATTTTGAACGTGCTGTGGATTTGGAATGATTATTTGCTGCCAGTGCTCGTTATAAATGATAAGCTGACTACGATTCCGCTCGCCGTGCAAAAGTTTTTTGGCCAATACTTGCGCAAGTGGGATCTCGCAATGGCTGCACTCACGCTTAGTACGATTCCGATTATTTTGTTTTTTTTATTTTTGCAAAAGCACATTATTGAAGGAATTACAGCCGGTTCAGTTAAAGGTTAACGATAAAAAGTTTTATTATGGAAGTTATCAACATTTTACACCTAGAAGTACAATATATTCGGTGTTGTGCCACGTTGTTGCACAATTATAATGACGATGTAAGCGATACAAAAACGAAATGATATATAAAATTTGCGGGAGGTCATAAGATGAAAAAAGTTTCCTTACTTATGCTAGCTGCTATTATGCTCATCGTTCTGGCAAGCGGCTGTGGAAGCAACAACGGCAACGGCGGGAAAGCAACAAATGCACCAAAAGAAACTGAAAAAAATGGCGGAACAGAAGCGACGGCAGCGCCGAAGAAGGACGTTACCATTAAAGTGTTTCAATTCAAGGTAGAGATAGCTGATGCACTTGCCAAAATGGCTGCTGAATACGAGAAGGAAACCGGCGTAAAAGTGGAAATCGAGACACACGGCGGCGGGGAAGACTACAGCGCATTGCTGAAAGCAGAGCTGGCTGCTGGCGAGGAGCCGGAAATTTTCAACTCAAGCGGCTGGGCGGGCTTCGATCCTTACGTGGACCGTGCGACGGACTTGACTGGCGAGGCTTGGGCGAAGGATTTGGTTGAAGCATCGAAAGCGCAAATTACGCGTGACGGCAAGCTGCTTGGCATGCCGATGAACCTTGAAGCTTATGGTTTCACCTACAATAAGGATCTATTTGCAAAAGCAGGCATCACCGACCTGCCGCAAACGCTCGAGGATCTAGAAGCAGCAGCTAAAAAGCTGAAGGATGCTGGCATCATTCCATTCGCGCTTACTTCGGAGTGGTGGTCGATGGGCATTCATACGCTAAATATCGCATTTGCTAACCAAGCTGATCCTGCGGCATTTATCGAAGATGTGAAAGCGGGCAAAGTGAAGCTGAAAGATGATCCGATCATGAAGCAGTGGATTCGCCTAGTGGACATTATGTTCGCGAATGGTCAAGACAATGCGCTGACAACGGATTACAATACGCAGGTAGCGGAGTTCGCAGCAGGCAAATATGCCATGATTCAGCACGGCAACTGGATTCAAGGCATGATTGATGAAATTGATCCCGCGCTTAACCTTGGCATGATGGCTGTCCCTCTTCAAGGCAAGCCTAACGTATTTACCGGCGTACCGAACAACTGGATCGTCAACAGCAAATCCGACCAAGTGGAAGAAGCGAAAGCCTTCTTGAACTGGATGGTTACTTCGGAAACAGGCAAAAAATTCATTTCAACCGATTTCAAATTTGTACCGGCATTGTCCTCCATCGAGCCGAACCCAGAAGCGGTAGGCAAAATCGGCGGCGACTTCGCAACCTTCGCGAATGCGAGTCCAGAGCAAGTGAAAAGCTGGAACTGGGATCGTTTCCCTGACGGCATTACACAGCAATGGGGTGCAGCAATGCAAGAATATCTCGGCAAGCAAATTACTAGCGATCAATTGCTTGAGAAATTCGACAAAGCGGTACAGGATATCGTGAAAAAATAATATTTTGAGCAATCAGAAGATAATGATGCTCCCGTATCTTCTATAATAGAAGAGGCAGCCCCTTAGGTTATTGACCTAAGGGGCTGCCTCTTATTCGTGAGAGGACTTACCCGTACACGAAATTATACGATGTCTCTATCCATCGCCTCGCAAATCAACATGGCGAACAGGCTGTTGGACCAAGCGAACCATTCTCGCGAGAATACGGACGGATCGTCCGGATGGAAGCCCTCGTGCATAAAGCCCGTATCAGCATCCGTATTCACGAGCATATCGATTAGCTCTTTTATTTCTTCATTATTATCGGCAGTCAACGCTTGCATCGACAAAGCCATATGCCATACATGACCGGCAGGCGTATGAGGGCTGCCTATGCCTTTGGCAAATTTGCCTTCAAAGTAAAACGGATTTTCATGGCTCAGCGCAAACCTGCGTGTGTTCTGATAAATGGGATCGTCCACAGGCGCATAGCCGAAATAAGGAATAGACAGCAGTCCAGGTGTCCCCGCGTCATCCATAAGACAGTAGTTACCATACCCATCCGTTTCATAAGCATAAATTTTGCCGAATACCGGATGATTGACGATGCCGTACGCTCTGATGCCGAAGTCGATCTCCTGCCGCAGCTTCTCTGCTCTTGCGGCCAATTCTTTGTCGCCATACACTTGATCCGCAATATCCCGAATATAGCCCAAAATAACGACGGCAAACATGTTGGAAGGAATGTTGTAGCCGAACAGGCAAGCATCATCGCTTGGACGGAAGCCCGACCAAGACATGCCTGTGTAGTTGACCGGCAGTCCTAACCCGTCATTTTGCAGCGTTTCGGTTTCTTTAAAGCCTGGACGCACGAAGCGGTAAGGGGACTTCTCTTCATGCCGCTGCTCTGTTTTGATTACATTGACGATCGAGTTTAAGGCTTGATAGCAGGCATCGTCGAAAATATCGCTTTTGCCCGTTTCCTGCCAGTACATATAGGCGAGCTGAGTAGGGAAGCACAAGGAATCCAGCTCATATTTGCGCTCCCACATCCAAGCTGTCATATCGGATTGATCGCCGGCATTATAATGTTTGCCGCTTGCCGTCTCATTAAATGCGTTCGTATAAGGATCTATATTAATGTAGAACATTTGACGGCGAATTACGCCGCTAATAATACGCTGTAGTTCAGCATCCTCCTTGGCATAAGGAATGTAATGACGAACCTGCTCCGTAGAATCACGCAGCCACATCGCCGGAATATCTCCTGTAATGACAAAGGTTGTGCCATCGTCCATCAGCTTGATCGTTGTCTCCAGCGTATTTGGAAAACAATTTTTGAACAGCTTTTGCAGCTTGGGACGATGCGCAAGGCGCTGGTCCGCCTCAGCTAGTACATTAATAATGGAATCTGGTAATTTCATAAGGTTTGCCTCCTGATTAGTTCAATTGTAATGAGTAGGTTATAATTTTTGCTTTTCCAATGGTTTGGCGTACAGAACTGTTCTGAATGCTCGCGGCCTCTTGGCGGCGTTCCAAAATATCGCTTTGATGAATATGCTCTACGCCAAAATTAGCTTCAAACGCCAGCTCCTGCGGCTCGCCCGCGAGGTTGTACCAACGAATAATGACATCGCCGTTTTGCTGCGAGACTTTAAAGGTGGACAAAGCGAACCCTTTGCCTTCCCACTTCAGTGGCTCATAGGTTGCCGGGAGCGAGCCTTGTTGATTTCCGGTTTGCAGGTGGAACCAAGGCGCTTGGAATTGGTAAGCTTCCACAAATGCCTCCGAAGAAATAGCATCGCCGGCGTGCGGGAATAGGGAGAACTCTACAGTATGCTCTCCAAGGCACTGCGCCTCTGGTGTCGGGAATACTCCCCAATCTCCCAGCTCAGAAACAGAACGGAGAAGCGTAACCGCTATGGTATTCGATCCATCGCGTAGCACTTCGTATTCGTTAAGGCCTTTATTAGCGACGCTTAAGCCGTGTTCGCCGTCCGACACACTAACAAATGCATGTTGATGCTGGGCATTGCTTGGGTTTATCCACTCCTCCGCTGGCGTCGTATCACGGGAAGCGACTTCGAAGATCGAGTCAGCCAAATGCTTGTCCGATTTCAGCCCAGTAGGGAACAATACACGAAGGCGATGATCCTTGGCCTGATTATTGAAGGATGCCTCCAGCAGCAGCCCTCTGCCGGATTGCTCTAGGCTAACGTGAGTGACGATGCGCATCGGCACCATATGCTCGACTCGCTTAGCCTGCCGATCGCGGAAACGGATCATTTTTCGTTTTTCAGATGTGAATGTATCATCAGCTCTGGCTGGAATTGCCCATTCATGGACAATCTCGTACGTGACACGATAGGCTTCATTCTCAACTAGGGTTATCGTTGCCGGAATACCCTTGGTCGTAAGAGGCTGTTCTCCCTCAGGCTGACGAAATACATATTCATTGCCAATGTCGCCGCAATCCTCGTAAATGCCAAGTCCTTGGAATGTCTTCCCGGTTGCTTTATCCGTTAAATGATAAGAGCCGTCTGCTTCAAAGCTTACAGCAATATATTGATTTTCCATGCCGCTTGGGCTGGCGATTAGTGATGTGTTAGGCGCTAAAGCCGGAGCTGCAGCGGATTCTTGCCATGCATACGTTTTGAAGCCAAGTGCCGGAACCCGGCTTGCTTCAAACGTTAACTTTATTTTGCGAGCCATATAAGGCTGGCGGAATTTATCCTTCGGCAGCTCATAACCGAAATGAACGCCTAAATCCTCTACTTTGGCAGCAATCGTACAACCCTCGTCATCCAGCAGAGCCCCATTCTCCAACTGAAGCGGGAGCTTCTCAAGCCGTTCAGCAATGGCAGCAGGGTTAGGCCCTTCCTTGAAATAAGCTTTGGCAACGATGAGTTCCGCGCTTACTGTGCCGCTGCGCTCCCAACCTGTCATGTTGAAAATAGTAACCGGCACGCTGGATTCTCCCCATGCTTTAACTCCGCTTGTATCGATCTGTCCCGCAATTGCACTTAGGCTCTCCGATATAATGGATTCGGCCGTATGGCGGCTCTTATCGAATCGCGTCACCATTTCCTGATGCACTTCGTCTACGCTGCAGCCGCAAATACTGTCATGGGGATGATTTTGCATAAGCGTCTTCCAAGCATAGGTCAATAGCTGATGCGGATAGCTTTGGACGCCGACTAGATGCGCAAGTGCAGCTAGAGGCTCAGCGCCTTTCTCCAGCAAGGTTTGTCCCCGCTGATTGAGCTGCTTCAAATAAATCCGAGCGGAAGCCGTATTGACGAGCGTGCTCCACCCGTCTGTATGCTGGCTGCGCAGCTCGCCCTCGACCGTCGTCAAATGAGAAGGCAGCTGTCCCTTCAATGCCTCGATATACTGCTCAAAGCTGGAATGAACAAAGGTAACGTCCGGGAAAAGCTCGCTTGCCGTGCGAATGCCCTCGGATAAGTTGGTTTGAACAGGCTGATGATCACAGCCGTTCATGAATAGAAGCTCTGGCGTAGAAGCGTATTTGCTGGCATCGCCAAGCCGTTTGGTCCAATAGGCTTTCGCTTCTTCTGGATCAGTCGGCACTTCCATCCCGTTGTTGTACCAGTTGGCGAATAGCAGTCCAAGCACGGACGAACCGTCAGGAGAGGTCCAGTGCATTTCTGAATAGGGAGATTCATAGCTGGAGCCGGTCGTTTCACCGACCATATTATCGAAGCCGGTCGGCTTAACGCCCCGTCCAAACACAGCGGTATCCATATCTGCTTGCTTCAGCATTTGTGGAGCCTGCCCCATATTGCCGAAGGAATCGGGGAAATATCCAAGCTTTGAAATAACGCCATAATAAGCAGCGTCTTGATGCCCAATCAACAAGTTGCGGACATTCGCCTCGGAGCTTGTCAGAAATTCATCCTGCAGCACATACCATGGACCGATAATAATTCGGCCTTCTCGAATGTATTTCTCGAGCACTTCTCTTTTCTCAGGATGAATCTGTAGATAGTCCTCAATAATGATCGTCTGTCCGTCCAGATGAAAGCTGCGGAAGCTGTCATCCTCTTCCAAGATGCGAAGCAAATCGTTCATTAGCTCTGCGAGCAGCGTATGGTGGTATTCGTAAGGCATGTACCATTCGCGGTCCCAGTGCGTGTGCGAAATAAGATGGGCGGTTTTGTTTGTCACAGTCAAAAGCCTCCTGAATTGGGTTGGAATTGTATGCGTGTTCATAAGTGATAATTGATAACGGCTGTTCAGAAACAGGCATTCGTAAGAAAGGTTCACACATTTATCCGCAAAGCACAATATGTATCACTTGCACCCCATTTTCGGACAGCATATCTAACACATTAAGAGCGTTCTGATGAGTGAAAATAGGACAACTGTCATTGTGAAAAGCCTGTAAAACCCTATGGTTACGGCGTTTTCGAATGACAATGCAGATCATACATATTTACCGTTGATGGTGAAAATGACTACAATTTGGAATGTAAGCGCTAGTCAATTACAATGCCGGCTGCCGGTAGAGTGAAGCTGCGAATAACAACATAGAGAGAGGAGGATTCGAGAGAGATGGAAGGAAACGAATGGCAAGCTGTTCCATTAAACAAGAAGACAAGCGGAAACAAGTCGCTCGCAAAAAAGATGCTGCAAAACTGGGAGCTCTACTTATTTATGACCCCTGTCATGCTGTACTTTCTTATCTTCCATTATGGTCCGATGTACGGTATCCAGATTGCTTTCAAGAACTTCATTCCGACAAGAGGCATTATGGGAAGTCCGTGGGTAGGCTTCGAGCATTTTGAGAGATTTTTTAACTCCTATTATTTTTGGGACTTATTGTGGAATACGTTCAGCATTAGCTTATATGAACTGGCCATCGGTTTTCCGCTGCCCATTATTCTAGCGTTAGCATTTAACGAAATTAAGAACGGCTATTTTAAGAAAACTGTGCAAACGGTTACTTATGCACCGCATTTTATTTCTGTCGTTGTTATGGCCGGGATGATTATCACTTTCTTGTCGCCATCATCGGGAATGCTTGTGAGGCTCATCGAGCTGGTTGGCTTGGAGCCGGCTGCTTATCTTACGGATCCAAAATGGTTTAAGACGGTGTACGTCTTGTCAGGCGTGTGGCAAAGCGCGGGCTGGGGGACAATTATTTATCTTGCAGCGTTGTCTGGCGTAGACCCTCAGCTTCATGAGGCTGCTATCGTCGATGGCGCAAGCCGATTCAAACGAGTGCTGCACATCAACTTGCCGACGATTGTACCGACCATCACCATTTTACTCATTTTGAACATGGGCAATATTTTGGGCGTTGGCTTCGAGAAAATTTTGCTGCTGCAAAATCCATTGAATATGGGGTCATCGGATGTCATTTCTACATTTGTGTACCGAACCGGGCTAGTAGATGCACAGTATAGCTTTTCTACGGCCGTGGGCTTGTTCAATTCAGTCGTGAATGCGCTATTGCTTATCATGGTCAACAAAATTGCGAAACGCACAAGCGAAACCAGTCTTTGGTAGGAAGGAGGAGCAGAAACGTATGGTTACAGCAGTAAAAGAATCAAAGGGCGATAAGCTGTTTCTCATTTTGAACTATATTTATTTGCTACTAGCGCTAATCGTTGTGTTGTACCCGGTGCTCTATATGGTCAGCGCTTCGATAAGTGATCCGAAATACGTCAATTCAGGCGAAATGTGGCTGTTTCCGAAGGGGATTACGTGGGAAGGGTACAAGCTGGTATTCGATAACGCGAAGGTTTGGAACGGATATCTCAATACGATCATTTACACGGTCGTGGGTACGCTGCTCAATCTAGTCGTTACCCTGCCTGCCGCGTATGCGCTGAGCAGAACCGATTTCATCGGGCGCAAGCTTTTCATGGGCATCATTCTAGTTACGATGTTCTTCAGCGGAGGCCTTGTGCCAAGCTACTTGTTAATTAAAAACCTAGGCCTCATTAACAGCATGGGTGCGCTTATTTTGCCAGTCGCTGCCTCAGTATGGAATATCATCGTGGCGAGAACCTTTTTCCAGTCTACGATTCCGAAGGAGCTGCAAGAGGCTGCGCATATGGATGGCTGTACGAACTTGAAGCTATTTGTCCGTATTATTTTACCGCTATCCTCACCGATTATTGCGGTTATGGCTCTCTTCTATGGAGTAGGCCATTGGAATAGTTATTTCTCTGCATTGATTTATTTGAATGACGAGGCGAAATATCCGCTTCAAATGATTTTGCGTCAAATTCTTGTGCTGCAGGAAATGACAGCAGAGACTACGGGCGCCGCGGTTAGCGGTGAAGTAGCGATGGCGATGAATTCCAAGGCAGATGCGGCTTCTTTGGTCAAATATGCGGTCATTATCGTATCGACGCTTCCGATCATTGCCGTTTATCCATTTTTGCAGCGTTACTTCGTACAAGGCGTCATGATTGGCTCTGTAAAGGGTTAGTTGCCTTGTTCGGAGCTTTTCCGAAGGGCTTTGTGAGATAATGGACGAAGGAAATCATTCCTTCGCTTATTATATAGCATCATTTAAATAGTATAGAAGAAAAAAAGGGAGGATTTAAGAATGTACAAATCAAGAAAAGCAGCGTCCTTGCTGCTTGCAGGTGTGATGACGGTTACATTGCTTGCAGGCTGCGGCTCGAACGGCGACAAGGAAAAAGGAAATACGACTGGAGCGGGAGCAGGAGCAACTGCAAACGTGAATAAGGAAGGTTTTCCAATCGTTAATGAAAAACTTACCTTAACGCTAATGGCGCCGGACATCGGTATTCAGAACTGGAATGACATGCCGGTAATGGACGAAATGGAGAAATTGACGGGCATTAAATTTGAGTATTTGAATGCGCCTAGAGACAGCTTTGATACGAAAAAAAATCTAGTTTTTGCAAGCGGCGATTATCCTAATGTATTGTTTGGCGCAAAGCTAACTCAGGCTGAGGAGCTTAATTATGGTGGACAAGGCATTCTTATTCCACTGGAAGACCTTATTGACGAATATGCACCGAATGTGAAGAAGCTGCTTGAGACTTACCCGGATATTCGCAAATCAATCACAGCACCAGACGGGCATATCTACTCCTTGCCAAGATTTGATTTAAACCAGCCATGGTACCGCAATCCGCTTTGGTATAACGGCGACTTTCTGAAAGCGCTTGATATTAAGAAAATTCCTGAAACAACGGAGGAATTGTACACTTATTTGAAGCGGGTTAAAGAAGAGGATCCGAACGGCAATGGCCAAAGAGACGAAATTCCACTCGCTTCCTCCTCGAAGATGAGAGATTTGCGGACGTGGATTCTAGGAGCTTTTGGCGCATATGAGGAAGAAATTTATGTAGATGACAAGGATGTTGTTCATTATACGCCGATGGAAGAGCCTTACAAGGCGTACCTGGAATATATGAATCGTCTTTGGAGTGAGGAACTGCTCGATCATGAGTCCTTCTCTCAAACGGATGATCAGAAGAAAGCAAAAGCTAAAAACAATCAAGTCGGGTTGTTCTCGGAGTGGCATGCATACTTTACACTCGGCGGCGAGCCAGACACAGAAGATGTGTTGTTCAGCCCTGTAAAGAGCGATATGGTAGCAGCTCCTGCAATTGCAAAAAATAGAGGTTATTCAACAGGCGCCTTCGCCATTACGAGCAGCAACAAAGCGCCGGAAGCATCGATGCGTTGGGTCGATTATTTGTACTCCTATGATGGTGCAATGCTGTTTGACAAAGGACCTGAAGGTACGCTCTGGAAATACACTGACAAAGCTTCAATGACGAAGGAGTGGCTGCCTGTTCCAGGCGGCGGCGATCGTGAGGAATACCGCTCAACACTTACGCCTAACTATGGTATTGCCGCGCCTATGGTGATTAGTGATGACCTTACAAAGGGCTTGAAAACAGAGTTCGATGAGTGGGTAGCCAAGGAAAATAAGGAAAAGCTGTTGGATCGCGGTGCAAGAGTTCCGTTTCCTGCTTTGTTCTTGACTGCAGAAGAGTCAGCTGAGGTTACAAAACTTCGCTCTGACCTGAGCACGTATGTTATGCAAATGGAAGCTAAGTTTATTACAGGTCAAGATTCGATTAGCGGTTGGGATAAATACGTTGGAACGATCAAGAAAATGGGTGGAGAACGGATGGCGGAGATTTATCAAACGGCATACGACCGCTGGAAAACGAGTTAACTTTCAAGTAAATAAGCCAACTCTTGCACCGGAAACGGTGCTTAAGAGTTGGCTTTGATTATGAGCATGATGACAATGATGGGCTTTACTCCACATGGAGAACTTCGGGAGCATTGAGCTTACGGTATTGTCCAGGGGTAAGTCCTGTTTCTTTCTTGAATTTACGAATAAAGTTCGGTGTATCCAAGTATCCGACTTGCTCAATAATGTCTTTAAGTGGAGCATCGGTGCTCAGCAGCAGGCGCATGACCTCATCCATACGGCAGCGCGAAATATATTGTGAAAAGTTGAGGCCTGTTTTTTCTTTGAAGCTGCGGCTCAAATAGGAAGTTGAGATCGCGTATTTCAAGGCGATATGCTCCAGGCTGAGCGTGTAATCCGCATATTGCTGATCCACGTACGCTACGATATCGTCCATTAAAGAATGCTGCTCGGTCTCGGTATTTCGTTCCACCTGGTCGCAAATTTGTTCGGCAAGCCTATTCAGCTTTTGTTCGGTCTCTTCGAGTGTATCGAAGGTTGCCAAGGCAGAAATATGCTGAATAACGCTGTGCATGCCCATTTCAGAGGCTGCCCGCAGCAGGGCATTCAGCAGGTCATAGCAAAAGCAGCGCAGTAAGGATACCGATAATGACTCGTTTTTCATATCAAGGATGATGCTGCTAATCATTTGTCTGGCTACGATTGCGTTTCCTTGCTTTAAGCTTTGCTCTAGCTTGAGCAGCGATTTCTTGGAGATCCAGAATGTCTCTGTATCCGGCGAGCTGAGCTCTGCCAAGTGTTCAAAGTAAGTGACATGGCCATTGCCGCCTGCCAATCGGAATTCCAGCGCGGTAGCCGCTTCGATAAAGGATTGATTAAGCTCTGCCAGATTCTCGTATGGCGTACCAACCCCTAGCGATGGCAGCAACTGCGAGTTCTCCATAATCATGAGCTTTATGGACTCAACGATTTGTTCAATCTGCTCCTGCAAAGGTACGGACTCTGCTGGTACAAGGCTAACCATGAACGCAAATTGCTCTGCTGGGGAGAACTCGATCCCATAAACTCGCGAATGAAGATCCGGCAGCTCCAATTCATGGAGCATTTCCTGCATCTGCTGGCGTTCCTGACGGGAATTTTCGCCCGTATTGGAAGCATTCCAAGCCAAAATAACAGAGAAATAATACCCTTGCCCCTGCGGAAGCTCAAGTCCTGCATCCAAGACTAGCTGCTCGATCTCTGGGTCGTCAGGCTTGCCATGCTTGAGTAGAAGCAGTAAGCACTGATTGCGAACATAAGGCACCTGTATATCTATTCGAGCATTATAATCATGAATGGTCTGCTTGATCCAATCCCATTCGTTGCTGATTTTTGCTGAATCTAATGCAGTGCTTTTGCTCTTTTGTTTGGCGAACTCCATTAAATCTTTAATGGGATGGTATTGACGCTTGGCCAATAACATAGCTGCGGCAATGCCCGTCAGTACGACGATACTGAATACTAGCAGAATCAGAGTCTGAATGTGAACGACACGGCTGAAAAATTGATGGCTCGGCATTGCGGCGACGTAAGTCCATCCATTCTCTTGCGATAGGACAGCAACAACAGACTGCTTCTCGCCGTTCAGTGTCAGGCTGTGAATGCCTGGCTGCAAAGCAGAGAGGATAGCTAAGTCACCCTGCGGCATGCTTGCTCCATGATTATTGGCCGTCAGCATTTTGCCGTCCTGATCAAAGATATAGCTGCTGCCGGAAAAATTGTTGAGGATGGAATCCATCACTCCGGTCAGCTTGGACTCTTTCATCAAATAGACAACGGTTCCATAAGGAAAAGGATCATTTGGCATAATCGGAACGAGCAGCGTAAGCATAGATTCCTTGCGATAGTTAACGTTGACCTGCTCAGCAGGACGCATAATCGGACCTTTGGCTTCATTTAGGTCATGAAGTAAATCCTCTTTACTCACTTGATTAAACTGATAGGTTTGGCTGAATAAAACATCTACATTGGTAAGGCCGCGAGATGAGTAAATAGTAGAATCATCATGGAAATATAGGAATAAATCTTCCAAAATGCTGCTGTTGGCTTTGTAGGTAGAAAGTTGACGAATAGCTTCCCAGCCAAAATAGGGATCACGAACCATATAAGGCGTTAATTGCTCGTCGTAGGCTATTTTGCTGGCGATTTCCTGAAGCTCTCTCATCCGGTCATCAATCGTCATTTTTACTTGATTCAATTGATTTACATTGGACTGCTCTATCTCTGAGCGAAGACCAGTGACTGCGTTTTCATAAACGAATATGGTAACTCCAGTCAATGGGATTAGGAAGATAAGTATGTACGACAAGGCGTATTTCAGAAGTAAGCTTGATTTCAAATGATTCCAATTTATTTTGGCTCGTGACAACGAAGTTGACTTATTTGTGAGCTTTGACACGACTGTGTTCGCCTCCAGTACGTAATTGTAATCCATGTTCAATCATGATGCTTAGTCTTTCATTATGCAATAAATAGCGGATCATGGAAAGTAAAGATCCATAAACAATAGAGAAATGATAGGAGCGAGAACCATGAAAGCAGTACTATTTTATGACCCTACTTTTCCGTTAGAAGGCTGTGCTCCAAATACAGAGGCACTTCAAAAGCTGAATAGTCTGTTTAAAGTAACCGATGCGGATAGATTGTCAGCAGCTCTTAGAGAAGACGGGGTAGACTGCCTCGTTCATTTGCACGGATCGTATTTTCCGAAAGCATCATGGTCGGAAATACTCGCTTTTGTAAAGCGGGGCGGGGGCTTGATTCATGCAGGCGGAGCCCCTTTTAAACAGCCGGTGAGCCGGGATGGCGAGCAGTGGGACGTACAGCAGGAGATGACAGCGTACCATCAGGAACTATTTATTCATGAAGCCCTTGCTGTTGATCATACGCGTTCAACTGAATTATGCCACAATCAGGAGCTGCCTTTGCTGCAGGGCAAGGAGCATTTGTTCACGATTGAACCTACGTTTGGCCTTATTTTGCATGTGACGCATGAGCGGGATCAGTTGAATCAGGCCACGGGCTCGCAGGGACCAATGAATGCACACATTCGCCCGCTTCTGAAGGGAATGTCTGCAGGCGGCCGGGAAGTATCGGCTCCTGTCGTTCTGATCGAGCATAACAAGGGCGATTTTGCAGGCGGACGCTGGTTGTTTGTGAATCAGCAGCTGACTGACCGTTTCTGGTCGGGCGCAGGAGCGGATGCCCTTGCAGAATGGGCGGCATTTTGTGCAAGGGGTGTGACTGAGCTTTGGATTAAGCCGAGCTACGCGGTTTATTATGAAGCAGAGAGACCGCATCTGACGCTTCAAGCACAGCAGATTAAAGCGGCATACGGCTATAATCAAAGCGGCAAGCAAGAGAACTGGTCGATGGCTATTTCTATTTATAAGCAAGGAGAGGCTAAGGCGGTATGGGAGCATCGGTTGAGTGTGAGCGTTGGAAGCGAAATCGAGTATATGAGTTTTAGTGTACCGCTTTCTATTGAGCCTGGCTTGTATGAGATCGTGTGTGAAGCCGAAGCTGAAAGCGGAGAAAAAAGAGTACTGCGGCAGGGCTTCTGGGGGTATGACCGCGATTTGCTGGAGAGAGGTACGCCGCTTGCAGTTGGTCGGGATTATTTTGAGAAAAATGGCGCTCCCTTCCCGATTGTAGGAATGACGTATATGACCTCGGATGTTGGCCGGAAATTTGTGTCTATGCCGAATGCCGCGATCTGGGATCAAGATATGGCGACGATGAAGGAAGCCGGCATCAACCTGATTCGTACCGGTTTATGGACGGCGTGGCGGCATCTTATGTTCGAGGATGGACATGCATCGGAAGAGCTGCTCAGAGCTGTTGATGCTTTTATTTTGACAGCGGCTAAACATGAGATTGAAATGACCTTCAGCTTCTTCGCCTTTGCTCCCGAAGCTTGGGAAGGCAAAAATCCGTATCTCGATCCAAGAAGCGTACAAGCACAAAAACGGTTTATTGCAGCGATCGTATCCAGGCATAAACACACGTCCAATGTACAGTGGGATTTGATCAATGAGCCTTCATTATTTGATCATATGCGCATATTCTCAGGGCCTCGCTCCATGCATGATTCTTTTGAAAAAGCAGCCTATGTGAATTGGCTGAAGCAGCGGCACGCATCGATTGGCAAGCTGCAGACGCGGTGGAATATGACGAGCACGGAGCTGCCGGACTTTGAAGCGGTCACCTTGCCGGAGCAAACGGACATCGCGTTTGATATTCAAGACGTGAAGAAGCTGAAGAAAAATACGCGCTGGCTGGACTATACACGGTTTACGATGGATATGCATAACCGCTGGGTAGGGGAGCTTACGGCAACGATTCATGCCATTTCCCCGCGTCAGCTCGTGACCGTTGGCCAAGATGAGGCGCTTGGCATGGGGCCGCGTCCTTCTCCGCTAATTTATGCGGAAAGCGTAGATTACACAACTGTACACACTTGGTGGCTGAATGACAGGCTGCTATGGGACAGCGTATATGGCAAAGATCCTAGCAAGCCGACCTTGATTCAAGAAACGGGCATTATGTATGTGGAAATGCCGGATAATAGGGCGAAGCGTTCAGAGGAAGAGCTGAGGAACATCTTGGAGCGCAAATATGCATATGCTTTTGCCGCAGGCGGCGCAGGTGCGGTGCAGTGGCTGTGGAATACAAACTATTTCATGGACAACGTTTGCGAGTCGAATATCGGAGCTCTGCGGGCTGACGGGACACAGAAGCCGGAAGCGGATGTATCCTATGATTTCGGCAAGTTTATTGGGCGAATTTCGAGCTTGTTTAAGGAACGCCAGCTAGAGGAGATTGCGGTAGTGTTTCCTTACTCCAATGATTTCTCCAGCCGCCGTTTTGCTTGCGAAGCGACAGGAAACTTGACTCGTGTGCTGGGCTACGAAATGAAGCTTCCGCATCGCGGCATTGGAGAGTTTCACTTGGAAACCTTGCAGCGCGACAAACCAAAGCTCATTATCGTTCCGAGCGCGCACAATTTCAGTGATGCTGCGCTGACGGAGCTGCTTGCGCATGTTGAAGCGCATGGAGGCACGCTGCTCTTCACCGGACCTATTGGGCTGGATGAATATTGGAAGCCAACCTCACGGGCGGAATCGATTGTGGGGCCGTATCGTTTAAGCAATATATCGCGGGAAGAAACGCTGCAAATTGGCGAGCGTACCTTCAAAGCTTCTTTCGGAGGCAAGAAGATTGGCGAGTTGAACAAGGAAATTACTTTGGACAGCAGCGGAAGCTATTCGGATGGCATTTCAACCGTTCGTACTGTAGCCCATGGATTAGGCAAAGTCATGTGGTGTCCGCTGCCGCTGGAGCTTAACGAGCGTACGGATACACTCATTGCACTTTATGAGGCTGCGCTGCATGAGGCTGAGGATTTAAAGCCAGGCATCGTATGGGAAGCAGGCGGAGACCACCCGGGCATCTTTGGCAGCAAGCTGCAATTTAAGCAAGGAAGCTTATATACTTTTATCTCGGAAGCGGGTACGGATTGTCCTGTTACTGTGCGTGACGCAAAAACCAACAAGAGCTACAGCTTCGTGCTGGAGAGCGAACGCTCGGTTCTATTTGCGACAGATTTGGAAGGCAATGTGCTGGCATCTTATCGCGATATTATCGTTTGAGTGATGTAATGGGGTTAGCTTAGACAACTGCAATGTTTAGCGAGGGGCTGCTTCAAAGTTAGATAAATCTACTTTTGGAACAGCCTCTGTTTCTTTTTAGGCAGCTTTTTTTCAAAAAAAGCAGCCTGACTAACTGTAACTGAACGAAGTTAAACAAACATAAGCCTACTTTCTAGCTCTATTTTTGAACAATGGGATCTATTGAAGAAAATAAGGCTAAATTTTAGCTCTATTTTTGATCAATGGGCTTGTTTGTTGATAATAAGGCTATATTTTAGCTCTATTTTCGTTGAATCGGCTCTAAATCATGCTGATTTGCTGGTGATGGGAAAGTATAAGACTACTTTCTAGTTCTATTTTTGATTAATGGACTCGTTTGATGAAAATAAGCCTATATTTTAGCTCTATTTTCGTTGAATCGGCTCTAAATCATGCTGATTTGCTGGTGATGGGAAAGTATAAGACTACTTTCTAGTTCTATTTTTGCATAATGGGCTTGCTTGATGAAAATAATCCTATATTTTAGTTCTATTTTGTTTGAAACGGCTTCATATCATGCTGATTTGCTGGTGATGGGAAAGTATAAGACTACTATCTAGTTCTATTTTTGATTAATGGACTTGCTTGATGAAAATAGCCTATATTTTAGCTCTATTTTGTTTGAAATGGCTTCATATCATACTGATTGCGGGTGATGAGGAAGTTTAGGACTACTTTCTAGTTCAATTTATGATCAATGGGCTTGTTTGTTGAAAATAAGCTTATATTTTAGCTCTATTTTCGCTGAAACGTCTCCAAATCATGCTGATTTGTGGGTGATGCGGACGTTTAGGACTAATTTCTAGTTCTATTTTTGATTATTGGCAGCGTTTGATGAAAATAAGCCTATATTTTAGCTCTATTTTGCTGAAACGGCTCCGAATCATGCTGATTTGCTGGTGATGAGGAAGTTAAGGCTACTTTCTAGCTCTATTTTTGATCAATGGGCTCGTTTGATGAAAATAAGCTTATATTTTAGCTCTATTTTGCTTGAAACGGATTCATATCATGCTGATTTGCTGGTGATGGGGAAGATTAAGGCTAAATTCTAGCTCTATTTAGAATAATAGGCTTGTTTGATGAAAATAGGACTATATTTTAGCTCTATTTTCACTGAAAAGGCTCTGAATCATGCTGAATTGCGGGTGAAGCGGA
Organism: Paenibacillus sp. MCAF9; assembly: GCF_052114265.1. Classification (NCBI taxonomy): domain Bacteria; kingdom Bacillati; phylum Bacillota; class Bacilli; order Caryophanales; family Paenibacillaceae; genus Paenibacillus; species Paenibacillus sp. MCAF9. The sequence continues at coordinate 122,116 of NZ_JBFREL010000007.1, forward strand.
CGTTTAAGACTACTTTCTAGTTCTATTTTTAATTAATGGGAGCATCTGATGAAAATAGGACTATAATTTAGCTCTATTTTCGCTGAAACGTCTCCAAATCATGCTGATTTGTGGGTGATGCGGACGTTTAGGACTAATTTCTAGTTCTATTTTTGATTATTGGCAGCGTTTGACGAAAATAAGCCTATATTTTAGCTCTAATTTCACTGAAAAGGCTCTGAATCATGCTGATTTGCTGGTGATGAGGAAGTTTAAGGCTAAATTCTAGCTCTATTTTTGAATAATGGGCTTGCTTGATGAAAATAAGCCTATATTTTAGCTCTATTTTGTTTGAAACGGCTCCGAATCATGCTGATTTGTGGGTGATGAGGAAGTTTATGTCTACTTTCTAGCGCTATGTTTGATCAATGGCAGCGTTTGATGAAAATAAGCCTATATAAGCAGGGGCGGATGAGCATGCCGCATGGCTTCTTATCTTTTTGGAATGCACCTTCTTTTTGTGCATCGGTTCGTTTCCGTCTAAGAAGCTGCTTATTATGCACGTTTGCTACTTATAGTTTCGGCATAAATCCATGCTAACGCAAATAAAATGGTAGATGGTGGGTGACAACCTGAGGCGAGGCGGGGATCTAATGAACAGAAGAGGGATCATTAAAGGTTTGGCTATTGTTTTATTGCTGCTTGTAATCGTCTATATCGGAGTAGCGGCGATTCCGGATAAGCAGTTGGAACAGCTGTGGACTAGTGAGCAAGGAGAGATTATTGAGATAGCGATCGCAATTGGCATGATTGGCTTTGGGGCCCTGCTTATCCTGATTATTGTATTCGATCTTCCAGCTGGCAACAGCCGCATAAGCAATCCCAGCCATGGAGTGGTTGAAGCCGCTGGAGCTGGAGCGAAGACGGAGTCAAGGCCAGAGGTTGCCGTACCGCCTGCTTGGGAGCCGCCACCCGTCCCTCTAAAAACACCTTCAATCGAGCAGATCGTTAGAGCCGCAAACGCTGCTGCTGAGTTGATATCAAATAGCCGTAATGCTGTCATCACGATGAAGGTCATTACCGGTCATGCCCAGCATATTGGCGAGCGTGAGGAGCAGCAGGATGCTTATGGCTTCTCGTCACTCGATGATGAAGAAGCTATTGAGCGTCACGGTGTGCTTGCTGTGCTTGCGGATGGCATGGGCGGCTACGCTATGGGGAAGGAGGCGGGGCAGCTTGCCGTGCAAACGATGCTGAATGAATATATAGCCAAATCAGCAGAGGAGTCTATCCCGCGGGCATTGGAACAGTCGCTCCATCTTGCCAATCAAGCTGTATATGAGATGGCGCTAAGTCATGAGCTGGAATGGAGCGTCGGAACGACGCTTATTGCGACCGTCATTCATCAAGGAGAGCTGTACTGGATATCTGCCGGCGACAGCCGAATTTATTTGTTTCGAAGCGGAGTGCTCATGCCGCTAACGAGGGATCATATTTATGCGAATCGGTTAAGGGAGTATGTTTTGGCGGGCAGTCTAACACAGAAGGAAGCCGAGTCGCACCCGGAGCGCCATTTATTAACGAGTTATTTAGGTATCCCTCGCATAACAGAAATCGATGCCAATCAAGAGCCGCTGCACCTTTTGACGGGCGATCTAGTTATATTGTGCAGCGACGGGCTCTATGATGACTTATCAGATAAGCTGCTGGAGGAGGCGTCGTGCTTATATCCTCCGCTTGCCGCAGCGTTTATTTTGCAGCATGTGCTTGCAGAACAAAGGCCTTACCAGGATAACGCAACGATAGCCATATTAGCTTGTGTGTAGGCTTATGGTTAGAAACGCCCAGATAGTGGGTAGTATAAGGTAGGTGATATGAAGAAGGAGGTCTTTATAATGGATAATGAACATGATGTGCGGCATGCTAAAAGCCTAACAACGGAAAAGGATATCGATCCTGATTTTGGTTTGTTTACGGAGGATGCGAGTGGCGCAGCTGTGCCTCATGCATCGGAGCTGTTGGAGAAACAGCATCCCGATATTCACGTGCTTGAATCTCATATTCCTGCTTCGCTGGATAATCGTGCGGGGCTGGACGACGAGGTGGATACGCCAGAGGGAATTTCTGAGGAGCTGGCTTCGGTGCCCGATGCGGATGTTATGGCGAAGGACAGTCCGATCGATCCTGCGTCTCCCGGTGAGGAATTCCACGGCATTGACCTATTGAATGGTGTCGGCAATCACCCTGAGGATGAGACGGAAGAGCTCTAACTACTGATCCGAATAGATTAGCTGGAGAATAAGGCTTCCATAATAGACGTCTATGTTGTATTCCATACAATATTGACGTCTATTTGTCGATTTAAAACATGCGATAAGTAGCTTCGCCAAGCGAATAACAAACATAACTGTTGTGCGATGACGATGATGCTTATGTTACAATAGAGGAACAAATGTTCTTTATGGGAGCGGTAGAAGGAAAATATGCTGATAAACGATACGGTCACGATATCGGTGAGAAACTTAGTCGAATACGTATTTCTGAGCGGCAGCATCGATGTAAGGCTTAATGCCATCGATACGATGCATGAGGGCACGAAAGCGCATCAGAGAGTGCAGCTAACCTATGGTGAGCAGGATCAGAAGGAGGTCTATGTCAAAGCGGATATCCAGTTGGATGATCTGCTGTTTGTCGTGGACGGACGATGTGATGGACTGCTTGGGACAGACCCGATATTGACCGTAGATGAAATCAAATCGACTGGCGGTGACTTGGATCGTATAGCGGAGGACGGTTACCCCGTCCACTGGGCGCAGGCGCTATTTTATGCCTATATGTATGCTAAGGAGCATGAACAATCCGCAATGCGCGTACAGCTTACCTATGTGCAGACGAAGACAGAGGAAGAGCGGCGGTTCATGCGGGAAGTCAGCTTCGTAGAGCTGGAGCAATACGTCTATGAGATTACTGCGCGATATGCTCCTTATGTGCAGCAGCTCCGCAAGCATGAGCAGCTAAGGAATGAGAGCATTAAGGGGCTTGCTTTTCCGTTTGAGACGTACCGAGCAGGGCAGCGCAAGCTTGCCGGAGCGGTCTACAAATCAATTGAGGAAGGCGTTCGTTTGTTTGCGAAGGCGCCGACAGGTATAGGGAAAACCATTTCGACGACCTATCCAACGATCAAAGCGATAGGAGCAGGCATGCTGCAGCGCTTTTATTATTTGACAGCAAGGACAACAACAAGAGCGGCAGCCGAGGACGCCTTGATTTTCATGCGCGAGAAAGGGCTCCATCTACACGCTGTGACGATTACAGCAAAGGATAAAATATGCTTCCAAGAGGAAGTCCGCTGCGAGAAAGAGCATTGCCCTTACGCGGAAGGCTATTATGATCGGATTAATGGAGCCGTGCTCGATATATTGGAGCAGGAAACGATTATGACGAGGCCAGTTATCGAAGCCTACGCCCATAAGCATAAGGTTTGTCCATTCGAATTTTCGCTGGATTTGGCGTATGCGTCGGATGCGGTTGTCTGTGATTATAATTATATTTTTGACCCGCGCATTTCATTTAAGCGTCAATATGCGGAGATGAAGAAACGGACAGCGCTGCTGGTGGATGAAGCGCATAATCTTGTGGATCGAGCGCGGGAGATGTTCTCTGCGGAGCTGACAAAAGCTCCGTTTCTTGCGCTGCAGCGTGAGCTGAAGGGCGTGCATAACGATGGGTATCGCACCGCCAAGGCAATCAATGATTATTTCATCGCGCTGCGCAAAAGCAGCGATGGGGCGCCTCATTTGATTCAGCGGCAGCTGCCGGAGGAGCTGGTCGCATTAGTGGATGCATTCGCGTCGGCTGCGGAACAGGCGATAGCTATAGGTGTTAACGGAGACAGCGCGCTGCTGGATACTTATTTTGCAGCGCAAAATTTTGTGCGGACAGCTAAGTTATTTGATGAGCGTTATGTCGTTTATATCGAGCTTTCGAAGAGCGATGTTCGGCTCAAGCTGTTCTGCCTTGATCCCTCTCAATTGCTGCAGCAGGTCGGCAAGGGTTATCGCTCGCATATCTATTTCTCTGCAACGCTCTCTCCCGTATCGTATTATATGGACATGCTGGGAGCGGGAGAAAATGATTATACGCTCGCAGTGCCGTCTCCTTTTGCGAAGGAACAGCTTGATGTAGTCATTAATCCGCTTTCTACAAGGTACCATGACCGCGATCAATCTAAGCTGCCGATAGCGAAGCTGATTATGGAGCTGATGAGTGAGCGTCCGGGTAACTATTTTGTATTTTTCCCATCCTACGCTTACATGAATGCTGTTTATGAGACGTATATGGAGCTGAAGGAATGGTCTGTTCCAACAGGAGCGGCCTCGGATGCAGAGGTACTGCTGCAAACGCCCGATATGGCAGAGGAAGAGCGGGATCGTTTTTTAGGTACATTTCAGGCTGGGAGCGGGAAGTCCTTGATCGGTTTTGCGGTGATGGGCGGCGTGTTCTCGGAAGGCGTTGACCTCGTCGGAGACAGATTGGTCGGCGTTATCGTTGTTGGGGTAGGTTTGCCGCAGCTTGGTGTAGAACGCAATATGCTGAAGGATTATTTTAACGAGCAGGGCAAGAATGGGTACGATTATGCTTACGTATTTCCGGGAATGAACAAGGTGCTGCAAGCTGGAGGAAGGCTCATCCGCTCGGAAACCGATCGCGGCACACTCGTGCTCATCGACGATCGGTATTTGCAGTCCCAGTATCAACGGCTTTTGCCTGAGGAGTGGAAGGGATAATCAATTGACAGAATCGGACTCTGTTTTTGGTTTGCGGCTGAGAAATGACGGCAAATGCACGGAACCAAACCTTTTCTCGACAAATGCTGCAGCCGATAAGGTGATTAATAACCCGAGCAGCGATCCGCATACGGACAAGGGAACGACCCAGAATAACGTGGGATGTGTAAAAAAAGGAATGAGTGCGACGGCCAAAATCGGAGGCGCGTTCCATTTGAAGGTTCGGATGCAAAAAATAACGATGATAAGCGTGAGAAGCAGCGAAAGAGCGCTCGCGTTCCAGTGGGCAAATAAAGAACCGATAAGCGAGGAAAGCACGGCGCCAACGGCGATTTTGCGAAGCTCGGCTTTCTCGAATGGACGCGAGATGAAGAGCAGGCTGAAGGCACCCAAGGTAGGGAAAAACAAGGTGTGCATACTCGGAATATGTAACGAAATCCAATAAATCGTGATGATATATAAGCAGATTGCATAAGTTCTAATACGCATGCTGTAAAATGACCTTCTTTCTAAAATAAGTGGCTGCTGCAAGCCATTTTACATTTTACCTTCCCCATTCTTGTACCGTCAATCGCTGATATATTCCATTTGCCATCTTGCTCGGCATAATTTGTTTTTTTACCAATCGGTATTGACAGTAATTTCTATGGATGGTAAAGTGACTAATATATTTTAGCGAGAGGAGGGTTACGTTACATGAACACTTACGATTACAATCAATTTGCAGCAAAGAATAACCATCATTTGAACATGAATAACGTAATCCATCCGCGCGTTGTTTCACTTTGATTAAGGGTAAACCCCATCATCAGAGGCGCATGATTACGTCATCGTAATTATGCGCCTTTTCTATGACCTCGCGAGACTTGACTATGTTCTAAGTCGCGTTTTTTTGAGGGGAAGAAGCGTGTCGTTACGACGACACGCTTTTTTTTGTGTTCTCGGGAGTAAATCGAAGGTAAACGAAGCTTGGATGGATAGCGGAAGGTGTGGTAGAGAAGCATGTTTAGTGTACTCAAAAAATTAAGCTGGTTTTTTAAATTGCATTGGAAGCGTTATACGGTTGCTATAACACTTCTAGTTCTAACAGGAATTATTGATGTCATCCCGCCTTGGCTTATTGGCTATACGATTGATGGCATACATCAGGATCTGCTCGGTCAAGCCGATTTTAATCGCGTGCTTTACGGCTGGATCGCACTAACGGTAGTAGGCTATGTCATTACGTACATATGGCATTATAAGCTGTTTGGCGGAGCATTCGTGCTGGAGAAGCTGCTGCGGTCGCGATTGATGGGACATTTTTTACGAATGACCCCCACCTTTTATGAACGCAATCGGACGGGCGATCTTATGGCGCGCTCGACCAATGATTTAGGAGCAGTTGCGCAGACAGCCGGCTTCGGTATTTTAACGTTAATCGATTCGACCTTATTTATGATTACGATTCTAATTGTTATGGCAGGCTTGATAAGCGTGAAGCTTACGCTTGCCGCATTGCTGCCGCTGCCGCTTATGGCGCTTGCGATGAAGCATTACGGTAAAAAAATTCACGAACGTTTCATGGATGCGCAAGACGCATTTGGCGATTTGAACGATCAGGTGCTGGAATCGGTATCTGGTGTTCGCGTTATTAGAGCATTCGTTCAGGAAGAAGCAAGCGAGGCGCGTTTCAGCGCCAAAACAAATGAAGTGCTTAACAAAAATATTGCTGTTGCGCGCATCGACGCGTTATTCGAGCCGACGATGAAAATACTCGTTGGAACAAGTTATTTGATCGGGCTTTGTTATGGCGGATATCTTGTATTCCATAATGAAATTACGCTCGGGGAGCTCGTATCCTTCAACGTATTTCTTGGTATGCTGATCTGGCCGATGTTTGCAATCGGTGAGCTCATTAACATTATGCAGCGCGGCAATGCTTCGCTCGATCGTGTAAGTGAAACACTTGGCTATAAGCCTGATGTTGCTGATGCAGCAACGCAGGTGAAAGTAGATGAACCAACGTCCGTTGAATTCAAAAATGTGACGTTCCGTTACCCATCCTCCCAAGTCGACAACTTGGTTGATCTTTCCTTTGCGTTATCGCAGGGGCAGACGCTTGGTATCGTAGGCAGAACAGGCAGCGGCAAGACTACATTGCTGAAGCAGCTGCTTCGGGAATATCCACTTGGACGCGGCAGTATTCATATATCTGGAGAGCCACTTGGCAGCTTGAAAATTGATGACATGCTGGGCTGGGTCGGATATGTGCCGCAGCAGCCTATCTTGTTCTCGAAGACGATTCGCGAAAATATTTTCTACGGTCTAAAAGAAGGCACAGATGCTGATTTGCAGCGAGCACTCGAGCGAGCTTCATTCGCCAAAGATATTAAGTTTTTGCCGGATGGACTTGAGACGATGGTAGGCGAGCGAGGCGTGGCATTGTCCGGCGGACAGAAGCAGCGTGTAAGTATTGCGCGTGCCCTTATCGCCGATCCGGAAATATTACTAATGGACGATGCTTTGTCAGCTGTTGACGGGAAGACGGAATCCGAGATTATTGAGGGCATCCGTACAGAAAGAGCAGGCAAGACGACATTCATTACGACGCACCGGTTATCCGCAGTACAGCATGCGGACTGGATTATCGTTCTCGACGAAGGACGAATTGTGCAAGAAGGCACGCATGAGCAGTTGCTGGAGATGGGCGGCTGGTATCGCGAGCAGTATGACCGTCAGCAGCTTGAGGCTATTATTGAAACGTAATAAATTGGAGGCGTGAAGAGCAATGGGCAACACAGGAAAACGATTGTTTCAATACGCCATGCTTTATAAAAAACCGATCCTGCTTGCGCTTCTTCTGCTTGTGCTTGCTGTATGCGCAGAGCTTGCAGGACCGCTAATTGCAAAACGGATGATTGACCAGAATATTCTCGGCATCGAGAAGAAATGGCATGAAGTCGAAGCAAAACAAGAGTATGCGGTTCTTTATAAAGATAAATGGTATAAGCGCGAGGATCACTTTGCCGCTTCGGAACAGAAGGGCAAGGAGGTTCGCGTGCTGCAGGTTGGACGCAAATTTTATTGGCTGGAGGATGCGCTGGTATCCGATCAAGGCAAACGTGTCGTAGAGGGGAACAACCTCGCGGTGACAAACAAGGAAACGGGCGAAACGGTCTCGTATCCAGTAACACAGCTTACATCACAAGAGCTGTATTCCTTCTATAAGCCGGAGTTTCCGGCGTTAATGAAGCTAGCAGCTATGTATTTCGGATTTTTGCTGCTCGTAGCTGTCTTCACCTACGGACAGCGGCTTATGCTGCAAACGTCAGCGAATCGTATCGTGCGCAAGATGCGTACGGATATATTTGCTCACACGCAGCGGCTGCCGGTCAATTATTATGATAATTTATCAGCTGGGCAGGTTGTCTCGCGGGTGACAAATGATACAGAAGCTATACGCGAGCTGTATGTCGCTGTGCTGGCGAATTTCTTTACAGGTGTTATTTATATGGTGGCTATTTATGGAGCCTTGTTCTTGCTTGATGTGCGCTTAGCGCTTCTGGCTCTGCCGCTTGTGCCAATCCTCATCATTTGGATTATCGTTTACCGCAAATTCGCTGCTCGCTATAACCGTATCATTAGATCAAAGCTGAGTGAAATCAACGGAATGATCAATGAATCGATACAAGGGATGACGATTATCCAGGCGTTCCGCCGTCAGAAGGAAACGACGAAGGAATTTGAGGAAATGAATGAGCATTATTATAAATATCAAAACAAGCTGCTCAGTCTCAACTCGGTAACATCGCATAATCTTGTCAATGTTATACGGAATACATTGTTCCTCATTGTACTCATTATGTTCTGGGGCGATTCACTCCGCGGAGCGGTATCGGTCGGCGTGCTTTACGCATTCATCGATTATATGAACCGTATGTTTGCGCCGATCGTTGGTATCGTAAACCAGCTATCCAATCTCGAGACGGCACGCGTATCTGCAGAGCGAGTATTTAAGCTGATGGACGAGGAAGGAATCGATGTCGTTTCCGGCAAAATGGACCGATATAAGGGCGATGTTAAGTTCGAGGATGTTTCTTTTGCTTATAAGAAGGATGAATATGTGCTGAAAAATATTTCCTTCCACGCTCAACAAGGCCAGACGGTTGCGCTAGTAGGCCATACCGGTTCAGGCAAAAGCTCGATTCTTAATCTGTTGTTCCGTTTCTACGATTCGAACGAGGGCAAAATCATCGTAGATGGCACCGATGTACGCGATATGCCGAAGCAGCTGCTAAGGCAGCATATGGGTATCGTTCTTCAGGACCCATTCCTATTTACCGGAACGATTGCATCGAACATCAGCCTTGATAACCCGGAGATTAGCCGCGAGAAAATTGTACAGTCGCTGCGTGACGTTGGCGCTTACGACATGTTCAGTCAGTTCCAAGGCGGCATTGATGCTCCTGTTATTGAGAAGGGAAGCACACTGTCTGCTGGTCAAAGGCAGCTGATTTCCTTTGCAAGGGCACTTGCTTATGATCCCGCTATTCTTATTCTCGATGAGGCGACAGCCAGCATTGATACCGAGACGGAAGCCATCATTCAAGAGGCACTTGATGTACTGAAGAAAGGCCGCACGACGTTCGTCATCGCGCACCGCCTGTCGACGATTCGCAGTGCAGATCAAATTCTTGTGCTTGATCGCGGCGTCATTGTGGAGCGAGGCAGCCATGATGAGCTTATGGAGCATCGCGGCAAATATTACGCGATGTATCAGCTGCAATTCGGCGCAGCATCTGCATCATAGAAAACGGCAAAAAAAGGCTAAGCGAGAGTCATCCCGCTTAGCCTTTTTTATTTGGGCAGATATTAGCTTTTGTTAGTACATCAGGTCTTGAAGCGGCTGATCGCCTCATTCAAGGTAGAAGCTAAATTACGCAGCTGCTCGGAGGAGCTTGCAACCTCCTGCATGGAAGCAAGCTGTTCTTCTGACGCCGCAGCGACACGCTGCGAGTTTCCAGCGGAATTAGCCGTTATGCCCTCAAGCGCATCTAGCGAAGCTGCAATTTGCTCGCTGCCAGCTGACATTTGCTCCGACGCTGCGGATACTTCCTGTACTTGACTGGAAACATGACGAATGGAAGTAACGATAGAGCGGAAGGACTCGCCGGCTTGTGCCGAGATGTTTGAGCCGAAACGCGCGGCTTCCACAGACTGCTCCATTGATGAAACGGCTGTTGCAGCATAACTTCCGATGCTATGCAGTATAGTTCCAATCTGCTCGGAGGATTCCTTGGAGCGTTCAGCCAGCTTGCGGATTTCATGGGCAACGACAGCAAAACCTTTACCATGCTCGCCGGCACGCGCCGCTTCAATAGACGCATTAAGTGCAAGCAGATTAGTCTGATTGGCTACATCGCCGATCAAGGCGAGGATGCCGCCTATTTTGTCACTCTGCTCCTTCAACTCATGCAAGGTCGTAACCGTTTCGACTACATTGGACTCGATCGTATTCATTTGATGCAATGTTTGATCAATAACGGTCTCGCCTTCTGTAGCCATTGCCGTAGTGTCCGCTGCCAGCTCAGATACAGATGAGGTCGACTCTGCAATTCTTTGAATGCCGATCGTCATTTCTGTCATCGCGCGCTGGCACTCTTGCAAGCTTTGCAGCTGTGTTTCAGAGCCGGAAGCAACTTCTTGAATAGCTTCGGTTACTTCTTCTGTCGCACGGGAGGTCTGCTCTGCACTCTGCTGCATGTTGAAAGCCGAGCCAGCTACCTCATCGGATGTTATTCGAATGCTGCCTGTGAGCTGACGAAGGCTTGCGATCATTTCATTAAAGGCGATAGAAACTTGAGCTATTTCATTGCCTCCTTTGACCGCAACGGCAAGCGTCAAGTCGCCATTCGCTGCTAATGAAGATAATTCCGCGAGTCGTTTGAGCGGCTTCAACGTCATTCTTACCAGTGCAACAATAATAAGTATGGCAATAAAGGCTAGCAGCGAGGCGATCCCTATGCTTTTCCAAAATATAAGATTTAAGGCATCATCGATTTGTTTGAAATCAACATCCATGCCAAATATCCCGATTAGTTTGCCGCTAGGGTCTTTTACACGGGCTAAATAAGAAATCCACTGACCATATTCATCTGTAACGGCATCGGTCAAAGCTGATCCCTTATTCAGCGCATCATCAATTTTGCCAGCGAATGCTTCACTCATTTCATACTCATCTCCAGGTCCAAGGCCTGCGGCGGAGAGAGCCTCATTGCTCTGCATCATCTTTATAAATTTCTTTCCGTCGCGTTCGATTACCTCAGGCATATACACATATGCATTTGCGACGATATCGTTCTTAATCATGACGTCAAGCTGCAGCTTAAGCATCTTGAACGTAGCATTATTGGTATCACGCCCTGCGGATACTTCGTTGTATCCGAAAGTAAGCATATCATGACCAGCCTCGATTTGATAACCAAGCGTTTGTCCAATCCGTTCAATTTCATCTAAATAGGATTTTTTCTGCGTGCTGTAGGATAAATACTCAGTGACGCTAATGACAATAACGAGAAGAAGGGCTAATACGATGGAGCTGGTAACGACTAAACTTCTGTCCTTAATTCGGAACATGCAATCACACCCCATAATGAAAAGTTAAGATAAGATAAGTTATCGTCGAATTATGTCGAAAAATGAATAGTAACGAAACAGTCCATTTTTTTACAATTCAATGAATGACATCTGTTATTACAATAACAAACTTTTATTAGATAAATATGGGGCTTTATGTTAGAAATGTGTTCAATTGCAGCATGTCTTCAGCCAACATTCAGCGGGGATTAAAGGAGGCTTAAGTTTTATTGTCTATGCTAGGTCTTGTAACAACAAATTTAGAATTGAAAGGTGGAATATTCAATGAAGAGAGCAAAAGCTATAACAGCAGGTGCTATTGCGCTAACGCTTGCCTTAGGGGCCGGAGGCCTATGGGCTAGCCAATATGTAAATGCGGCAGCAGCAAGCAGCGACGCGCAGCAAGAGCAAGGTGCACAAGCAGATAGCAGCGCAGCTAAGAAGGATCATGAAGGCAGACATGGTGGTTTCGGATGCGGCTTTGAACAAATACAGGAACAGTTGCTAACGTACTTAGGGCTCGATGAAGCGGCGCTTCAGACTAAGCTGCAAACGTCAACGCTGGCAGAGGTTGCAGTCGCGAGTGGGAAAACGCGAGCTGATCTTAAGGCTAAGCTTGTTGAATGGCTGGAGGCAGCTGAGGCAGCTAATCCGAAACCTGACGCAAAAGTAGAAGCAGACAAGCTTGCAGAAACTGGACAACAGCAAGCAAAGCCGGATGCTGCTGCACAGGCGGAGAAGCTGCTTGATTCCAAAGGATTAGGTTTTGGAAAGCATGGCGGCGGTGGTGAAAGAGGAGGCGGCTTTGAGAAAAACGTAGATGGCATAGCTGCAGCGCTAGGCATAACGGCAGATGTATTAAAGACGGAGCTTGAATCAGGCAAGACCTTGGCAGCAATCGCTGGGGAGAAGGGTGTTGCGATCCAAGTGATCATTGACGTGCAGGTAAAGGATCAAAAGGCGAAGCTAGCGGAGGAGCTGGCAGCGGGAACGATTACGCAGGAGCAATATGATACGAAGCTAGCTGAGGCTGTCGATCATGCAACAAAACATGTAAATGGAGAAATCCCGGCTCGCGAAGGCCATGGCAAGGGTGGACATGGCGGAAAAGGACCGCGTGGCGAACGCCCGAGTGACGATGCAGCGAAGAGTGAATCCACGACGGATACATCCGTAGCAGCAACTCCAGCTCCAACTGCATAACCGTTTTGTAGGCGAAATATTTAATAAGTCAGTGTAGACTTTAAAAAGATGAAGGAGCTGCTCCGGGTCTATGACCTTGAGGCAGCTCCTTCATGTCTGTTGTATAGCTTATTCATTCTTACCGAGAAGAAGCGCCAGCTCCTGTGGCGGCAGCGGTTTACTGAATAAATAACCTTGCAGCTCATCGCACTGCAGCTCCGTACAGAAATTCGATTCGGCAATCGTCTCTACGCCTTCTGCAACAACCTTCATATTCATGCTATGTACAAGCTCAATAATTGCTTTGACGATCGATGATTTTTTCTCGTCATTCGTAATGCCTTGAATAAAGGAACGATCCAGCTTTACGTCTGATATAGGCAGGCGCTGCAGCTGATTCAAGGATGAATAGCCCGTGCCAAAGTCATCGATTGATATTTGAATGCCAAGCCCCCGAAGGAAAAGAATAGTCTCGATCACTTGATCCATATTCCGCATAAATACACCTTCAGTAATTTCAAGGCTTACATATTGCGGATCAAGGCCGGTGTCCTTTAACGCTTTGACGATCATTTCAGATAAGTTCCCTTGGTAGAAATGTCTTGCTGAAATGTTTACTGATACGCATATATGCTGTAGTCCCTCATCCTGCCAAGCTTTATTTTGCCGACAGGCCTCATGGAAGACCCAGCTGTCAATATCTAATATAAAACCGGATTGCTCGGCAAGTGGAATAAACTTATCGGGCGGAATCATGCCAAGCTCGGGATGACGCCAGCGAATGAGCGCTTCAATGCCGCATAGCTCGCCGGTTGCAGCATTTATTTTTGGCTGATAATGAAGCGAGAACTGTTTGTTTTGCAGCGCATTATAAAGCCCGTTCTCGATCTGCATCTTCTCTGTCATCGCGGACACCAGCGTTGGCTTGAAAAACCGGTAGCAGCCGTCACCTTGCTCTTTGGCGCTATACATAGCAATATCAGCGTTTCGGATAATGGTATCCATATCGCCGCCATCCTGCGGGTACACGCTAACGCCGACGCTAACGGTCAAATAAAGCAGCGTTTCGTCGATCATAAAAGGCTCATTGAAAGAATCTACGACGGCTTGGGCATTTGCAGCAAGTTCATCTTCATTCTCATACTGTCCGACAAATACAAACTCGTCCCCACCCAATCGGAAGACGTTGCATTCATCAAACACCGCTGCTCCGAAGCGTTCTGCTGCCTTGCCAAGCAAAATATCTCCTACAGCATGTCCAAGCGTATCATTAATTTGCTTAAAGCGATTGATGTCAGCGAACATGATGGCTATCGGTTTTTTCATAGCAGCGTTCATAGTGATCATGTCTTGAAAATGGAGTGTGAATTGCAGCCTATTCGGCAGACCAGTCAGCATGTCGTAATAGGCAAGCTGATGCAGTCTTTCCTCCGATTGCTGCAATAAATAAGTTTGAGCCTCCAGCCTCTCGTTGCTTCGCTGCGATTCTTGAAACATGTGAATGAGATTGGTTGACATATGCTTGAAATTAGCAATCAACGAATGAATTTCTACAATACTGCTTCGTGGCCATTCCAATGTGTTCATCTCCTGAAGCTTCAGCGGAAGGTTCGTTGTTGCTCTCGCTAACCGAGTTAAACTGCGAGAGAGCCACCAATTAATGAGATACGCTAGAATGACGGCAAAGAAGGCAAGCCCGATCATATAAACAAAATGAATAAAATATTTGGAAAACAAATATTTTTGATGGTTTTTAATGGGGAAGTCAACGTAAACAAGCCAATCCGTTGCCTGAAGCTTATCTTTATATATCAAATTTCCATCATGCCAGGTCTGGAAATGCCAAGAGTATTTTTTTAAGTCAGGCATGACTAAATACGATTTTTTGTTGATGGGAGTAATGCTGCTTTCTTTGGAGAAATCAAGCATTTCACCTACAGTCTCAGGCGCGCTGGATGCAATAACTTTCTGGTCAATATTTGTCACAGAAATGATAGAATTCCCGGAATGTTTGCCAAGGGCCAGTTGAAGGAAAGCAATCTGATCCTGCTTCTCTACATCCGTGCTAACCGCCTGCCATTTATCCAATGATTCTGAAATGCGATTGACTTCGATCGAGGAGATTCGCTCGGCATATAGACTTACTTCTTTAATGGAGCTCAAGCTGTTAATGAAAATGTTGAGTATAAACGAAATGAATACGATACCGATGGAGAAATGAAACAGTACCTTGCTGAAGGAATTTGGCCCTTGCTGCGAGCGGGCAAACCCACTCCATTTGCGCAGTGGCATGTACTGGTAGATAATCTCAGCGAACAGTGCGTTAAATAGGCCATTCATGGCAACAATTCCTGCGATAAGAAGCAAATCCTGCGTTATGAGCGTTGAATGAAAGGAGTAGAACCAATAGATAGCGGGCATTCCGACTAGAACCCAGAAAACGGCGTCAATCCCAAACAGTTGATTCTTGTATTTGCGAAGAAGCAAGCCCGTAAAGGCAACTTCAATAAGGATGATGTAATGAAAGAGGGGCTGCTTTAATAAAAAAGTGCCTAGGAATAGGACAACTGCGCTCATTAAGAGTCCTGGCCAGTAACCGAATAATCGCAAGCCAAGAAGTGTAAATAGACTCGTTAATGAAAAGGTAATACCATACAAAAATTGAAAATGGTTCGACTCGGCGATTAGCGCAAGAAGCGCACATAAGGCAAATGCGAAAGCAATCGTCAATTGTTTGTTGTGCTGCTGAAACAATGGGTTGCTCACCGTCGGCCTCCTGGAAGTGTGACAAAACCTTTTACGTTCAAATAAAAGGGTGCCGAAGCACCCTGACAAGGATAGGAACATAAAAAGAGTTTGATTATTTTCCCTGTTATTCGACAATTTTTTCTAATATCCTGCTTTTGTTTCAGGAAGATACTGTTAAACCTTTAAAATATCGTGATCCACATAACGTTCGCCGTTTAATTCGCTAATGATGTTAATGGCAGCTTTTGCCCCATCCCCTGCAGTAACGACTGCATGCACGCTTACCCCAGCAACCGTTCCTGCCGCCCAAATGTGATCAATATTCGTTTTACCAGCCGCGTCTACCGCAATAACGGTTTTGATACGAGGCTCAGTACCCGGTTTTGTAGAGATCCCGATATGTTCAGCCAGCTCTGTCGAAACGCCTGTTGCAATAAGTACATGCCTTCCTTCATAGCTTCCGCCGTCTGTTTCCACCCGCAGGCCGTCAGTGATGGTAACGATATTTTGTACGGTTTCCTCCTTGAACTCTGCTCCGAATTTCTCAGCCTGTCGTTTGCCTGTATCCACAAGGTCAGGTCCGCCAATTTCTGAAATTCCGTAGTAGTTCTCGAACCAAGCGCGTTTTGTCATTCCTTTGTTGTTCTCAAACACGAGCGTCTTTTTGCCTGCTTTTGCAGTAAAAATGGCTGCACTTGCTCCAGCCGGACCAGCACCAATAATAACGATATCGTACATACGACATACCTCCAATAATGGTTGGTTTGATTACTTCACTAGTATATAAACGGCAGCTTGAAAAAAGCAAATGGCTTGTCCTTCTCTTGTTCACATCTGTTCACAATATATTCTAGATTAAGGCGTTGTTTTAAATAAAATCGTTTGATATAGTTCTATTATCGAACAGTTTCATAATAGAATTAATTTCGTGGATATTTAGAAACTACATATAAAGGGGGACACCAGTGTGGATCGAGCATCATTGAAACAACTCATCGATCGCTACGAAGCGGCTAATTTTCTTGTAAACCGTCGATTAAATGCGATGATCCGCGAGTTAATGCCAGATGATCTGACGGTAGACCAGTTTGCGACACTACGTTATTTGCATTCGAAGGAAATGAGCACATCATCCGAATTAGCGGACATTTTTTGCGTGGGCAAAAGCTCAATAACCGCGATCATTACGCGATTATTTGATAAAAATTTGATTCAAAGATTTCCAGATGAGAAGGATCGCAGGGTCATCTATTTAGCGCTAACCGAGGAAGGCAAGCAGGTTTGCGATCTCATGGAGGATAAGATACAAGTGCTGCTGGCCAAATACATTAATCGTTTTGAAGAGCAGGAAGCGAACTGTTTTATCGAAACCTTCGAGAAGCTTGCTAAAGAAATGATGAATCCATAGTTTTATTATATTTGAGGGGGAACAAAGATGAGAACCGTTTTGAAATTTAGATGGTTTGTTCTTATATTGTGGCTTGCTGCTGCCGTAGGCTTGATGCTCAGCGCGCCGAATATGGAAGAGCTTGTTCGTACGAAAGGGCAAATCAACGTGCCTGATGGATATTCTTCGTCGGTCGCCAGGGACTTGGAGAAATCGATTGGCGGAGGCGATAATGCAAGCGCCAGCAGCGGAATGCCTACCGTGCTTGTATTCCATAAGGATGGCGGTCTGAAGGACGCCGATTTAGCGGAAGTGAAGAGAGGAATCGATGAGCTGAAGAGCAAAGGCGAGGCTATCGGAGTTCTCTCCGTGACGACTCATTTTGATACCAAAGAGCTTGAGGAGCAAATGGTATCGAAGGATGGAAGCACCATCCTTGCGCTCGTTAATGTCGAGGCTGGCGACCGTGAGCTTGCTGAGCTGAGAGACGGTCTCTATGAGACGATTTCAGATGTGAAGGTAGAGCATTATTATACAGGAAACTGGCTTATTTCTGAGGATGTTGTACAAAGCTCGCAGGAAGGGCTTAAGAAAACCGAGTTTATTACGCTTGGATTTATTTTAATTATTTTGTTTGTAGTATTCCGTTCTGCGATTGCGCCGCTCGTACCGCTAGTGGCCGTTGGATTTACTTATTTAATATCACAATCCGTTATTGCGTTTTTAGTTAAATATTTTGATTTTCCGCTTTCCAACTTCACGCAAATTTTCCTAGTTGCCGTATTATTTGGGATCGGCACAGACTATTGCATCCTGCTCATTAGCCGTTTCAAGGAAGAATTGACGCATAGCGGCGGCGACAAGACAGAAGCAATTGTTCAAACTTACCGCACTGCGGGAAGAACCGTATTATTTTCTGGCTTAGCTGTGTTGGTGGGATTCTCAGCAATCGGATTCTCAACGTTTATGCTTTACCGCTCTGCCGTAGCCGTTGCAGTTGGAGTTGCGGTACTGCTTATCGCATTGTTTACGATCGTGCCGTTTTTTATGGCAGTGCTGGGTACAAAATTGTTTTGGCCGGCGAAAGGCTCGCTTGAGCATAAGCCGAGCAAGCTTTGGGGTACGGTGGGTAAGTTTTCACTAAAACGCCCTTT
The DNA here is from genome assembly GCF_052114265.1 of Paenibacillus sp. MCAF9. Taxonomy (NCBI): domain Bacteria; kingdom Bacillati; phylum Bacillota; class Bacilli; order Caryophanales; family Paenibacillaceae; genus Paenibacillus; species Paenibacillus sp. MCAF9. The sequence continues at coordinate 139,971 of NZ_JBFREL010000007.1, forward strand.
GTGGGCGCTCGTTATTTTGGCAGTAATTATCGTACCTTTCCTTACAGCGTATAAAGGTACAATTTCTTTCAACTCGCTGGATGAGATTGGCGATAAGTATGACTCCGTTAAAGCGTTCAACATTATTGCGGATAGCTTTGGACCTGGTGATTCACTGCCTACTACCGTTGTGGTCAAAGCTGATAAACCGATGGACACACCTGAGGGGCTTGCTGTACTAGAGCAAATCAGCCGCGAGCTTGCGAATTCTGGAGGCATCAAGGCCGTTCGCAGTGCAACTCGTCCTACAGGTGATGTAATGGAGCAATTTCTCGTGGCAGATCAAGTTACCACCCTTGAGAGCGGGCTTGGTCAAAGCGGCGAAGGCTTGGGCAAAATCGGTGATGGTCTCTCCGAGGCAAGCAGCGCGTTAAGCGAGAATAAGCCAAAATTAAATGAAGCTGTTGACGGCGCTGGTAAGCTCGTTAATGGTACGAATGAGCTGAAGGCTGGCATTGTACAGCTTGGCGCAGGTTTGAAGAAGATTCAGCAAGGGTTGCAGGATGGATCTGCAGGTGCGGGAGAGCTTAGCGAGGGCTTGAAGCAGGCGCAGGCGAGTGCGGAGCAGCTGGCAGGCGCGAGCCGTAAATTGCTTAGCAGCTACGAGCAGCTGGGCGGCGGTCTTGGTCAGCTTACAGGTGCATATAGCGCGATTGCATCCGAACAGGAGAAGCTGGCGAGCGGGTTATCCGGCGTACAGCAAAGTCTGACTGCACTTCAGGAAAGTCACCCAGAGCTGCAAACCGATGAGACTTTTAAACAAACGATGCTTGCTCTTGGAAATCTCCAGCAAGGAGCAGCAGGAATCAGCGGGCAGTTGTCTCAGCTTAATGAGCAGCTGACAGGCATTTCAGCGGGAATGACACAAGCAAATGCTGGTTTCTTGCAAGCAAGTGAAGGGCAAACGGCACTAGCTTCGGGTCTTGGCAAGCTGGCTGCAGGACTTGGAGAGCTGCAAAAAGGAATTGAGCAGGCAGCCGCAGGCCAAGGTCAAATTGTATCGAAGCTGCCTGGTGTCACACAGGGCTTTAATGAACTATCGGATGGTCAGAAGGAACTGCAGGCTGGGTTTGCATCGCTAAACGATCAGCTGGGCGAATTGACCGGCGGTTTGGATCAAAGCGTTGACGGCTTAACGAAGGTAACCGATGGACTCACATCCGCTGGCGGATATTTGAATAGTCTAGCGGAATCGCCGAATAAGCAAATGACGGGCTTTTATATTCCCGAGGAAGCCATCGCAAACAAGGAATTTCAGGCTGCCCTTAATGTGTATATGTCGGAGGATCGCCAAACAGCGAAGTTCGATGTCATATTTAAAGGCAATCCGTATGCACAGGAAACGATGGCGCAAATCGATGGACTGGAAGCAGCTGTTCACCGCGCGATTCAAAACACCGATTATAATGGATCACAGGTAGCTGTCGGCGGTGTAACGAGTATGAATAACGATTTGAGCAATATTTCAGCGTCGGATTATTCGCGTACGGTTATTCTCATGCTCATCGGCATTTCAATTATCCTTATCCTTTTGTTCCGCTCGATCGTCATGCCGCTTTATATGATCGCATCGCTTCTCGTTACGTTCTATTCCTCGATGGCGATTGCAGAGGTCATATTCGTAAGGCTGCTTGGGCAGTCGGGAATTAGCTGGGCGGTTCCATTTTTCGGATTCGTCATGCTCGTCGCACTAGGAATTGATTATAGTATTTTCTTGATGGATCGCTTTAAAGAATACCGACATCTGTCGCCTCAGGAAGCTATATTGGAAGCGATGAAAAACATGGGTACGGTTATTATGTCTGCAGCCGTTATTCTAGGCGGAACATTCGCAGCGATGCTTCCTTCAGGAGTTATGTCACTCCTGCAAATTGCGACTATTGTGCTTTGTGGACTGTTCATCTATGCATTGTTGATGCTTCCATTATTCATTCCAGTTATGGTACGCACTTTCGGTCCTGCTAACTGGTGGCCGTTTATGGGACGCAAACAGGATGCTGAGAAAACGGATCGTTTGCATAGCGGTCAAACGCTTAAGGGTCATCATGTTTCGCATGATTCAACTCACTAATTAATAAAGCAGGGTTATCCAGGGTCTTTGGTGCATGACAAAGACCTATGCGATAACCCTTTTCTTGTTACTTAACGTCCGGCCATTTCGTATGGAACCATAGCTGCATTTGCATTTTGCACGGACCCATCGAGAAAGGCGCTGATTTGCTGCTGCTGCTCAGTTAACAGACGCTGCAGCTCTTCTGCTTGCTCTTTGCTCGCCGATGCTTCTTGTTCGGCGCGTGTTACCAGCTTAAGCAGATTAAAGGATTCAATCGATAATCCAAGCTTAATCCGAATTTTCTCATTCCGGAATGATTCGGCTTTTGGTGATGCGCTGCCGCCCCCGGCGTTATTATGTCTCGTTTTTTCAGGAAGCAGCTGCAACTCAGCACGACCTTGCTCGGTAATTTTATAGACTTTTTTGGCGCTATCCTCTAACTGAACGGAGACGAAGCCGGATCCCACAAGCATCTGAAGCGTAGGATAAATGGAGCCGGCACTTGGTACATAAAGTCCGCCAGACTGCTCCTCTAAAGCCTTCATCATCTGGTAGCCGTGCATTGGCTGGTCGATGAGCAGCTTCATAAGCGCAATCTTCACGCCGCCGCGGCCAAAATAACGCTTGCTGCTGCGCGGATTGACTTTAGGCTCTTGCTTGCTATGTTGATGATGCTCATTGGAAACATCGTTAGTAGACATCTTCAAGTTAAGTCACCTCGATTTTTATGATAAGGAAAGCTTCTGTTTTTCAATGCTTGAGGGTGAAGTGAAACATAAGGGATCGCTCATCAGCTGTCATTTGGAATAAGCTTACTCTACTTACAGCATTGACAATGATAATTATTATTATTTACAATTTATAAAATAAAATTGTTTATTAAGGATGTGAGCGCGCATGTCGCAGCAACCGAATCAAACAAAGTACGGTGAAATGCTCTATATTGGCACGGAGGAAGTAAAGCTCCCGTCGCTGCACCATATGCAGTTGAACAATCGTGAGGAGCAATGCTTTGCGTTTGTGCTTCAACATAAAATAAAGGTTTCCATTGTGAAGAAGGGGCAGCACACGACTAAAAAAGCCGTTGGCGGTGAGTTGTTTCTCATTCCGTCCCATTGTGAATGTACGCTGCTTAATGAGGGCAACCATCTAGCTGAAATCGTACTTATCCGCTTCCGAAGCGGTTCGACAGCAGCAGGCGCAGAGATGCTCCCTTACCGAGACAGTATGGGATTAAAACTGCTGAGGCTGCCACAGGCGAGAAGCTGGCTTCAGGACTTTCAAAGCGACTGCAGTACTGATGATGTGGTTTTATACTATCAGCTGCAATCACAGCTTTATGCAATGGTCGCTGCGCTCATTCAGTCCGTCCAGCAGCCGAGAGAGACCGAAGCTGATTTAATTGGCTACGTCGAGCAAGCCAAGCAGTTTATGATTGAGCAGTTAAGCACACCGATGGATATGGAGGAGCTTGCAAGATCCTCAGGGGTGAGTACGAGCCGTTTTTATCAAGCCTTTCGCAGTTATACAGGACTTACACCGCTTAAATATATGACCAAGCTGAGGCTCGATGCTTCTATGCGCATGCTCTCAGGTACGTCTTCTTCCATCGTCGACGTGGCCCATTCCGTCGGCTATCCTGACGAGTACTATTTTAGCCGTCTGTTTAAGAAACATATGGGACTGGCTCCTACGGAATATGCTCAGCTTGCGAAGAAACGAGTAGCCACGCTTGTATCTGTGTTCGCGGGCGACCTATCAGCTATCGGCATGCCTACTTGCTTGTCCTTTATTCGGTTGAGCACTCACCAGCATGAACGGGCTCTTCAGCAGCTGCGTGAAGCAGAGCCGGATCTCATATTGGCAGGTATGCTGGATGAGGAAATGTACGCGGCATGTTCGGCTATCGCTCCGGTTCTGATGCTCGATTGGAAGGCTTATTCCTGGAAGGAGCGGCTGCTTGAGATAAGCAATGCATTAGGCTTGTCCACCGTAGCAGAGCGCTGGTTATCCTATTATGAGATGAAGGTGCAAAACGCTCGTGAGCAGCTCAAAAACAGTCTAGGTAATGAGCCTATCTTAATTGTTCATGCCGGAAAAACGGGCTTTCGTATATTTGGCCCGCGCCGCCGCAAGATGAAGGATCTTTTTTATGATGATTTGCAAATGACCTATCCGAAGTCGGCACACGAGATCGGATTTCTTGATACGAGCTCGCTAAGGGAGATCGCTGAGCTAGGCTGCAGCAGCGTTCTCTTCCTCGTACCAGCGGAGGCTTCCCGTGATTATTGCAATCAGCTGGAGGAGGGCTGGCGCCGCTTGAGGGAAAAGGATGCGCGTAGAAGATGTATCTTTATCGGCTATCACGACCGGCTGAACTATAATCCGACCGTCCACGATGGGCTCATCGATGAGACAGTGAGGCATTTGATGAGTTACGCGCAATAAATAAGAGCGCTCGTTCAATTTTATCTGTGGTAGTCTGCAAAAAAAGAAGAGGTCAGCTGTATTGATTGAAGCGCGTGCAGCCGATAAATAAAGTAATGGTTATGCATCATTACTTTTTGATCGGGAGGGAATTTATGAAGCTCACTCAAATGGGCAAAGCACTATACCCGCTCTCGTTAATTATCATGATATCTTTCATAAGCGGTTGTACGCTTAATCCAAATAGTCCGGAACCCCTTGAACAGACACCAGCTCCGAATAAGGTGACTTTAAAAATTGTTGAGAGCCTAATGACGCCGCTGCGGACAGTGGAATTAGACAAATTAATTGCACAATTTGAACTCGACAATCCAACCATTGAGATTGTGAGAGTGACATCAGAATACGAGACCGCTGATCAGACGATCTTGACGATGCTGGAGCAGAACCAAGCGATTGATATTGTTGAGGTGCGTGACGTTACGGTACATCAGCTTGCGGAAAGTGGTCTGATAACCAGCTTGGAGAGTTATATTTCATCATGGAGCAACTATATGCTGCTTAACAATAATGCAAAGCTGATGTCTAGAGATGCAGGCGATGTTGCTTATTATATTCCGAGCAGTCTTTATCAAGTGCAGCTTTATTATCGCAAGGATTGGTTCGATGCCAAGGCGCTGCAAGTGCCAGAAACATGGGAGCAGCTCTTCTTTGTCGGCAAGCAATTGACGAAGCCGATGGAGAGGATATATGGCTTTTCCTTTCGCGGAGGCAGTGGTGCCGTTAATACGTTGTCTTCAATCGTTCAGGACTATAACGGAGAGAAAGTCGATATAAGCGATTCCATGTTTAATACGGATGGCTCGACGATATTCTCAGGCAAGCGGGCAGCAGAGGCTGTTGAGCTTTACAAGAAGATTTATACAGAGATTTCAGACCCTGCGTCCATAGATTGGGGCTTTAATGAACAGGTTCAAGCATTTGTGAACGGCAATGCGGCTTTGCTTATCCAAGACTCAGACGTGATAGAGATGATCAAGGAAAAGCTGGAGAGCAGCCAGTGGGCAACAGCCCCTTTGCCTACAGGGCCTGATGGGATCTCCCATTACAACGTTGGTGCAGCCGGCTGGGGGATTGCTTCCCAGTCTAAGCATAAGGATGAGGCTTGGAAATTCATTTCCTATTTGTCATCGATTGAGAACAATCGCGCCTTTGCTGATGCCTCAGGCGTTATATCCATCTATAACAATACGATTGAAGAGGAGAAGTATTCAACTGGGCCGTATGCTCCTTATATGCTGATGGCAAATGACCCCGATCGATTTCAGGGCGTAAGAAAACCGAGCTATTATAAAAATTATAGTCAATTTTTTCAAATGGGAACGGATTTGGGTCGACAACATTTGATGAATGTCATTTCTACGGAGGAATTGCTTAAGCAGTTCGATGTTTTTTGGCGGAAGCAAGGAAAACAGGAGCGAGATTAAATGAATGGAGGATGCTGTAGGCATGTGAGTTGCAAATGCCCAGCACCTCTTTTTTTAATTGGATGAATAGGCGATGTGATCTCGTATGAAGCGAGTTGCACAGGGCAACATGTAAGGATAGAGCTTGTGCCTTGACCAGAGTGTAGAGCCGCATATACGATAGTAGAAGTTATCTTTTTTTATCGCTGGCTAGCGATTGCAGGACAATAAGGAGGAACATTTGTGAAGCAGTTATTGGTTGTTTTTACAGGCGGGACCATTGGAAGCAAAAAGCAGGGAAACGGCATCGATGTTAATGACGCGGGATCTTATTCGCTTATAGATGATTATATCAACAGTGCTGAGCAGCGCGATGATGTTAGACTTGATGCGATACAGCCGCTTAACTTGTTAAGTGAAAATATGACGACCGAGGATTGGATCGCGCTTGCAGAGGCTGTCCATGGAATAGATACAGACTCGTATGCTGGGATAGTCATCACCCATGGTTCGGATACGCTGGCTTATAGCGCAGCGATGATCGGTTATTTGTTCGCAGATACAAAAATTCCAATTGTGCTGACCGCCAGCAATTATCCGGTTGCCGATGAAAGAAGCAATGGGCGCCGTAATTTTGCAAACGCAATCGATTTTGTAGTGGATGCACAGCTGCCGGGCGTATTTGTCGTTTACGAGGATGACAAAGGGGATGCACTTGTTTACTTAGCAACTAGAGTAACGCAAGCGATGTCCTTTACGGATCAATTCGGCAGCCCCTACGGCGTGCCGTACGGAAAGATGGCAGACCGAATGTTCAACTGGCTGGAGCATGATAGAAATCCAAGACCGGAAGCGCTGAGTACTAAGCCTAAAGCGTCGTTTGCATGGGAGCCGGATACTCTTAAGCTCGATTCCAGCATCGTCTATATTCGGCCATATCCGGGCTTGAACTATTCGCTGTATGATTTTACAACGATTCGGCCGAAGGCGATCCTCCATGATTTGCATCATTCGGGTACAGCAAGCGCAATAGAAGCAGGGCCGTACTCTCTTCCTGCGTTTATTGCAAACTGTAAAAAGCTTGGCATCGATGTATACATATGTCCGATCCGAGATCGTTCGGCAGCCCTATATTCGTCGTCGCTGCGCCTTATTGAAGCGGGTGCCATTGTCATTGAGAAGCTGTCGGTTGAGGCTGCAATAACTAAGCTCATGCTCGCATATGGTCTATATGATGATAAAGCACAGGCAAAAGCTTTCGTAACGGAAAGTGTTTTGTATCACGAACATAACGAGGTGTAAAATGATTATAGAAAAGCTGGTGCTTTTGACTGAAAAAGCAGCAAGCATTTTGCCTTTTTATAGGGATGTGCTGGCATTGCCGGTTATTCGCTCCGAGAAGGACAGCTTTACCGTTAAGGCAGGCTGGAGCGAGCTGACCTTCCAAGAGACTGGTGATCAAGCTGCTGAAGCGTATTGTTATCACTTTGCCTTTACGATTCCTGAGAATAAGCTCGAGGAAGCAAAAAAGTGGATCGAAGCGCTTGTTCCAATTGGTACGGAGGCAGGTCAGGATGTGTCGTATAGTGAATCATGGAACTCGCATTCTGTTTATTTTGAAGACCCGTCGGGTAATATTTTAGAGTTGATTGCTCGCCATACGATGGATAACGGTGTTGAGCGTCCCTTTGACCCGCAGCAAGACATTCTTTGTATCAGTGAAATTGGCATAACGACCAGCGACGTTCCTACAGCAGTCGATCAATTTGCAGAGCTTGGCATCATGACCTATAGGACGCGCAATGATAATTTCAATCCAATCGGCGATGATAATGGTATATTTATAGTGGTTGGAAAAGGAAGACGCTGGCATTTTACGAACAAAACCGCAGAGAGCTTCCCAGTTCATGTGACCGTGCGCGGGCTGGGTGAGTTGTACTTGGCGGAAGGCGAGCAAGGTTTGTTGATTGAAAATAAAAAGTAGAGGAGCATTCAACGATGGGAGAACATTTAAAAGTAGGGGACCAGGTCCCGAATTTTAAGCTGCAAGCATCCAATGGCAAAGAAGTTGAGCTTGCAGATTACTCAGGCAAGAAGCTCGTTATTTATTTTTATCCGCGCGACATGACGCCCGGCTGTACGACTGAATCATGCGATTTCCGTGACTTTAACGGCGAATTCGGCACGAATAACACGGAGGTAATCGGAATCAGCCCAGATGATCTTGCATCTCATGAGCAATTCGTAGACAAGCATGAGCTGCCATTCCTATTGCTGTCTGACACCGAGCATACGGTTTCGGAGCTGTTCGGCGTATGGAAGCTGCGGAGCTGGAACGGTGAAGAATTTATGGGTATCGAGCGCTCGACTTTCCTGCTTGATGAGCAGGGCAAGCTTGTTAAGGAATGGCGCAGCGTAAGCGTGGATGGACATGTGAAGGAAGTACTTGAGGCGGTAAAAAGCAGCTAGCTTTGTCATTTGCGTAAAAAGAGGCTCCTCTCGAAGCGTGATATTCGCTTCAAGGGGAGCCTTTAGTTTTTTATTATTTGGTTTTCCAAGAAGGCAATTGGCTAACATAGCTGTCAGACAAGTTGAGGAGCTCTAATGCACGCTGATACTCATCTTCTGTCGCAGCCTGCTCCGTAATGCCGTCTCCGGCTAATGAATAGTGCTTGCCGTCCTCATATCCGCTGCCTGACATGAATAGCTCTTTGCTGCTTAAGAATGAGCCAGTCGGGAGATAATAACGTTGTGGCAATACGTTATACGACTGATTAAACAAGTCTTGGCCGAAATGGATATGATCATCAAGTGAAATGCCAAGCATGTTCGCGATCGTAGGCAATACGTCAACTTGACCGCCTAGCTGATCGAATACTTTGCCTTCTGTTACGCCTGTAGATGCAACAACGAGCGGAATGTTGATCATATCGGTGTAGCTGTATTCATGACCATAAATTTCAGCCATAAGCGCTTTGTCATCACGATCCAGCGAGTATACTGGAAGGCCGAGATGGTCGCCGTATAACAAGATTAAGCTGTTGTCCCAAATGCCGCGTTCCTTCAAATCTGCAATGAATTCGCCAAGTGCGAAGTCAGCGTAGTTTTGTGCACGGATATAATCACCAACAAAAGTTTTCTCATAACGCTCAGGGAGCGTCATTTTGTATTTGTCAGCAGGAATGGTGAATGGGTGATGCGATGTCATCGAAATAACATGGGAATAAAATGGTTTGCCATTCTCGCTCATGCGTGACATTTCAGCAGCTGTTTTCTTGTAAAGCTGCTCATCGGAAGCACCAAAAAATACGGTATCTTCATCTCCAAAAAACTTCTGATCGTAGTAACGGTCGAAACCAAGCGCTTTGTAAAGCTCGCCGCGATTCCAGAATTCAACAACATTCGTATGGAACGTAGTTGTGTCATAGCCGTTTGCTTTCAACAGTTTCGGCAAGCTCGGAAGCTCTTTGTCGGCATAAATCATCGTTGCCGCGCCGCGTGGCGGAATATAGAAAGACGTGTTTACGACGAATTCCGCATCGGATGTATTGCCTTGGCCGACTTGCTGATAGAAATGCTTGAAGTAATAGTTTTCGTTAACCAGCCTATTAATGTTAGGCGTAATCTCTTTTCCGTCAATCTTCAAATTGACGAGGAAGTTTTGAAATGACTCCATTTGAATAATGATGACGTTTTTGCCTGCTGCTGTTTTCCACAGCTGCGGAGCGGCAGGTGTTTCGATCTTTTTGACGGAATCGATTTTTTCTTGCGTGATATGGTTTGGATCAACAAAGTCAATCGTTTTGTTCTTGAAAATCATATAAGCCTCGTAATTGAGTATGCCCATTTGCTCCGCTTTGACGATCTCATTCATGCTGGCGCGGTTAGGCAAAATGTTGAACAAGCAAAGCGCAATTGAAATGCTGAACAGGGCAAGGACAAGTCGTTTGCTTTCCTTGACGGAGCTTTGTTTCTTCCAATTCACGGCTTTCTTAGGTCTAAACAACAGCACAGCCATAATGATAATGTCGATAAAGATGAGCAAGTAGTAAGGGTCCATCAGTGAAAATACGCTATTTTTTACCGCGGTGACTTGGTTTACCTGCTCTAGAGCGAGATAGGTTACAATAACACCGTAATACTTGTAATACATAATGACGGCAAATAATATGAGTGTCATTACTAGATTTGCTATTAAATAGTAAATAAGTTTACGTTTCGAAGCGAACCACTCTATGAGACAATAAACAATGAGGACAAACGGAATTTCTTTTAAAATAGTAGTCCACGAAAAACCATCCTCGAAAATGACCATCCAAGCCAGATAGCTTTTGAGAAGCATGATAAATGAAAAGAAAAGGATGGGACGAGTGCTTAATAATCGTTTTGGAGTTAAAAATGTCATATAACCGCCTACCTTTCACAGCAAAAACTGGCCATCTCACAGAGGCAGCCAGGCCGCTAATCATAATATACGTTCGTTCTGTAAATTCTTATCCATTATGCTCCTAATTATAGTCGAATGTCAAAAGGCAAAAGGCTCCTCCATGTCCAATCATAATTTATTGTAAATAACAAATTTATAAGGATTTTTGATTATTCCTATTCATTACAACATTTCCAAGCTATTAGATTGAAACATTATTGCTGATTTAGTAGTCTATTAATTAGATGCTATTAGACAAACCATGAATACAAGTATAATTACATGAAATATATGTAAAAAATTATGTTGGAGGCTTATCATGAAAAAAAGAAGAAGAAGGCTGCTGCTGTTTATTATTGTATGCGCAGGAATGGTGTTTGGTTACTCTTTATTTAATAAGGATGAGACAACCACGATTCCGCCAAAGCAAGCTTCCGCTGATGGTTCCACTAACGGCGGGGAAGTGTCGGGCAGCATAGGTTCTGAGCCTACGGATAAGCCGAGCGGCGGAACTCCAACAGATGGACAGCCAACAGCTACGGATAAGCCCGGTTCAAGCAATAATGGTAATGGCGGCAAGGGCTCTGGCACAGGAAAAGCAGAGCAGACTGAGGATGGAATGGTCGTTATTGCCAAACCAGAGGATATCGCGGTGCTTGTGAATAAGCAGCACAAGCTTCCGGAGGAATACAATCCCACGGATTTAGTTTATCCAGACGTTCGGTTTATATTTGCTGAGAAAATTGAAAAACGCATGATGAGACAGGAAGCAGCTACAGCGCTTGAGAAGCTGTTTGCAGCCGCTGAGGATGATAACATCCAGTTGGCTGGTGTATCGGCTTATCGCTCGCATAAGACGCAAACAACGCTCTTTGATCGCTATGTGAAGAGGGATGGACTCGAAAAGGCAAGAACCTATAGCGCTTTTCCGGGAACAAGCGAGCATGAAACGGGACTGGCGATCGATGTGTCGGGTAGTGACGGCAAGTGTGCGGCTGCCGATTGTTTTGCAGATACAAAGGAAGCGCAGTGGCTTGAGAAGTATGCGCATGAGTACGGATTTATTATTCGTTACTTGGAAGGCAAAGAAAAGATTACAGGCTATCAATATGAGCCTTGGCATTTGCGGTATGTAGGTGTGGACGTGGCTACTGAGATGGCGAAGAGCGGAGAAGTGCTGGAAGAGTATTTTGACGCGGTTCCTGTCACAAAATAAGAAGCAATAGCGCAGCGCAAGCTGTATTCGGACAAGCCTTATTGTTCATGAAGGATAGTCGCTTGCGCTGCTTACTATTGGTAATGCCCTTCGTTAGATCTTTGCTTCAAACGTTTTGCAATCTGTTTCTTCGGAGTTGCTGGCTTGCTTGCCGCGATTGCTGACCACATAAATAGAAGAGGCGCCGCAGTGATTACCTGCTGCCCAGAACTTGCATGAATTCACTTCGCACAGTACATCCTTAGCCATTGACAATTCACCTCCTCTCTATATAGGATGGACAAACGATATATCGTTTTATACTCAGGAAGGATGGATAGATATGGGAGTTAAGCTTTATTTTAATCATGACGCCGGTGTAGACGACCTGGTATCGCTTTTTCTTCTTTTGCAAATGAAAGATGTTGAACTGCTTGGGGTTTCCGTTATTCCAGCCGACGGCTATTTGGAGCCTGGCATCAAAGCCAGCAGCAAAATCATTGACCGCTTTGGCGACCCTGTCAAAAATAAATCGCTTGAAGTGGCTAGATCAAATTCACGCGGTGTAAACCCATTCCCTGCTGAATGGCGTATGCATACGTTTTTTGTGGACGCGCTGCCTATTTTGAATGAATCGGGAACGATTAACACGAAAGTATCTGCGCTGCCAGCGCATCAACATATGATTGAACAGCTTCGCAAATCGGATGAGAAGGTGACATTGCTGTTTACAGGTCCGCTTACGGACCTAGCAAGAGCGCTGGATGAAGCTCCGGATGTGGAAGCGAAGATTGAGAAGCTTGTATGGATGGGCGGCACGTTTAATGAGAAGGGCAATGTTCAAGAGCCTGAGCATGACGGAACCGCAGAATGGAATGCTTTCTGGGACCCTGAATCTATGCACCGCGTATGGGCAAGCAGCATTCCGATTTTGCTTGTTGCGCTTGAGAGCACGAACAAAGTACCTCTTACGATGGATGTACGCAACCGCTGGGCATCGCTTCGCAAGCATGAAGGACTAGATTTTGTCGGTCAATGTTATGCTGCATGTCCTCCACTTGTTTATATGGAGACGAACTCGACATATTATTTGTGGGATGTGCTTACGACAGCTGTTGTCGGCAATCCGGATCTTGTGGAAATTAAGACGGTACACAGCGGCGTGATTAAGGATGGACCTAGCCAAGGCCGTACGGTGGAAGTGGAAGGCGGTCGCCCGGTCAGCCTTGTCTATGATGTTGATCCTGTTCGATTCTTCGATTATATTACTGACCTTTCTGCAAGTGCGGTTAGCTACAATGTTAAGCATGACTAAACCATAACAAAAAGCGCAGCTTCGAATGAGTTACACTCATTCAAGGCTGCGCTTTTTTTAAAATATAAGAAAGTATATTATTTTCTCATACTTATCTTATATTTCACCGTCTAAGCTGCTTCAGCGTCAGAAAAACGCCGAAGGCGCTTTAGCTTGTTTAATCCATTTCATAAATCGAACCTGATTTGCTGGCATAAAGCTCGGCGTACACCTTCTCAGCGTAAGCATCGGTCATACCCGAAATATAATCCGCAACAAATCGCGGCCAGCTCCATTTGTTCTTATGGATCTCGTAATTTTCTATCCAGTCTGGCGGAATGATAAGGCGACCAGATTCTTGAACCTTGAAGCTGTCCCATAACCGTCTTATCATAATTTCACTGCGCATTTGCAAGCGCTGAACACGGAAATCCTTAATGAGTGTTACCCATGCAAGCTTCTTCAAAATCTCCATCGTGCGGAGCAACTCGATATCCTGTTGTCCATTGTTGACGAACGTGACCTTTTTCCAGCTGCGCGATGTATCGTCTATAATGCCGACTTTGCCTGCAAACAAGCTGACCCAGCGCGCTTTCATCTCCCGCCTTGTGCGCGAAGCTTCACGATCACAGCTTGCATACAGCTCCTGCCACTGCTCGAAATAGGAGACGAGTACACGCTTCACCATCGCAGGGATATCGACCTCACCCCAGCCGATTCCGGTGTTGCCTTTATCCTCGACAATTTCCTGAACAACATGGTCGATAAGTCTGCTGTCTTCAAAGAAAGTACGGTTCATTTGGATTTTACCTGCACGTATGCCGTCTTCGATGTCATGTGTGGAATAAGCGATATCATCACATAAATCCATGAGCTGTGCTTCCAATGTAGAACAGCCTTCTGGGATTTTCCATAAATGGCGAAGCTGTTCAATCTCTCCCCACTCTGTGCTGTAAAGCCCTTTTAGACGGCCAGGCTCACTGAGACTAAAAGGATATTTATTAATAGCAAGCAAGACAGCTGCAGTTAAATCAAGGCCGCTCCCGCTTCCTGCCCTTTTCTCTAAAAACATCAATATTCGAAAATTTTGCGCATTGCCCTCGTATGGTATGCCATACTCCTCCATGAGCAAATGGTTGAGCACTTCTTCACCTTTATGTCCAAAAGGGGGATGACCCAAATCATGCGCGATCGCGGCAATCTCGACGACAGCGGGATCTAATATGAGCCCCGGATGCTCCTTGCGCGCAAGGAAATCATATTGTTTGCCTAACTTGCGAGCAACCTCGCGTGCAATTTGCGACACTTCGAGAGAGTGGGTTAGCCTTGTTCTATAGTAATCGCCCGTACCTGCGCCAAATACTTGTGATTTACCTTGCAGGCGGCGAAAGGCGGGAGATTGAATGAGTCTCGCATAATCTCGTTCATACTCATCTCGCTCCTCGCTTAAAGTACCGAGCGCTTTCTCGTCCAATCTAAGCTTGCGTATGTCCATCGTAAGTCCTCCAGTGCCGTTTATGCGGGTATTATTGAAATATATTAGCTCATCTAGTACATGTTGTAGATAGGTTTTTTTACGTCTTAAATTAGGAAAAATGCTTTGTTGCTTGAATTGTAGCATATAATGAGGCTTGAACATACACCGTGCTTGGAGTATGATCGCATTAGCTTTAACATAAAACTGAGGTGCTATAATACGGATGGTCATAATGCAAAATGCATCTGCAATTATTATGCTGCTAAACATTTTTTTGGCGATTACGGTTATCTTTCTAGAGAGGCGCAGCGCAAGTACAACTTGGGCATGGCTGATGATTCTTTTTTTCATCCCCGTTTTCGGCTTTGTTTTGTATTTAATATTAGGGCAGAAGGTACGTAAAAGAAAGCTGTATAAGCTGCTGGGCGATAGTCAGCGCATTATCGAGCATACGGTCGAGAGGCAAATGCGCCAGCTGCGAGAAGATGAAATTGTATATAATGATCCTGCGATGCGAAGTTATCAAGACATGATCTATATGAGTCTGAAAACGAGCTATGCGGTATATACGAGCAATAATGCGGTTGAGATCTACACGGAGGGCAATCAGAAGTTTGATGCTCTGCTTAAGGATATAGAATCAGCCCAGCATCATATTCATCTCGTTTATTATATCGTCCGAGACGATGAGCTTGGCAGAAGATTGGTTAAGGCGCTGGCAGCGAAAGCGGCAGAGGGCGTAGAAGTCAAGTTTTTGTACGATCATATAGGAAGCTCAAGCTTGCCGAAGCGTTATTTTGCGGAGTTGATTGCAGCAGGCGGCAGGGAAGCGGCGTTTTTCCCATCGCGAATTCCTTATTTGAATTTAAAAATCAATTATCGCAATCATCGCAAGCTCGTTATCGTTGACGGGCAAGTCGGTTATATTGGCGGCTTCAACATCGGTGATGAATATTTAGGATTAAACGAGCATTTCGGCGAATGGCGGGATACACATCTTAGAGTTCGCGGCAATGCCGTGCTGCAGATGCAGGCGCAGTTTCTGATGGATTGGAATTTAGCGGCTTCCGGTCGAATTGAGCTCAACGAGCTGTATTTCCCAATAATGAGCGATGATACGGGAACGATTGGCATGCAGCTTGTAGCGAGTGGTCCGGATACGCAATATCAGCAAATTAAAAATGGCTATATCAAAATGATTTATTCAGCTCGGAAAACAATCAGCTTGCAAACGCCATATTTTGTACCGGATGAAAGCTTGATGACCGCGCTGAAGATCGCTGCATTGTCCGGGGTAGATGTACGTATTATGCTGCCGAGCAAGCCAGATCATTTCTTTGTATATTGGGCAACTCATTCTTATTTGGGAGAGCTTCTCGCAGGCGGAGTGAAATGTTATATGTACGAGAAAGGGTTTCTTCATGCAAAAACGCTTGTCATCGACGGCAAGGTGGCGTCCGTTGGAACGGCCAATGTCGATATTCGCAGCTTTAAGCTTAATTTCGAGATGAATGCGTTTATCTATGATACGCAGACATCGGCGAAGCTGCAACGCATTTTTGAAGATGATGTCAAACATTGCACGCAGTTAACGGAGCAAGTTTATGCTAATCGTCCAATCATCAATCGATTGAAAGAATCGATTTCCAGGCTGCTTAGTCCAATATTATAGACGCGACATCAGTCAAATTCAATAGACGTGACATGAGTCCAATCCAATAGACGCAAATCAGTCCAACCCTATAGACGCACATAAGAAGGGCTTCTGCTTATCTGAGATAACCAGAAGCCCTTCACGTGCTTGGTAGAGAACTATTCAATTTATTCTAACGCTCCAATCCGCTGTTTGCCTCTTCTTCGTCCTTTCGAATTTGTTACAAACCCTATCGACTTCGATCCTAATTTTATTGACCTCGATCAACTTCCTTTCGATTTGTTTCAAATCCTTGTTGCTTGTAAGTACTTCTCATCCAAATGATCGACTACATCCGTCTTCGCTATTGTCCCAGCATGTCCGGCAGTGATTGAATACTCCTTCCCGAGATTATGAGACATGCATCGCTAACCTACTTCAATGGGCTATCCCCTCTCGTTTAAGATAGGCTTAGTATACACCTTTATTTGAATTTTGTAAATATTCAGATTATTTAATTCGACAAAAAATTTTGAGTTGTTTTTTAGGTGTGATTTTGCGTGTGAGGTGGGGAGGGTTTTCATCTTAAAGTAGTATATTCTGCAGCTACTGGTTATGGTGAATAGAATTAGGCGGGATGGTGGCGGGTGTAGAAATGGTTGCTTTTATTGAATGAAGGTCATGCGGGAATATGAAGGATCGGAGTAATGGAGGATGGAGCACGGGATGATGGATTGTAATGGACGTAGAAGTTGAAGTATTGGTGAATGGAGCTCGGGTAGAAGTTTGAGTAACGGTGACGGGATGCTGACTGGATTGCGATAGACGTAAAAGTGGAAGTAATGGTATTCGAAACTTAAGAATTACAGTCTGGATGGTGATGGACGCAAAGTTGCTGTTGAGATGTATCAAGTTCAGGCTGAACACTGGCGGGTAATAGTAGTAATCAAAGTTTTGTTACGAGTAGAGCTCAAGTTGTTTTGTAACGGGTGTAGAAGCCGAAGTTAATGATGAACTGTGTTCATGCTTGCCTCTAACGAACTTAGAAGTCGCTATTATAATGATTTAGGCATAATCTGAATTCTAACGAACTTAGAGAGCGCTATATGCTCAAAAATGAGTTAAATCATTGATATTGGAGGCTAATAGGGTTATCTGGGTTCGTTACGTTTGCAAGTGTGTGGAATTGAAGCAAATAAGACTTCTGGGGTTCGTTACAACTTTTCGCGAGGCGCTTTAGCAGAGTTCGTGTGGCTTCTGTGTGAAGTTAATGAGTTTTCATATTGTTTCGTCAAATATTGGCTGTGGCTTTGAGCCGCCTTTTTGAATAAGGAGGATAAAGGAAAGCCTGTGAGGTTGACCGTATTCGACCTTCAATTTATACTTAGTCTAAAATCAGTAGTAAAAGGAATGATCTTTTTATGAATAAAATTAACTTAACGATACAGCGCAAGGCCATCTTTGAAGTTGTGCAGCAAGCCCATGATCACCCGACGGCGGCCGATGTCATTGAACGGCTTCGGGGCAAAGGCTTCAACTTCGCTTACGGCACCGTGTACAACTCATTGCGTTATTTGACAGACGTGGGTCTCATTAGAGAATTGAAGCTTGGAGAAACGGTTAGCCGCTATGATGCTCGGACGGATGAACATCAGCATATTGTATGCACTGTATGCGGGCGTGTGGATGAAGTGCTGACCGACTTGCCGAGTGAGTGGATGGAGAAAGTGGCTTTGGAGACGAAATACAAGATCGAGCATGTGCAAGTTGTATTAGAGGGGGTTTGTGATCAATGCGCGACGAAACAACCACAATGAACAACGATTTTATGAACGAGGGCATGCCACTCGACCAGAGTGCTGCCGCAGCCGCTGGCTATTCAGAGGAAGAGCTGCTGCAAAACGGGATGCTTTGCTCGATCACGAAGCGGGTCATGATTATTAGCCCGTTTCCAGAGAGGGTCAAAAGCCTGCTCGTCGCGCTTTCATCCGAATGTTTTGATGTGTTTTCACTGCATGATTTCAATAAAAGCATGCTCCAAAGCTTGCAGCCGGAGCTGCTCGTATTTGATGCAATCCCTGTAGCTCAAGCTGCCACGAGCCATACGCTGCAAGCAGGTGCAGAACTGGTGGAAGCAGCTGAGCTGCATGCGGTTCCTGTCCTCATTTTAATGGATCAAAAATCGTATGAGAGCCGTGAGACTTTTGCCCTCGGCGCATCTGAGCTGCTGGTCTGGCCAGCTAAACCTGAGCAAGCGATAAAACAAATCAACCGTATGCTTCTGAATAAACCAGCAGCAGCTGCGAAAGCGGATAGCGATATTCGTGTGTTTAAGGATATTGCAGTTGATCTCAAAAAAATGACCGTTGATCGGGCGGGGCAGCGAATTGAGCTTACGAAGACGGAATATGATTTGCTTCTGCATTTCATGACATCGGACGGCTCCGTTCTAACGCGTGAATCTTTGCTCGATACCGTTTGGGGGCTGCATTTCTATGGAGGCAGCAACTTGGTGGATGCTCATATTAAGAGCTTGCGCAAAAAACTAAAGGACAGCGCCGTAGCGCCAAAATATATAGTTACCGTGCGTGGTGTAGGCTACCGGATAGCGGATATTCGTGACTAAGGGGTAAGTGCATCATTTTAGGTAATGAATTTCACCAGCATGTTGTGGTTCATGAAATATTCATTTTTCATTCATTAGGCTTTCATGACAGTTGACCGTTGATTCGATAAGATTGTTTTATGAATTTAGATCAAGTCTAAATATATAAAATGATTGATGAGGTGCTATCATGGAAAACTATATGACAACGAACCAAGGCACGCCGGTTGGCGATAATCAAAACTCGCGCACAGCGGGGCAGCGTGGACCAACACTAATAGAGGATTACCATTTGCTTGAGAAGCTTGCGCATTTTGATCGGGAGCGTATTCCAGAGCGTGTCGTGCATGCCCGGGGAGCAGGCGCACATGGAGTATTTCGTACGGAAGTTAGTATGAAGGATCATACGAAGGCTCTTTTTATGCAGGAGCCGGGAGTAGAGACGCCTGTATTTGTGCGCTTTTCAACGGTTATTAACGGAACAGGTTCGCCGGAGACGGCGCGCGACCCACGCGGCTTTGCGGTAAAGTTTTATACGCAGGAAGGTAACTATGATCTTGTTGGAAACCATTTGCCGGTATTTTTCATTCGAGATGCGATGAAATTTCCTGATATGGTGCATTCCCTCAAGCCGGCGCCAAATACGAATGTCCAAGAGCCTGCGCGCTACTGGGATTTCATGACGCTCTCCCCAGAATCGACGCATATGCTCACCTGGTTGTTCTCCGATGACGGAACGCCTGCTACTTATCGTGAAATGGACGGATTCGGCGTTCATGCCTTCAAGTGGATTAATGATGATGGTAAGCCGACCTATGTTAAATACCATTGGAAGTCGCTGCAAGGAGTACGAAACTTTACAGCAGCGGAAGCTAGCGTGATGCAAGGCAAAGACTTCAACCATGCGACACGTGATTTACATGATGCAATTGAACTCGGCAACTTCCCAGAATGGGAGCTTCATGTACAGCTTATGCCTGTCGATCATGTGGAACGGTATGCGTTTGATCCGCTAGATCCAACGAAGGTGTGGCCGGAGGATATGTATCCGTTGCAAAAGGTAGGCACGATGACATTGAATCGCAATCCAGTAAATTATTTTGCAGAGGTTGAGCAATCAGCTTTCTCGCCAAGCACACTTGTTCCAGGAATCGAGCCATCGGAGGATAAATTGCTGCAAGGCCGATTGTTCTCTTATCCGGATACTCAGCGCTACCGCCTTGGAGCGAACTACCTGCATATTCCGGTAAATTGCCCGTATGCACCTGTTCGCAACTATCAACGAGATGGTGCAATGACAATGCATGCAAATCCTTCTCCAGTGAATTACGAACCTAATAGCTCATCAGAGAGTCCAAAGGAAGCAAAGGCTTATGCTGATTCTTACGCACCTCCTCTGGGACAGGCTGGCCGCCAAAAAATCGATAAAACTGACGATTTCACTCAAGCGGGCGAGCGCTATCGCTCACTGCCTGAAGATCAACAAGCAAACCTAATCGCCAATTTGACGGGTGAGCTAGAGCAAACTAATGATGATATAAGACTCCGCGCCATCTGCAACTTCTTCCGGGCTGATCGCGAATTAGGCATGAAGCTTTCGCAAGCGCTGGGCGTTGATATCCGCAAGTTTGTACCTCAGAGTTAATTCAGAAGCAAACGGGAATATGATGACAGAAGCACGCTGAATATGCGTGTTTCTGGGTTTCCCATCTACATATTCTTAAATCCACTAGAAGCCATGAGCAAGCTTAAAAGCAACCTCCAGCTGTGAGAAACCACAATTGGTCAAACCAAACTTTAAAAGATATCCCGTTCAAGACGAACGATTTAACCAAGAATGAAGAAACTTTTAACCACCCAGTACTCTACTCAACAATCTACGAACTATTGAACCGACGTATCGACGAACCCAAGAACCAATGAAACACGAACCCACGAACCCACGAACCCGCGAATTGATGTATCGATCAACCCGCGAACTGATGAACCGTTGTATCGATGAACCTACGAACCTACGAACCCACGAACTGATGAACCGACGAATCCACCAAACAAACTAACCCATTTTTTCAATATCAACTAACACTAACAGGAAAACCTCCATCTAATTTTACTAATTCGGCTGATTTTAGTCATTTAGAAGGAAAACCTCCCGTTAATTTGTTGGATATTAGCAAATTCCGCTGAAATGGACTGAATTAACAGGAGAAATTCCTGTTAAATTAATATTTTCCGTAAAAAAGTGTGAATTAGCGGTAGAAATTCCAGTTAAGCTACTTTTCTTTGAGGAGACAAGTTATGGAAGCAAATAAGTTAAATTTCTTATGCGAAGGATACGTTCATTTTAACCAAATCACTCATCATCAATTAACACTAACAGGAAAACCTCCATCTAATTTTACTAATTCGACTGATTTTAGTCATTTAGAAGGAAAACCTCCCGTTAATTTGTTGGATATTAGCAAATTCCGCTGAAATGGACTGAATTAACAGGAGAAATTCCTGTTAAATTATTAATTTCCGTAAAAAAGGGTGAAATAGCGGTACATATTCCAGCTAAGTTTCTTTTCTTTTGAGGAGACAAGTTGAGGAAGCAATTTAGTTGCGTTTCATGCAAACTGATCGTTTTTATGAGGTGGATAAGGTTGGACTTTCAGGCAACGGATAAGTTTGATATAACGTTAAAAAGAATGCAAGAACAACACTTTCCATATGATTCCAGATGCCTTATAATCAAAGACAAGAGACGAAGAACGTCCCGTTACCACTCACTCTAGAGTGAGTGGTAACGGGACGTTTTCTATTTTCCAGAGGGGATGATTGAAGGTGACTTATGAGGAGGCGCATCGCTCATTTATTCAATACCATGTAGATAAAAGGTCAGGGGAACGTCGCGGAAGGCTGGAAAGAGGGCATGGACATGCGGAATCCAAATTTTTGTGTAATGTCTGGTGGCCTTTGTGTGGAGATTTTCGAAACCTACATCCTGAGTATGAAGTATTGGATTGGCGCGGCAGATCCTATTTTGCAGATTTTGCTTGGTTTTCCGGTACCGTAAAGCTCATTATTGAGATCAAAGGATTTGCATCTCATGTTAGAGACATGGATCGACAAAAATATTGTCATGAACTAAACCGCGAAACCTTTTTGCATGCGATGGGTTACCCGGTCATCTCTTTCGCTTATGATGATGTTGAGAAAAACCCTGAGATATGTATGACCATGCTCAAAATGGTGATGAGCAGGTACCAGGCTAGGCGAGCACCAATAACACGAATTCAACTAGCAGAGAAAGAGATCATGCGGCTTGCTGTTCAACAGGCTCGTTTAATCAGGCCGAGGGATGTGGAGCGTCATTTTGGTATTGATCATAAAACAGCAGTAAATTTATTGAAAAAGTTATGCTCAAAAGGAGGGCTTATCCCTCTCTATCGTGGCAATCGACAACGAGTCGTAGGATATGAGCTCGCTCATGACTTTCTTCATTTTCTGGAGTAATGGTTCAATCATTATTGCGACCGGCTTCAGCTTCTTACTTACATCGCAGCTTCCAAGAAGCTAGACGAAAATGAGGAACTTTTAGATTAGAAAAAAAGCCTCCATAGACGGTCATAGTCTTAAAAAAATAGCGTATGTTTGCGATGTTTATGGTTTTGAAGTACGATGGAATAAAGAGTAATTTATTGCTGCCTTGTAAAGGATTAAGAGCATTTTCGCGATTATAAAAATAGGGCATCCACACCATGAAAACGGGGGTAATTAGCGGTGCTGCTGTCAACGCAAGCGATTCAAGTTGGTTCCATCGTCATATCAGCTCTTGCCGGTCTTACACTTATTATCCTGCGTATGCGCGCTGGTAAACGGCCGACCTCATTGCGCAAAATCATCATACCGCCGTTAGGCATGGCTACAGGCTTCGTCATGTTTGCCTTTTCCCAGACGCATATTCCATGGTTTTGGGGGTTAGCCGCTTTTTTGACAGGCATGCTGATCTTTGCTTTCCCATTAATCGTCACGACCCGTTTGGAACGCGTGAAGTCGGAAATCTATGTAAGACGATCTAAAGCGTTTGTATTTATTATGCTGACGCTGTTCATAATCAGGCTTTCTCTGCATAGTGTCGTAGAGCAATATATGTCGATTCCGCAAACCGGGGCGGTTTTCTATTTGCTCGCTTTTGGCATGATTCTACCATGGCGTTTGGCTATGATTAGTGATTATATGAGACTGCAAAAAGTAGAAATGTAAGTTGAATGGGGGAGAATGTATGGATTCGAAGCTGACAGAACGAGTGAAGCTGACCCAGAGCAAACTTAGAAGACGAACACTATCTGCGATTTTTCAAGAATTTGATCAAAAAATAATGAAGCTTGAGCGCGGCAAACGTGAAGAAAAGTATCTTAAAATGTCGGAAACGCCATTTTCTTTTTTTCGCGGCAGCGCTTATTTGTTTTATTTTGACGCATCACGAATTTGGTTTCCCTATCATACGCCAGAGGGGCGTCCCACTTGGGTTCAGGGCGATCTGCACTTTGAGAACTTTGGTGCTTTCCGCAATGAGCAAGGTACGCTCGTCTATGATGTGAATGATTTTGACGAAGGTTATCTGGGCTCGTATTTGTATGATTTGATGCGAATGTCGGTAAGTATAGCGCTCGTCGGCAGGCTTAAAGGACAAACCCATGCTAATCAGATTAGCGCGATTGAAGCTTATCTGCAGGCCTATTCCAAACAGATGCGACGATTCGCAAAGGGCAAGGATGATCCTGGCACCTATGTGATTGATATTGAGCGTGCGGAAGGTCCCGTCAAGAAGCTGCTCAAAAAACTGCAAAAACGCAAGGATCAGCACTTCCTTGAAAAGGTTACTGCGCTCGTACAGGAGCATAGGCAGTTTGCAACGACAGATGAAATTGTATCTCCGACTGACGAAGAACGTGAGGCTTTATTGCAAGCATGGCCGATGTATTTAGATACCGTCAAAGCCGATGACTCAGAAGAATTGCGTCATTTTCAGGTGAAGGATATTGCAGTGAAGCATGGATCAGGGACAGCATCTATTGGGCTCGATAGATACTATGTACTGATTGAAGCAGGCGAAGATGCACAAGGCGAGGACGATATCGTGCTTGAGGTAAAGGAAGTGCGCGTTCCGGTTCCAGCTTATTTTATGCCTTATGATGAGACATTTTGGTCTATGTTTGAGCATCAGGGACAGCGCGTAACCATGACTCAGAGAGCGATGCACCATGAGGCAGACCCGTATCTTGGATGGCTATCCATTGGAGAGCGGCAGTTTTATGTGCGTGAGCGATCACCCTATAAGAAGCGGCTTAAGCTAGAAGCGCTTGATACGGCTGGAGATTTGCTGTCGGTTACGACAAGCATGGGCAGGCTGACCGCAAAAATGCACGCGAGGGCGGATGCCGATGTAGCGCAAGGTATTCTTGCGTATCACAGTGAGATTGAGATTGTGAAGGCGATGGGCAATGACGAGGATGCTTTTTGCACGTCAATTGCCAATTGGGCGCTTTCCTACGCAGATCAAGTGGAACAGGATTATGCTTTGTTCACGGAATGGCTGGGCAGTAGAAAGAAGCAATCGCAATTATAAATAATGGGACTGCACCTCGGTGCAGTCTTTTTTTGCGTAGCAGCTATAAAAAAAGGGTTCAGCGCAGGGGATTACATATAGCGACTGGATAATTGGTTTTAGAACCATGCTTCGTTTTTCCTATATAGGCTTTAGGTTTGACATTCATTTGTTCCCCATGGTATTCTATGTAATAATTAAATTGTGTACAATTTAATTTATTATAACTCACATATTTTAGAGGAGGCAACAAACAATGAGCATTTACTCACATGAGCTGCAAAGCATTGATGGTAGACAACAAAGCATGGAACAATATAAAGGTAAGGTGCTAATTGTCGTCAACACAGCAAGCAAATGCGGCTTTACACCACAATACGCGGATTTGCAAAAACTATATGAACAATATAAAGATCAAGGTCTTGAGATTCTTGGTTTTCCAAGCAATCAATTTGGCGAGCAGGAGCCGGGTGCAAACTCTGATGTTCAAAGCTTTTGCCAGTTGAACTACGGTGTGACATTCCCTCTTTTTGAGAAAACCGATGTACGGGACGAAACCGCTCATCCTCTTTTCAAGCAGCTAACGGAAGATGCGCCTTTCCAAGGTTTTGATACAAGCAACCCTAGCGGTAAAATGCTCAATGCTTTCCTCTCGGAGAAGCTGCCTCATTATCTCGAAGGCAACTCAGTCAAATGGAACTTTACTAAATTTCTAATTGACCGTGAAGGCAATGTCGTAAAACGGTTCGAATCGACCGATGAACCTGCCGATATGAAGGCTAATATCGAGCAGCTGCTATAGTGCTCCCTCACTTAAAAATGAAATAGATGCGGCTTCCGGGCGAAAAAAAGCCCATTTAATGGTTTTTTTAGTCGTTTTGTAGGTAAGACTGTTGTCTAATGACGAATAGCTTCCGTATATCCAAACATTCTTCGATGTGAAGGACTATGCTTCGACCTTTGGAAGTGAATGC
Source organism: Paenibacillus sp. MCAF9 (assembly GCF_052114265.1). NCBI lineage: Bacteria > Bacillati > Bacillota > Bacilli > Caryophanales > Paenibacillaceae > Paenibacillus > Paenibacillus sp. MCAF9. The sequence continues at coordinate 165,153 of NZ_JBFREL010000007.1, forward strand.
AAAGCTTACTTCTATATACGTGAATCGGATGGTTCATAGAAGTGATAGAGAATAAACTAGCCTCATTACGGACAACGAGATGTGCGAAGCTTAATCAATATGCTATCGCAATGCCGTAAAATCAACGGTTAATTGCTGAGGTTTTGATAGAGTGAACAACGAGCAATAGATGGGTTTTAATTGGGAGAACAACGGATGCAACTGCACGTTCACACACCGTCTATTAAGCAAAATGAGATTGGCCTAACCTCAGTTTAAGAGTTAATTGTTGGGCTTATCATACACTTCATACTGTGTCATTTGATCCTGCAATTCTTATGGAAATATCGTACTTACACTCTATTCAATTAATATAAAACAGAAGTTGAAAATGGACAGAAACGATAAATTGTTTCTGTCCATTTTTTGCTGGTCTTAAATATCTTGAAACTCAATATTTGAGCATTTTTTGATCTCAGATTGAAGTTGTAAATATGCAATAATATTCAGATAAACTATGTACTGAATTAACATATTTCTTTAATATATAAGGATTTATCCATTTCATGTGCGTGTGTAATTCGAAGTTTAAAAAGGTTTATATATACAAAAATAAAAGTTACTCAGTCCTGTTGACTAGAATCAAATGAATAAATAGAAGCGAAAACGGAGCGGCAATGAGGCAGTGTGAAATATGCTGATTTATGATACCGTTCGTGCCACCATTCTGATGATTGGCGAAGCACAAAGCAACCATCGTCAATACACGTTCCAGCCTGTCGGACTCAGTGTTTTTCAAATGAAACTATACCGGCTCAGACCGTGCGCTTGCAGATATATTTTTTGAAAAAGGTTATACTACCCATCGGAGCAATAGATAAGTCGCAGACAGCTTAGATTACTACAGGAGGAATGGCTTATGAAGGATCAAAAACAAGAAGGAGCCTCGCAAAGCGGGGAAATCGGTACAGGGGAGCGGTTTACGTCCTCGGGTTTTATTTTGGCAGCAATAGGCAGTGCGGTCGGCCTCGGCAATATGTGGAGGTTCCCGTATATTACAGGTAAATATGGAGGAGCGGCCTTTTTTCTTCTATTTTTTATATGCATGCTGCTAGTAGGACTGCCGGTGCTGCTAGCGGAATTATCAGTAGGTCGAGGCGGCCGCGGCAATGCGTCCTCTTCGTTCACTCGGCTGGGCGCGCATAAGCTGTGGAGCGGCTTCGGCGTTATTATCATTTTGGGAGCGTTCGTTATATTGTCGTTCTATGCGATAGTTGCAGGCTGGACTTTGCATTATGCGATGTTGTCTTTTACAGGCCAACTGTTTGAAAATAATGATTTTGCGCAGCAGTTCAGTGATCTTAATGGAAGCTGGATGCCGGTATTCTGGCAATTCATCGTCTTGCTGCTAACGGGTCTCATCATTATTCGAGGTGTATCGGCAGGTATTGAAAAGGTTAATAAAATTTTTATTCCAGGGCTGCTTATACTGCTCATTGTACTTTGTGTGCGTGTAATGTTTCTGGATGGAGCCGGCGAAGGCGCAGCCTTTTTTCTAAAGCCTGACTTTAGCAAGCTGACAGCGGAGTCTGCATTCGTAGCGCTTGGCCATGCCTTCCTATCCCTTTCCCTTGGCATGGGTACCATTATTACTTATGGGGCGTACGTGGATAAACGGCAGTCGCTTTCTCTAGCAACAGCAGCAGTAGGTACAGGCAATATTGTTTATGCACTTCTTGCAGGACTGATTATTTTCCCTACTACCTTCGCATTTGGACTCGAGGCTTCGCAAGGCCCTGGTCTCGTATTCGTAGCCTTGCCTGCAGCATTCTCAGCTATGCCGTTAGGGTGGCTGTTTGGAGGGCTGTTCTTCGTAATGATCGCCTTTGCATCGCTTACTTCAACCATCTCACTGCTTGAGGTGCCGGTTGCTTTCGTTCGCGAGAAATTTGGCTGGAGCCGGAGCTTTTCAGTTATTTTGTTATCCATTCTTTGCTTCGTTATTGGGGTGCCATCGGCTTTATCGCTTGGTGACAAAATACCTTGGCTTACGTTTGGCGGGAAGTCGTTTTTTGACTGGGTCGATTTTGTATGCACAAACATCGTTCTGCCGCTTGGCGGACTAGTCGTTACTATATTTGTCGGGTATGTATGGAAAGGCGGAGCTAAGGAGTCAGGCTTGTCTGCATGGTGGGTGCGAGTATGGTTATTCATGCTGCGTTATGTGGCACCTATTCTGGTATTGCTCGTATTTCTTTATTCTTCCGGCATTATTTCGTTCTAGTCCTCTGGATTGCTATTCTCGGGAGCGTGCTCTGAAAGTGGCTGATACATACTAAGTATTATAATTTGACGGGAATTTGTGTATTATAAGAGGATAAATATTTTCCGTGGGAAAGGTTGGTCGCAGATGGAGAATGCAGTAGATAACAAGTCCTCATCCTCGAATTTTATAAAAAGCATCGTAGTCGAAGATTTGAAGAGCGGCCAAGTGAAAGAAATCGTCACTCGTTTTCCGCCAGAGCCAAATGGCTATTTGCATATTGGACATGCCAAGTCGATTTGCTTGAACTTTGAGCTGGCTGATGAATTCAAGGGCAAGACAAACTTGCGTTTTGACGATACGAATCCGTTAAAAGAAGATACTGAGTATGTAGAGTCCATCCAAGAGGATGTTCGCTGGCTTGGCTTCGAATGGGACGACCTTCGCTTTGCTTCCGATTATTTTGAAGAGCTTTACAACCGTGCGGTGTTTCTTATTCAAAAGGGCAAAGCATATGTATGTGATCTGACAGCTGAGCAAATGCGCGAATATCGCGGCACGTTGACTGAGCCTGGCAAGGAAAGCCCGTATCGGAACCGTACAGTAGAGGAAAACCTTGATTTGTTCGCACGCATGCGCGCAGGCGAATTTAAGGACGGCGAAAAGGTGCTGCGCGCAAAAATTGATATGGCTTCACCGAACATCACATTGCGTGATCCTGTGCTGTATCGCATTGCGCATACGCATCATCACCGCACGGGAGATGCTTGGTGCATCTATCCGATGTATGACTATGCTCACCCGCTAAGCGATGCCATTGAAGGCATCACGCACTCGATCTGTACGCTGGAATTTGAGGACCACCGTCCACTCTATGATTGGACGATAGCTGAATGTGAGATGGCTTCCACACCGCATCAATATGAATTTGCCCGCCTGAACGTAACGAACACCGTTATGAGCAAGCGCAAGCTGAAGCAATTGGTGGATGAAGGGGCTGTAGACGGCTGGGATGATCCGCGTATGCCAACGATCAGCGGTTTGCGCCGCAAAGGCTATACACCGGAATCGCTGCGTGCTTTCTGCCGTGAGATCGGTGTATCGAAGAGCAACAGCCTAGTGGATGAGCGCAACCTGGAGCATTTTATAAGAGAAGACCTGAAGCTGAAGGCGCTTCGTACGATGGCTGTATTGCGTCCGCTTAAAGTGGTCATTACAAACTATCCAGAAGGTCAAACCGAGCTGCTTGATGCCGAAAATAATGCAGAAAACGAAGAGATGGGAATCCGTCAAATTCCGTTTTCGCGTGAGCTATACATTGAACAGGATGATTTCATGGAAAATCCTCCGAACAAATATTTCCGTCTGTTCCCTGGCAATGAAGTGCGTCTAAAACATGCTTACTTCATTACATGCCAAGAGGCGATCAAGGATGCAGAGGGCAATGTGATTGAGCTGCGCTGTACCTATGACGTGAAGACGAAGAGCGGATCCGGCTTTAATGAACGTAAAGTGAAAGGCACCATCCACTGGATTGAAGCTTCTCAGGCGATAGCTGCTGAGTTCCGTTTGTTTGAACCGCTCATTACGAGCGAAGCGGAAGATGAAGGCAAACCTTTCATGGAATGCATCAACCCGAATTCACTTGAAGTATTGCAAGGCTTTGTTGAGCCTAATATGAAAGATGCAGTCGGCGGCGATAAATTCCAATTTTTCCGTCACGGCTACTTTAATGTAGATCCGAAGGATACAACAAGTGAGAAGCTTGCCTTCAACCGAATCGTTTCATTAAAGAGCTCGTTCGATCCGTCCAAGGCGTAAACCCGTCAAAAATAATACAAGCCTGCCTTGCCTGAGTGCTCGGCAGGCTTTCTTTCTGTTTAGAGGGGGATGAGAAGATGGCGAAGCATAATATTTATGGCTTAATACTAGCCGGAGGCTTAAGCACGAGAATGGGAGCCGACAAAGCGCTGCTGCTTATTGAAGGCAAACCGCTCCTATATCGTCTCGTACAACAGCTAACAGAGCTTGTGCAGCATGTAGTTGTTTCAGTAGGATCGCCTGAGCGTGAAGAGCTTTATCGTAAAAGCCTTGAAGATTTAGGAGAGACGGTAAGCTTCGTGACGGATCATTATCCAAAATGCGGCCCGTTATCGGGAATGCACGCGGGTTTGTCCATGATTTCAGAGGGTTATGTATTTGTTATGGCGTGTGATATGCCGCAATTGTCCGAAGGATTGCTGGCTGAGCTAATGACTCATGTGGAAAAAGGGGTAGACGTAATCCATGCGTCTGACCAGCCTTTCCATGCTCTCTATCATGCTAGCATTGCAGTTCAAATAGAGGAAGCGCTAAAGGATCAAGATTATCGTCTCATGGGTCTATTGCACCGGCTTCAAACCATCGAGGTTTCTCAGTTAGAGCAGCACGGGGTATCTGTTTTTACGAATCTCAACACGCCTGAAGATTATAACAAGTATAGGCAGGAACAAGGGGACTGAAGAAGCTCGCCCTTTATAGGCGGAATTAGACGGAATCTACCATGCAGCATAGATGCTTAAACATTCAGCGATGTGATATAATTTGTCAAAGTTGTAATAGGCCTATTTAAAGCAGCATCCATCTAGACGTAGAAGGGTAAGAGGTGGCAGGTATGACCAAAGAACTCAAATATGAAATTATCGATGCGCAGCTAAGTGATCTAAGGCGTATTGTTGATATTTATAATTCAACAATTGCAAGCAGAATGGTGACGGCTGATCTTGAGCCAGCTACTGTAGCTAGCAAAAAAGCGTGGTTTGATGACCATTCTCCTGATTTCAGGCCGCTATGGGTATTAACGATTGAAGGGGAAATCGCAGCTTGGTTTAGTTTCCAATCGTTTTATGGCAGGCCGGCTTACAATGCGACTGCCGAGATAAGCATTTATATAGCGGAAGAATACCGTAAGCTTGGTCTTGGAACGGTACTGATTCAGAAAGCGATTGAGGCAAGTCCGGGCTTGGGGATAAATACGCTGCTTGGTTTTGTATTTGGACATAATGAGCCGAGCCTCGCTCTGCTTCGTAAGTTTGGATTTGAGGTTTGGGGTCATTTGCCTAAGGTAGCGGTACTGGACGGTGTAGAAAGAGATCTGGTGATCTCGGGGAGGCGTATATGAAGCGAACGCTTGTGATTAGTGATATTCATGGATGTTATACACCTTTTAATGATTTGCTTGAACGTATGAATTATTGTCCCGGCGAGGATCAGCTTATGCTGCTTGGTGATTTCGTTGATCGGGGGCCGCAAAGCAGAGAAGTGGTAGAGCAGGTCATCGGCTTAGTCCAAAAGGATGGAGCAATTGCCATTCAAGGCAATCATGACGAGAGGCTCGTTGATGTTATGCTGGAGCGAAGCGAGCAGGCGCTGCTTAAGTTTACCGGCCATGGCGGCAGGCAAACCGCAGAGAGCTATGCTGGCATTAAGCAAGGTCCGATTGAGTATGTTATCGATCAAGCCAAAATAGCTGTTCAGGAGCGTTACGCGCATCATATGACTTTTCTGGACAACCTGCCCTATTATCATGAGGATGAACACTTTATATATGTACATGCGGGTCTTAATCCGAATTACTTGAATTGGAAAGAGCAGCCTGCTAGAGATTTTCTTTACATAAAACAACCATTCCTTGAGAGGCCGACCAATGTAGAAAAAACGGTTATTTTCGGCCATACAAAAACCATCGATATTCATGGAAAACCAGATGTTTGGTTTGGCGCAGGGAAGATTGGCGTTGACGGAGGATGTGCAACAGGACATCAGCTTAACGGACTAGCGATTACAGGAGCGGCAGAGTTTAACGTGTATTCTGTCCCTTGGAGATTGTAAGGGATGCGCGGGTATTCGAAAGCCATATTCAAAAGCTCTCTGCTGAATATGTTGATTACCGTAATTGCTTTGTTCTACACCTTGATCATGTGCTGGCTTTTATTTCATCGTGGCCGTCATTTTGGCGAGGGGTATAACTATAATTTGGTACCGCTTTATACGGTAAAAAAATATATCATCCATTATGATCATTTCAATCCTGACATTTGGTTCAAAAACTTATTCGGAAACATTGTCTTGTTCATACCGATCGGCATATTCCTGCCCTTATTAAATAAGAAGTACTTGAAAGTATTTAGACTGACAATGGTCACGATTATGTTGATTACAGCCGTTGAGCTTACTCAAATGTTGACGCGGGTGGGCAGCTTCGACATTGACGATATTATTCTTAATACGTTTGGCGCGCTGCTTGGACTGCTGATGACTAGGCTTGTCGTTCGTCGGACTCTGTAATTAACAAATCTTTTAATGTTAAAATAATTGAAAAGAAGCGATAGAAATATCGATTACGAAAGGAAGAAATGTCATTGAGTAAATTTTGGAGTCCGCTTACTGCTTCACTGGTGCCGTATGTCCCAGGCGAGCAGCCTAAGGATAAGACGTATATCAAACTGAATACGAATGAGAATCCGTACCCGCCATCTCCGAAGGTAATTGATGCGATCAAAGGAGCAGCTAATGCTGATCTGCGGCTATATCCTGATCCTACTTGCGAGGGGCTCGTGAAAGCAGCTGCCTCCTATTACGGATTGCGATCAGAGCAAGTGTTTGCAGGCAACGGTTCTGATGAAATTTTAGCTTTTGCTTTCGCAGCTTTTTTTGATCCGGCTAAGACGGTACTGTTCCCTGATATTACTTACAGCTTCTATAAGGTGTATGCGAAGTTATATGGCTTGCAGACAGAGCTTATCGCATTGGACGAGCAATTTAACGTTCAAGTCGAAGCTTTCCATTCGGACAACGGTGGTATCATCATACCGAACCCGAATGCGCCAACGGCTCAATTGCTTCCGCTCGATGATATACGTACATTGCTTGCAAGCAATCCTGATCAGGTTGTTATCATCGACGAGGCGTACATTGACTTCGGCGGACAATCAGCAGTGGAGCTTATTCACGACTATCCGAATTTGCTTGTCGTTCAAACACTCTCGAAATCCCGTTCGCTCGCTGGCCTTCGCGTTGGTTTTGCTTTTGGCAGCGAGGAGTTGATTGATGGATTGAACCGAATCAAAAATTCATTTAATTCCTATACGATGGATCGGCTTGCTTTGGCAGGCGCCATTGCTGCTCTTGAGGATGACGCTTATTTCCGAGATACGACGGAGAAGGTCATTGCTACACGAGAACGTGTAACGGAGCAGGTGAAGGAGCTCGGCTTTGCTGCAACAGACTCGAAGGCAAACTTCGTCTTCATTTCGCATAAAACGATAGCAGCTAAGGACATCTTTGTGCAGCTGCGCGATAAGGGCGTGCTGGTCCGGTATTTCGATCAACCTCGAATTAATGAATATTTGCGGGTGAGCATTGGAACGGATGAAGAAATGGATGCCTTTATTCGGGCACTCCAAGAAATCGTAGGCAAGTAATGGAAGAGGTTACGAAGGAGCAATTGTTGTTTCGGCGGTCGATGCGGTTGGTACTAGCTTTAAGTGCCATCTATGCTGCTGTGAGTAATGTGTTTCTATATACAGCTTATTATTATAGCGGGATTGTGGAGCAGAGCTACATCATTTGCATGATTATGATTATTGCGTTCTCTTTGCCGATCGTAAAGTTTTTTCGAAATCAGCATTGGTACTTTCCGATCTTCATATTTTTGTTCTGGATCCCGTTTAGCGTGCTTCTCGCATTTATACTAAGCCAAGTGCTTCCTCTTTCGGACAATACGGTCGATTTTGGACTGCTGCTTGTTTACTGCCTTATTTTGAACGTTATCGTTACGCTGCTTGGCATTACACTCGGCATGATCTTTAATGGAGGATCTACCCTTTGGAAGAAATATAGCCAAGCCTCAAAGCAATAACAATAAAGCCATGTATGATCTCCAATGAAGGGGGAGCATGCATGGCTTTATTTGATGATCGTTATTTTCATCTTGACTAAATGATTATTTCATTTTAAAATTTGTAAAAACTAACGTTCGTTAGGCAGGGGAACGAAAGCGGATCGGAGGGAATGACATGAGTGCTGAATTAACAACGTCGGAACGTATAAAGCTGGCGGCGCTGACGATGTTTGCAGAATCAGGCTATGAGGGGGCATCCTTGTCTGAAATTGCTAAGGCAGTGGGCATTAAGACGCCGTCCATATATGCACATTATAAATCGAAAGAACAACTGTTCTTGCAGCTCATTCAGGAAATGATTGTTGAAGAGCATAATCAGTTTATAGAGCTTCTTCAAGATATGGATCAGGCGCCGATTAAGGAGCAAGTACATCGACTGTTTACTTTTTTTACCGATCTCACTCATTTAACGACAGGTCAAGCTTTCTTGAAGAAAACGATGCTTGTACCGCCGCGCCATTTGCGCGAACAGCTCAATCAAGATTTATTGCGCTATGAGTATGAGCTGAACAAGGGAATTATTAGCGTGCTGGAAAAGGGAGCGTCGCAAGGGTTGTTTAACCTGGAAGAGACGGAACGGTTAATTGCTACCTTTTATGTATGTGTAGATGGCATCCTTGTTGAGAATCAAATATATGGAAAAGAGCTGCTTGAGAAAAGGAAGCAAATGGTGTGGCAATCATTATGGCAGATTTGGACGATGACAGCGAGAGAGGATTGAAAAAAATGCAATGGGTCTTTTTATTATTAGCGGGGTTTCTTGAGGTAGGCTGGACGTTTGGCCTCAAATATTCGGAGGGCTTTACAGTGCTTGTTCCAAGCATAATAACAGTGGTGCTGCTTGCCATAAGCTTTATGCTGTTTGCCCGCGCAATGCGTACGATTGAGATTGGCGTTGCCTATGCTATGTTTACGGGAATTGGAACAGTAGGCACTGTTCTCGCAGGCATTATTATACTGAATGAGCCGGCTGATTTTTGGCGCTTGTTCTTTATCGCATTGCTTGTAGGGGGCATAGTTGGACTTAAGCTTGTGTCAAATGACAAGCCGGCTCCTGACAAAGCACCAAAGGCTGTAACCAACATAGAACAAGATAAGGTGGGTTCATAAAATGGCATGGGTCTTTTTAATCATATCAGGCTTCGGCGAGGTCGCCGGCGTTACTTTCATGAAGCTCTCTGATGGCTTTAAACGCTGGAAGGGAACGGTAGGGGCGATTGGCGCTGGTTTCGTGAGCTTTTTCTTCTTATCTAAAGCGTTGCAGACGATACCAATTAGTACGGCATATGGGATATGGACCGGAATTGGCTCTATAGGCAGCGTAGTGCTGGGTATGGTGGTTTTTGGAGAGTCGAGAAATTGGCGCAAGATGCTGTTTCTCTCTATGATTATTTCAGGCGTTATCGGGCTGAAAGTAGTAAGTGGAGGCCATTAGGATCAAGTGTGAAGCGAGACCGTGCAAAAGGGCTGTAAAGCTTTTTGGTGCGGTCTTTATTTTTGCAGCTGCTGGTCTTACAATGAAAGGAAAGCATGTATGTAGATAGGGAGAAGAGGAGTACTTACTATGGAGGAGAAGCAGCTGAATACGTTTATAGCTCTTATGGAGCAGTCATTGCTCTCGGAGCTTGTGCTTGATAGCGTTGACCCCACAAATCCAATCCGAGTAGCGGAGACGCCGCATGGTTGGAGACTGCTTGGGGCGGGCAATTACGCCGGCGTATTTACACATCAGGATTACTCGGATATAGCTGTGAAGGTTTATGCGCCAGGCCGCGACGGCTGGGAGAGTGAATGCGAGGTTTACCGGAGAATTGGCACTCATCCTGCTTTTTCAACTTGTTATCATGCCGGAGAATATAAAGGCCATTATTATCTGGTTTTAAAGCGACTAAAGGGAAAGACCTTATATCAGTGCATCATTGATGGAGCAGCAATACCAAAAAAGGCAATAGAAGATATTGATCAAGCGCTGGAGTATGCAAGATCCCGCGGTTTGTTCCCTCATGATGTGCATGGAAAAAATGTAATGATCAAGGATGGACGAGGCATCGTACTTGATATTTCAGATTTTTTGAAGGAAGAGCCTTGCACGATGTGGGATGATTTGAAGAAAGCCTACAATCGTATTTACATGCCTTTTCTATCCAAAAAACCGATTCCGGTTCCCGAATGGGTGCTGAACGGCGTTCGCAAAGGTTATCGTTTTATGAGGAATTCATCCGTAGTGGGACGCTCGTCCTAGGGAAGCAGCACAAGCAGCGGCTGCCCTGCAAGGGTGCCGCTGCTTGGCAAAGCTTTGCCGCACATCTTAATGCTCCTCGTCAAACGCGTCCAGCAGCGTCTTGGCGAGATCGGCATCCTTTTTAAGCACATGAATCCGTTTCAAGGAATTGCCCTCAATGGTGATTTTGGTTTTCAATCCATTAGTTTTGAAATGAGCTTCCAATCGGTCTATGAGCTCCGATCTAGAACCCCCTTCCGTACGAATGACTATCCATCGATTCCAAAATAACGCCATTATGCGTCACCTCCTTAAAGTTTTACATTGTAAAACTAGTGTAGGAAGCCATGTGCCCATTGGATTTGAATGTCTTCTTATACGTTCAAATCAAATAAGGATGCACCTTTCATATTTATTCAGCAGAAGCCTTCAAACATGACAGAAAACCCAAAAAAACATTTGCCTTTAATCCAAAATCTGTTGGGGAATAACGTGATTGCTCCTGCCGTATCCTAAGAAAGCGAGATGGCGACCTGACCTATTGACAAACTTAACTGTAACGGATAAAATTACAGTATAAAGCAGGGAGGCCCTTAAACAGTGAACAGCGAATTTACGATTGCCGTACACAGTCTCGTTTACTTGGCTTATTTACCGGAAAGAATGGCTAGCAGCGATATGATCGCCGAGAATGTCGGCACACATTCTGCTCGTGTTCGCAAGGTAATGGGTGGTTTGCGCCGCAGTGGATATGTGGATACCCGTGAAGGCTCAGGAGGCGGCTATAGGCTGACGATTGACCCGAATGTGGTAACACTTGCCGATATCTATCGCGTGATGGCACAAGGCTCGCTAATTCCGAGCTGGTGCTCGGGCAACCCAGAGATGGATTGTGTTGTTGGGTCGAATATGAATCAAGTGATGTTCGGCATATTTTGTACAGCGGAGAAGCAGCTGGAAAGTCATTTTAGCGCGATTACGATTCAGGATGTGTTGAAGCAAATTCACGCATGCGGTTAGCAAATGATGTTTCATTTAACGGTGAGACGGGTATTCCCTTTATCATACACATTGTTTGGAGAGGATGATTGAAATGGCAGTAGCATTGACGAAAGAAAACTTTAACGAGTCCATTCAAAACGGCGTTTCCCTTGTAGATTTCTGGGCACCTTGGTGTGGACCTTGCAAAATGCAGCTACCAATCGTTGAGGAGCTTTCCGCTGAGCTGGAAGGCCAAGCAGTAATTGCTAAAATTAACGTTGACGAGCAGCCAGAACTTGCTTCACAATTCGGCGTAATGAGTATCCCAACATTGATTTTGTTCAAAGACGGTCAACCCGTTGACAAAATGGTTGGCGTACAATCCAAAGATGCTTTGAAAGCAAAAATTTCCGGCCAAATGTAAGCAACATTTTGTAATAAATAACCGTCTTAATATCGTCTGGTATCAGTGAGCAACTGGTGTCAGGCGATATTTTTTTTCTGGAAACTCTTATTTTCAGTAAGATAATATTGGTATAAAAGGTTCTAATTGTGAATGTAAAATTCGACCTAATTAAGCAAATGTTAAGGAAATAATAAGCGTTTATACCAACCTTATCTGTTGCTTTATACTAATTTAGTTAGTAGAATTAAAAATAATTGTACGCAGCAGCGTACCCTAACTTTGATTTATGGAGTGGTGATGTAGTGAACGCAGTCAGTACGAAAAAGGACAAAACGGTTACCGGAGAGTCCCTGCGGCAAGGTATAACATCTTCAAAAATTTTGATCATTATTCCGGCTTATAATGAAGAGCACAGCATAAGCCATGTGATACATGATGTGAAGACACATTGCCCAACTGCTCATATTCTGGTCATTAATGATGGCTCCAAAGACCGTACACGTGAAGTAGCTGAAGCGAACGGTGCTTCTGTTATTACACTCCCGACCAATTTGGGCATCGGCGGAGCTATGCAGACGGGATATCGTTATGCCCATCGTTATGACTATGATGTTGCCGTTCAAGTGGATGGCGACGGTCAGCATAAGGCGGAGCAGCTTCATTTGATTTTGGACCCCGTGCTTAGCGGGAAAGCGGATTTGGCGATTGGTTCACGTTTTATTGAACAAACCGGCTTCTTGTCCTCTGCAACGCGCAGAGTCGGCATCAAGATTTTATCTACTATTGTTACTGCAATGACACGCAAACGTGTGCTGGACGTTACCTCAGGGTTCCGCGCTGCAAATAAACGTGCGATTGCTGTATTCCAAAGCGATTATGCGACAGACTATCCAGAAGTGGATTCCATCGTGCTCATTCATCGCAGCGGATTGCGTACAAGCGAGGTAGCTGTCGTGATGGAAGCACGTACAGGCGGTACGTCATCAATAAATGCGATGCGTTCGGTTTATTATATGGTTAAGGTAACATTGTCGCTATTCATTCGCAGCTTGAAAGCAACGAAGCCAGTCGAGGTTCAATCTTAGAAAAATGCTTACGATGAGAGTTTGCTCTGCAAACTTTAAGGAGGATACACCATGCAAGCCTTGTGGATTATCACAAGTGTGGTTTTTTTGTTCGTGCTGATTATGTTGATTAACCGGAGATTGCTCCGTGAGCAGTATTCTATGCTCTGGCTGTTGTTTGGTGTAGTGATGCTGATTTTGTCTGTACGCGTCCAGATTATTGATACGCTGGCCCACGCGATTGGTATTGCTTATGCACCGGCGCTGCTTTTTCTAGTCGGAATTTTATTTTGTATTATGCTTATTTTGCATCTTACAGTCATTGTATCCAAATTGTCAGAGAAGGTTATTCGTCTTACACAAGAGCTTGGAATTTTACATCACGAGCTGCATGAACGCAAAAGGTCGGATTCATAATGGCATATATCATATTGTTTCTTAATATTTTGCTGCTTGTTTCTGGCCAGTTATTGTGGAAAACAGGAATGAACAAAATGGATACGGCGAAAGGCGACACATGGGTCTCGTTATTGTGGTCGCCTCATATATGGTCGGGACTTGTTTTGTACGGAATTGCTACCGTTCTTTGGTTGTACGTACTTAAGAAGCTTCCGCTTAGCCTTGCCTATCCGCTGCAAAGCTTGGCTTATGTAATAGCGCTGGTTGCAGCTGTATTTATATTTAACGAATCGGTACCGCTGCAGCGCTGGATAGGCGCAGCTATTATTTTGGCGGGTGTAATCGTACTCGCTTGGAAATAAGCCGCTTTCAACATTGGGGAGGATCAATTTACGTGGTGGAATGGGTTAGGAAAAACAAAGCATGGACGATAGCGATCGTTCTTATTTTTATGCTTGCCTTGTGGCTGAGGGTTGATTTTCTTACATCGGTCAAACATAACATTTCACATGATTCGAAGTATTACGATGAGATGGTGCACCGGTTGCTTGATGAAGGCATTTACGCCTACAAGGAAGAGGTTCCAAATGCAAGGGTAACACCGGGTTATCCACTATTTATGACTGGTATGTATTTAGTGGCTGATCAAATCGGCGTAGAGCCGTTCCCGCTTATTCGTTGGGTACAGGTGTTAATTAGCATGGCTACACTCATTATCATTTATATGATTGCGATGCAGGCAACAAGAAACAAATGGGTTGCTATTGTAGCGTTTTTTATTAGTGCAATTTATCATCCCTTTATTTGGGCAAATGGAGCAGTTCTCACAGAAACGCTCGCATTATTTCTCTTAATGGCCTATCTGTCTATGCAGTTATATGCCTTTCGTACGGAACGAAAGCGCGATGCTGCGCTAGCGGGTATCTTGTTAGGCCTGACAGTACTTGTTAGGGCGGAATTTCTACCGATTTTTGTTCCTTTGTACGGAGTGTTTTTGCTTCAGAAATGGTACAAGAAGAAATCGGGTGTGCAGACCGAGGTCTCCAAATGGGCTATTTTCAAAAAAGTTCTATTAATGGGTGTTATTACGGGGCTCTGCCTATCGGCTACGATGCTTCCTTGGTGGATAAGGAATGTCGTTTCATTAAATGAGTTTGTATTGACTGCTTCACAGTCCAATCCGTTCAAAGCGGGTACTTATCCGAATAAAGATTATACAGACAAGATCGTTGATCCAACGGGATTGACGCAGGATGAGGTCGCTTGGGCGCGCATCAAAGCAGGCTTCACGCAGCAAACCTGGAAATATGTAAAATGGTATACGGTAGGAAAGCTTAAATATACTTATACGCATATGTTCTTCGGCTCGGGACATGCTCCTTTATACCATGCTTATCCGAAGGTAGCATACTTGCATGTACTGATTATATACAGCACGATTATTCCTCTGCTTGCGCTGATATGGAGATGGAGACATCCTGCAGCCATGCTGGCGGTGGTCATCTTCGTCATGACGATGATTAGACTTGTGTTCGTACCGGAATATCGTTATAACTTTACCGTTATGCCCCTGTTTATTATATTGTTCTCTTGGCTCGGTATTTATATTTTGCAAAAAATATGGGCATATATTGAACGTAGAAAAACGGCGTAGCAGTTTTAACTGTATATTATCAAAGACTGCCTAAAGGACAAGCGCCTTGGGGCAGTCTTTTTTCGCTTATTGTGCAACTTCCGCAATGTATGGCGCGTCTAATTTATGAATAAATTGGAAAAGCATTGGAGGGTGAAGCAGTGAGGATCAATCATCGAAAGAGGCTTGCGGTAGTGCTATCAACAGCGATGCTTATGAGTATGTTGCCAGCAACGGCATTTGCTGAAAGCTCAAACAAGCCAGCAGTGACGAATGCAGCAGCAAAAGCCGTGCCATCGTCGGAAGGAGACATCATGAAAGAAGGATTTGCAGCTCCAGTTGATGTAGCAATAACGAAGGAGAAAGCGGAAGCGCTAGCGAGGCAGTATGTAAGCATTCCGAAGGAGTATGTCCTCCAAGGAGCTAGTCTTAATATGGAAGTGATGGCTAGCGGCAAACGCAATGCTTGGGGACTGGATTTCGTGAAAAAGGTGAACGGCAAGCATTTGGGAAGCATCTACGTTCGTATTCATGCGGATAAAGGTCAGCTTCTTGAGTTCAACTCTTATACCGATAACCCATCTGCCAAACCAACGTATCCGCTTAAGGTTGAACGTGATGCCGCTCAGCAGATTGCGCTCCAATTCATAGATAAAATCGCAGCTGATTATAAAGGACAAATTCAATACAATCCTGACTATGGTGTTCAACTGCGTCCACCGCTAACGGGTGAGGTTGTGCATTCCATTCGTTATGATCGTTTGGTGAATGACATACCCTATGTAGATAACTACATAGAGCTTGAAGTGGATAGTGAGGGGCATGTCCGAAGATTTTCCTTGCAGTGGGATGATACAATTATTTTCCCAAAAGTAGATGCAAAGCTGTCGGCAGCAGAGGCAAATGAAAAGCTGAGGGCAGCAGCAGCTCCACTGCTAGCTTATATCGTGCCTTACAATATGCAGGGGAAAAGGAAACCTTTGCTTAGTTACGAGCTTCAGCCTATATCGATCGATGCGGTGACTGGCCAGTTAAAGGATCAGTCGAGAGAAAATTATTTTAGAGCGGGAACGATATCGGAAATTCCTATATCCGAGAAACCTTTAGGCGAAAAGCCGAAGGCGGGGGCAGTTACCGAGAAGCAAGCGATAGATGCGGTAAAAGCTGCTTTTGCGCTGCCGGCAGGGGTGGAGCTGAATGGTTCCAACTACAGTGAAAATAGCAATGAGAGCACGGGTGAAACCGAAGCCTATTGGCAGCTGAATTGGACAGTGAAAAAGGATGGCAAGGAAGTGGGCTCAGCTTCAGCTTCCGTTAACGGTCGCACTGGAGAGGTTCGCCATTTCAATACGTATATGTATAACGAACAAAGTCAATCAGGCGGGACAAAGGTGACGCTAGAGCAAGCGTCAACAGCAGCGGTAGAAGCGATTAAGAAACGTCTGCCATGGCTGACGGATGAGCTATATTTGGTCAAACCTGATCCGAAGCAATATGAGGGGATTGTCGCAGGGCAACCTAGTCAATACTATTTCAATTTTGTACACAAAATCCATGGCGCAGTGGTTGAGTATGACAACATTAACTTGTCGATTCATTCAAGCACTGGGGAAGTTGTAAATTACGATGCTAATTTGTCAAACTTTGAATATCCAGCTGAGGCTCCTGCCTTGATTAAGAAGGAGCAGGCAGTTGACAACTGGCTGAATTATTACCGAACACAGCTTACGTATCGGCTTGTGCAAAGCTTCGCATGGAACGGGCAGCCTATTCCAATTGAAAAATATAAGTTGATGATTGCTTCAGGAGAAATAAGAGGCGACGAAGTGGATAGAAAGACAGAAGCAGAACTAGTTTATCAATTAGTGCCTAAGCTAATGGATGAGTCGGTGTTCCTCGATGCGGAGACAGGCGGCTGGCGAAATCGGGAAACAGGTGATGTCACACAGCTCGAGAAACCAAAGGCTAAGGATATTGATGGACATTTTGCACAGCGTCAGCTTGAACTAATGGTTGCATACAAAGCGCTTGATGTGAAAGATGGTCTTGTACGTCCTAATGAGGCCGTTACACGCGGAGAGTTGATTAAAATGCTGGTGCTAGCGCGCAGCAGCGGAGTATCGCCGCTCGCCATGTCCTCTAGTAAACAGCTGAAAGGTGAAGGCTCATTTAACGATGTAGCTGCGGATTCCAGCTATTTCGTATATGTTGAAAGTGCATTGGAACAAAATTTGATAGATGTTGGGGATGGCTCCTTTAACCCTAACGGTAAAGTATCCCGTGATGAGATGGCTGAGCTTATCGTGCGAGCACTTGGTTATAATGCGCTTGCGAATTATGATCATATTTTTAAAGCCTCGTTTAAAGACTCGGATCAGATCCAGAATAAGGGGCAGGCAGCCATTGTTGTAGGTCTCAAAATTATGAGCCTATCCGATGGCAAGTTTTTGCCTAAGAAACAAGTGACGCGAGGCGAAGCATCGGTAGCGTTTTTCCGTTACCTTCAATCGCGCGCAGAGCTGCAAGAAGCGCCGCTTCGGATGTAATGTATTCTTCATACAAGAAACCTGGATTCTACAAGTGGATGATACGCTTGTAGATCCAGGTTTTTTATAGATAAGGGCTCGGAAATTATCCTTTAATCCGTTTTCTTCTTTTTCGAGGTAAAATTTGTTACAGATTTTGTATCCTCAATGGTATCGTTTACGAATGCCATATCTTGATTTTTGGCTTTCATATTCGTCGTTCCTTTGTAATTGCCATTATGAGTCTGATTTTCCATTAACTTGCCTCCTCAAATTTTAGGTGCTTGCGTGCACAGCTTAAGCCAGCGCCAACATAGTATTTCCGAAGCGCGGCTTATCATTCTCAGCAGTGACTATCTTGCGGCGAGGCACAAATAAGATACCGTTTAGGGGTATAAAACGGGTTAAAAACAAACGTCTGTTCAAATCAGGGTTTTATAGGTTTTCACAACATACAATGCTTTTATCGATCAGAAAACCGTCTTCATTTGCCAAGGAAGCCATCAAATGCCGTTTAGGCTTAACGGATGGCACTTTCAAAGTAGGTGACGCTGGGGTATAATAGCTGGAGTTGTTTACTTTCGGGAAAATAGGGGTGTCTTATAGCATGGCATTGAAAGCAGGAATAGTAGGTTTGCCCAACGTCGGCAAATCAACATTGTTTAACGCAATTACGCAAGCAGGAGCAGAATCTGCCAATTATCCTTTTTGTACAATAGATCCTAACGTTGGTGTTGTTGAAGTACCGGATGAGCGTTTGGACAAGCTGGTTGAGCTCGTTGTTCCTAAAAGCATCGTGCCTACAGCGTTTGAGTTTGTCGATATTGCCGGCTTGGTTGCTGGCGCGAGCAAAGGTGAAGGATTGGGCAATAAGTTTTTGGCGCATATCCGCGAGGTAGACGCCATTGTTCATGTGGTTCGCTGCTTCCAAGATGACAACATTACGCATGTATCTGGCAAGGTAGATCCAATTAGCGATATTCAAACGATTAATTTGGAGCTTATTTTGGCGGATATTGATTCGGTTGATAAAAAGATTGAACGCTCCCGTAAAAACCTTAAGGGCGGAGACAAAAAAGTTGCTCAAGAAATCGAAGTGCTTGAACGCATCAAGGAAGCGTTGTACAACGATAAGCCTGCTCGCAGCCTAGAGCTGAGCGATGATGAGAAACTGCTTGTTCGTGATTTGCATTTGCTGACAATGAAGACGGTTTTGTATGCCGCTAACGTGAGCGAAGACGAGGTTTCAAATTCAGACGGCAATGAGTACGTACAAAAAGTACGCGAATTCGCAGCTGCTGAAGGTGCTGAAGTTGTACCAATCAGCGCGAAGGTTGAAGCTGAGATTGCTGAGCTTGAAGGCGAAGACAAAGAAATGTTCCTTGAGGAGCTTGGCATGTCGGAGTCGGGCTTGAACCGTTTGATCAGTGCGGCTTACAAACTGCTTGGCCTATACACTTACTTCACAGCAGGTGTACAAGAGGTTCGCGCATGGACGATTCGCAGTGGAACAAAAGCGCCGCAGGCGGCTGGAGTTATTCATACCGATTTCGAACGTGGATTCATTCGTGCTGAGGTTGTTTCCTTTACAGATCTTGCAGCTGCGGGTTCGATGGTAGCGGCTCGTGAGAAGGGGCAAGTTCGTCTTGAGGGCAAAGAATATGTCGTTCGTGACGGCGATGTTATCCATTTCCGTTTTAACGTGTAAATATTAGGGGAATAATAGAGCCCTGTAAGTGCAGCTTTGCGCTTACAGGGTTTTGTTGCAATCAGGATCTTGCTGGATGCTCAGTAACCAATGGCGGTTGCCTGGCATATGAAGATTGAGGCGGTTCGTAAAAATGGGCATGATTAGCTGGCTGTAAATCGAAACCAGCAGTCGATAGAAACTCGATGATATGGTATAATGAACATTATCCTAATGGAATAAACAGAGGTGAATGATCGTGTTTGACCGTTTACAAGCACTCGCAGACCGGTATGAGAAGCTGAGTGAGCTATTGTGTGATCCAGATGTATCCAGTGATCCCAAGCGGCTTAGAGAGCTTTCCAAGGAGCAGTCGGATTTACAAGAGGCATATGATGCCTTTACGGAATATAAACAAGTTACCGAGCAGCTGGACGACGCTAAGCTGATGCAAGCTGAGAAACTCGATGACGAAATGCGTGAAATGGTTAAAATGGAAATCGACGAATTGAGCAAACGCCAAGCTGAGCTTGATGAGCAAATTCGTATCGTTCTATTGCCGAAGGACCCTAATGATGACAAGAACGTTATTGTCGAAATTCGTGGTGCGGCTGGTGGAGACGAAGCAGCATTGTTCGCATATGAGTTATATCGTATGTATACAAAGTTTGCTGATGCACAAGGCTGGCGTGTAGAGCTAATGGATTTCAGCGAGAACGACGTTGGCGGATTTAAAGAGGTAATCTTTATGATTACGGGCAAAGGCGCGTACAGCAAGATGAAATTCGAAAGCGGCGCTCATCGCGTACAACGGATTCCAGTAACGGAATCAGGCGGCCGTATTCATACATCAACATCTACGGTAGCTGTTATGCCTGAGGTTGAAGATGTGGAGATTGAAATTTTCGACAAGGATATTCGCGTGGATACGTTCTGCTCCAGTGGAGCGGGCGGTCAATCCGTTAATACGACGAAATCCGCGGTACGTGTATTGCACGTTCCAACCGGCATTATGGCGACTTGCCAAGATGGCAAATCACAGAATGAGAACAAAGCGAAGGCACTTGCCGTGCTTCGTGCACGTATCTCTGATGTTCGCCGTCAAGAGGAAGAAGCAAAGTATGCGGGCGAGCGTAAGAGCAAGGTTGGAACGGGAGATCGCAGCGAACGTATTCGCACATACAATTTCCCGCAAAGCCGTGTAACGGATCACCGTATCGGATTAACGCTTCATAAGCTGGATTCAGTGATGAACGGCGATTTGACAGAGGTTATTTCCTCCCTGACGATTGCAGAGCAAGCTGATCTTATGGAACGTGAAATGGCTTAACAAATTTGCGCTGGGTCGCTGGTTGCTTACAATAAGCAATCAGCGGTCTGGCGTTTTGTTCGGTTTGGGGAAGCGAAGGCGTGGCAAAGGCAAAGCATGTGGTTGTGTGGAGCACATAAATAGATCGGACATGGAAGCAAATTATTGTCGTATGTGCTGCTAGCTGTGAGGCAGTAATGGCAAAAGAGTGGCTATAGTTGCTGCATGATGGAGAAGGAAGTTACTTTAAAGTGGGAAGGGCGATACAGGGATGAGCAAGCATTCGGAGGAGCAATGGTTTGTTGCGCCATTAACATTGCGGCAAGCAGGCATGCAAGCGACAGCGATTTTGCAATCGGAAGCGGTGGAAGAGCCGCGCAACAATGCAGAGCTTCTGCTCATGCATTTGCTGAATATGGATCGAGCGGCATTGCTGCGTGATGGCAGTGAGTTTTTTCCTGCAGAGCGGTTAGCAGAATGGGAAGGCCTCATACGTCGTAAGGCTGCTGGGGAGCCTGTTCAATATATTATTGGTGAGCAATGGTTTTATGGGCGGCCATTTACAGTCTCGCCTGCCGTGCTCATTCCGCGTCCGGAAACAGAGCTGCTCGTCGAGGCTGTGCTTGAGGCAGCTGATCTTATTTGGCCCCCTGCGTTGATTGCAGGGGATATGCAGCCGCCGACCATTGTCGACGTCGGCACAGGCAGCGGCGCCATCGCCGTGACGCTAGCTTCGCAGCGTCACGCATGGCGCGTATGCGCGTCCGATCTATCGCCGGACGCGCTGGCAGTCGCCCGCACGAACGCGATCCGCCATGAAGCGGCGGATCGGTTGACATTCGTGCAGGGCGACCTGCTCATGCCATTTGTACATGGGCATGAGCAGGGTGAACTGCAGCACGGCGAGCTTCGCATCGACGTGCTTGTATCCAATCCGCCGTATATACCGGCGGCGGATATGTTAGAGCTGCAGCGCGAAGTTCGCGACTATGAGCCGCATCTCGCGCTGGAAGGCGGGCCGGACGGGTTGATCCCGTACCGGCGCATGCTGGAGCAGCTTCCGCTGCTCGCGCAGATGCCTCGCATCGTCGCATTCGAGCTCGGCATGGGCCAGCCTCGCATCGTTGCCGACATGATGCGCGAAATGTCGCAATGGGACGACATTCGAATCATCAGTGACTACGCTGGAATCGAGCGCCATGTCATTGCAACGAGGAGTTAGCTTCGCTTGCAGCAAAAGAGGCTTCCCCAAAAGTAGAATTATCTACTTCGGGAAAGCCTCTATTTCATTTCAAGCAGCCATTTTCAAGCAGCAGCCTGACTGGGCTCAGCAAAATAAATCTATTTCATAGATTTATTTTCACTCGAACGTACCATTTAGCGCGTTTTTATGGGCGTTGCGCAAACATAAGCCTACATTCTGGCTCTATTTTCGAGAAAATGATTACTTTGACGAAAATAAGACTATATTTTAGTTTTATTTTTGCTGTACCACATCAATTAGCGCCTTTTTGAGAGTGATGAGCTAACATAAGCCTACATTCTAGCTCTATTTTCACGGAAAGGGCTACTTTGACGAAAATAAGCCTATATTTTAGTTTTATTTTTGCTGTACCACATCAATTAGCCCCTTTTTGCGGGTGATGAGCAAACAATAAGCCTACATTCTAGCTCTATTTTCTCGAAAAGGGTTCCTTTAATGAAAATAACACTATATTTTAGTTTTTATTCCGGCATCATACCGGTGCTTATCGCAAGACGGTTCCACCCGTTGATCGTAATAATAGCCATAATAATCTCGCCGACTTGTTTGCTCTCGAAATACCGGGCAACTTCTTCATATACCGCATCAGGCACATGTTCCTTCGTAATGACAGTGACAGCCTCCGTCAAAGCGAGTACCGCTCGCTCCTCCTTCGTAAAGTAAGGCGTATCGCGCCAAGCGCTCAATGCATAAATCCGCTGCTCAGTCTCGCCTAAGCTTCTAGCGTCTTTCGTGTGCATATTAATGCAGAATGCACAGCCATTTATTTGCGATGCGCGAATTTTAATCAATTCTAGCAGCTGCTTGTCGATGCTCGTAGTGCCTAGGTATTTTTCCATTCCGCTCATTGCCTGATATGCAGCAGGTATTTCTTTAGCTATTTGGACTCTTTCTGTCATGTTCCTCATTCTCCTCTATGTTCTAATTATTTGCTTTCATCCTCTAAGACAAAACACAGTTATCGGATGTGACAGAAGATTAAAAAATTTTTTATTTAGTCGTCCTTGTCTAGTCGTCTTTGTTTAGTCATCCGGTGTTCACGATTGGCGGATCGTAAATTTTCAAATGGTCATTCGATCCGAACATGCTTCAGCTTATCAGGGTTCAACATGACATAAATCCGCTCAACCTTCTGCCCTTCCTCATCGAGCCGAAAGCTGATAACACTTCTAGGCATACCGGCTTGGTTAACGATGACGCCAGCTTGTCCGTTCACGTCAGCGAATTGATGGCCATCTCCCAAGAAGGTCTTCGGAATAACACCCTTCAAAAAGGCGATGACTCTTTCTCTGCTAATAATAGCGAAAATAGCTGCACGTACCTTGCCTCCTCCATCGGAGACAAGAATCGCTTCTTCGGATAAAAGAGAAATCAATTTCTCGAAATTTCCAGAAGAAGCTGCTTCCATGAAGGCAACAGCGAGGGGCTCGGCTTTATCCGTGTTCATGGGTAGCATCGATCTATCTTCCTGAAGCTTCTCTTTGGCTCGGCTGTATATTTTACGACAGTTTGCTGTCGTTTTATGTAAGCATGCAGCGATATCCTCATAGTCGTATTGAAGTGATTCTCTTAAAATAAACACAGCCCGCTCAACTGCTGTTAGCTGCTCAAGCATGACAAGCAGCGCGTAGGAAATCTCTTCATGCTCCGCATAAATTTCAGCAGGATCCAGCTCAACGGTGCTGACGTCTGGTTCGGGCAGCCACTGTCCAACATATACTTCTTTTCTTTTGCGCGCGGATTGGCTGAGATTGATCGAGCGGTTAGTGAGCATTCGAACGAGATAGGCCTTCTCATTTTTAATTTCACTAGGGTCCAAAAGGCTGTAGTCTGCAAACACATCCTGGACCAATTCCTCGGCCTCGCTGAATGTGCCAAGCATCCGATAAGCAATGGAATGGAGCAGCGGTCGATACGCTGCATAAGTTTTTTGGAAATCCATTCTTCATCCATCCTTCTCATTTATTGAAAATAGTATAGCCTGCTAGAAGAGCGTCTGCGATAAGATAAAAAATAGATAGATTGATAGGTTTATATATTAAGCAAAGCGGACATAATGACGGATAGATACGTTCCGGAACGCAAGCAGACGCACTGACGGGTGCGACGAGAGGAGCTTGTGTTATATGTCCAGCCATTATTCTATTCATTCCTATTCCAATATTTCTAAATCCGCTCATTCTAATTCGGGTAAGGCTAATAAATTTGTTTATCGCAAATCATATGGTTTTATTATTTTTGCACTTATCATTTTAATTATGAGCTGGGAAGCTCAGCAAATGGATGCTGCGGTTGCAGGCGGAGAGATCCCACAGGAAGCCATTCGCCTTCGTATTTTAGCCAATTCCGATAATCCTGCTGATCAAGTCGTGAAACGTCTTGTCCGGGATGAAATCGTTAAAGCGATGAATAGCTGGGTGACGGGACCTCAGACGATTGAGGAAGCACGTCAGACGATTCTCGCTAATATGCCTGAAATTGAACGCATTACAGCAGAAGTGCTAAAGAGCCGCGGCTTTGAATATGGCTCATCCGCAGAGCTTGGAATGGTACCGTTCCCGACAAAAATGTACGGCAATCAAGTTTACCCTGCTGGCGACTATGAAGCCCTTCGTATTACACTTGGCGAAGGCGGCGGACAAAATTGGTGGTGTGTATTGTTCCCGCCGTTATGTTTTATCGATGCTGTAAGCGGTGAAGCATCAGCAGCAGCTGGAACAGAGACAGAGCAAGCATCAGTTGTGAAATCGAATAGTGCAGCGGCTAAGACAGCTTCATTAGCAGCAGCTCCAGCAGATACTCCTTCCCAAGGCGAAGCGCCGGAAGCAAAATTTTTTATTTGGGAAATGATTGAATCTTTTATCAATTGGATTAAATCACTGTTTTCATAAGAAACGACAGCTGCACCTTTGAATGTAAAGGTGCAGTTGTCGTTTCTGCTTGTTTGCGGGTGCTTATGCTATAATAACGAATGAATGAACAATTTCAATTAAGAGCAAGGATTGAAGGATAGAGATGACTAAAACAAATGTATGGCGCGTAAAACAGGCTCATGATTCTCAGCTGCGGGAACAATTATCGGAGGCTGCCAGCCAATTAAGAGAAGGCGGTATTATTGCTTTCCCTACGGAGACGGTTTATGGGCTTGGCGCGGATGCTCGCAGCTCGGCGGCGGTTGAGCGGATATTCACCGCAAAGGGACGTCCATCGGACAACCCTCTTATTGTGCATATTGCGGGTCGCAAGCAGTTAGATGAGCTGGTGCTGCCGTATTCGGAGCTGGCTTCATCGTTGATGGAACAGTTTTGGCCAGGACCACTTACCATTGTACTGCCCGTTCGCGAGGATGCGTTATCGCCGCTCGTAACGGCAGGACTGTCTACCGTTGGTATTCGAATACCGGATCATAGAACAGCGCTTGCGCTGCTTGAGATCGCAGATTGTCCAATTGCTGCACCAAGCGCCAATCGTTCTGGAAGGCCAAGCCCAACACTTGCTGAGCATGTGCTGGAGGATTTGGATGGGCGGATCGATGGTCTTGTTGATGACGGTGCAACAGGCGTCGGCCTGGAATCTACTGTAATTGAGCTTGCTGGCGAGCATGGCATTCGAATTTTACGGCCAGGCGGCATTACGCGCGAAGCGCTTCAAGAAGCGGCACCCCATGCGTTGGTTGATAGTGCCTCGGTAGATGAACCGGAGTCGGCTCCGCGATCGCCAGGCATGAAATATACTCATTATGCGCCACAAGGGGAGCTTGAGCTTGTGCAAGGCCAATTTGAAGCTGTGTCAGCGTACATTCGAGATCAAGTAGAAGCTGCAAAGAAGCGCGGCGAGGTAACTGGCGTACTTGCTTTCGAAGAGAGATTGAATCGCTACGATGCAGATCATGTTTTCTCATTAGGCAGCGAGGCGGAGCTTGGCACAGCAGCGCACCAGCTTTATGCGGCATTGCGAGATTTTGACGGGGCAGGCGCTCAGCGTATTTGGGCAGAGGGCTGCACGGAGCATGGGATCGGCGCAGCGCTTATGAATCGGTTAGCCAAAGCGGCTGGAAACCGAATTATTCGTGTATAGAAAGCACTGTAAGGGGAACGATCATTTTTGAAACAAAATTAGCTTGAAACCGCACTAGTATGTTTGTCCTCATGTCCGCATATGTTTGGTAAAGACTACAAGCGGACATGGGGGAGATAGGCTGTGATTGAAGCACAATTACAAGCTGGACAGTTTTTGACGCTGCTTTTTATTGCGGTGGCACTCAGTCTAGACGCATTTTCTCTGGGACTCGGAATAGGGCTCAAAGGCATAAGGCTGCGAGATGTTTTGAAGCTTGGCATTGTAACTGCATTGTTTCATATGATCATGCCGCTGGCAGGTATTTTTACAGGTCAATACGTCGGCTCCTTGCTTGGAGATGTAGCCACGACTGCGGCAGGCATTTTGCTAGTGCTGCTCGGCGGACATATGATTTATAGCTCGCTGCGCGGCGAGGCGGTTCAATCTTTTGACCATAAATCTTTTTGGGGCTTGCTCGTGCTTTCGCTTAGCGTCAGTATCGACTCGTTCTCAGTAGGCATTACGCTTGGGATGTTCGCTGCAAACATGTTGATGACGGTTTTACTTATCGGTCTGCTCGGCGGGCTGATGTCGATATGTGGTTTAATGCTGGGGCGTAAAGTCAGCGGTCAGCTTGGCGAATATGGCGAGGCCATAGGCGGAGGAATTTTGTTCGTGTTCGGCATCTTGTTTATCTTTTAGAATACAAGTAAGAAAGCGGAACAAAATTTCAGTCTTATTTTAAATTTCAAGCCAAAGCTGCTTTAGCATCTAAGGAATGCTGCAGGTGTTTTCGCTTAATCGTTGAACAGCTTGGAATAACGTGCAAAAAGGAGTTGGCAGTGTGAAACGTATTTTATTTGTATGTACAGGCAATACATGCCGCTCACCGATGGCAGAGGCTATGCTTCGCCGAATGGCTGCATTGAGAGGGATCACCGTAGCCGTTCGCTCCGCAGGCATATCTACTATTGATGGACTGCCCGTGTCAGCTCATGCTGTGGAGACCCTTAGGCAGCGGGACATCGAGCATAAGAGCACGTCGCTGGCGCTGACGAGCGAAGCGGTTGGTTGGGCTGATATTATTTTGACAATGACGGTTAATCATAAGCGCGGTTTGCTGCAATGGCATCCCGAAGCGGTCGACAAAATCTATACGTTAAAGGAATATGCAAATCAAGACGCACAAGTGCTCGCCGATATTGAGGAGCTGGAGCAGCTTTATACAGAGCTTCATATGAAGCAGGCGCTTGGCCAACAGCTGACGACTGGCGAGAGAAGACGATTGCTTGAGCTGGAGCGTCGCATACCGAGCTTTGACATCGTTGATCCTTTCGGAGGCTCGCTTGCTATATACAGCAGCAGTGCTAACGAAATAGAGGACGCGCTCGTCAAGCTGCTGGACAAGCTGGCCAAAAGATAAGTGTTCAGGGTTGCGGAAGTCATTTTTGTTCCCGTTCGATTGATTTTTGCAGCTGTATAAGATATAATAAAATGACAATATACGGTTTCCGATGTAACTGGCGACGGAAGTGGGTAACCACGGTGGAGCATCGGAATATACGGCCGGTCGCCTGGGCAAAGAGCAGCATGCTAATAAGCATGTCATGCTCTTTTTTCGTCTTTTTGGGCAAAAATAGGTATACTAGCACTGTGATGTTTCATTTCTAAGGAGGTCTTTTGCGTTGAAAATTGCTATTGGTGCTGACCATGCAGGTTATCGTTTGAAGGACGAAGTTGTACCGTTTCTTCGATCGCTTGGTCATGAAATTGAAGATCTTGGCTGCAACTGTGACCAATCCGTCGATTATCCGGACTATGCATTGCCCGTATGCGACCTTGTTACGAGCGGCAAAGCAGAGCGCGGTATACTCATTTGTGGAACAGGTATCGGCATGTCGATTGCGGCTAATAAAGTACGCGGCATCCGCTGTGCGCTTGTGAATGATATGTTCTCAGCCAAAGCCACTCGGGAGCATAATGATACTAATGTTTTGGCGCTTGGGGAACGAGTAATCGGTCCTGGAGTGGCACTCGAAATTATTCGCATATGGCTTGAAACGCCGTTCTCAAATGGAGAACGCCATGTCGGTCGTGTTAGTAAAGTGAAACAAATTGAAGAACAGTACATCAGCCAGTCCTAATTAGGGGGCATTCGCAATGAACGTAGACGAAAACGTACAGCTTGGAAGCATTGCAGAACAGGTTGAGCAAATTGTTCGGGAACTGGCAGCGGCAGGCAAGCTTGGCATGAGTCAGCTGCTAGTAATCGGTGTAAGTACTAGTGAGGTGCTTGGTCATCGCATCGGGACTTCGGGCACCATTGAAACGGCTGCACAAATTTACGCAGGCGTTGAAGCGGTTCGCAGCGAAGTTGGCTTTATTCCCGTTTATCAATGCTGTGAGCATCTGAATCGCGCGCTTGTCATTGATCAAGCTTCTGCAGAACGATTGGGGCTTGATATTGTAGGTGCAGTGCCAGTGCCTAAAGCGGGCGGCTCCATGGCAGCTTATGCCTATCGTCAGCTGAAGGAACCTTGTTTGGTGGAAACGGTGCAGGCGCATGCGGGCATCGATATTGGTGATACGTTTATCGGTATGCATTTGAAGCGGGTGGCTGTTCCCGTTCGTCCGACGATTCGTGAAATTGGAGGAGCGCATGTCACGATGGCTATCACAAGGCCAAAGTTAATAGGCGGCTCCCGAGCGGTATACGAGCTTAGCGAGAATCTAACGGCAGAGCAATCTGCTGGAACTTGCGAATAGTTGATTTATAGCGATAATTTTTTGATTTTCAGCGTCTAAAGGACACCGAAGACGTTTTTGCTTGATAAAGGGTATCTAATTTGAGGAGGAATTTAATCATGGAAAATTTGCGCAAACAAGACCCAGAAGTATTGAAAGCTCTAGGACTAGAACTTACTCGTCAACGTGACAATATCGAGCTTATCGCATCCGAGAACATCGTTAGCGAAGCGGTTTTGGAAGCTATGGGAAGCGTTTTGACGAACAAATATGCAGAAGGTTACCCAAGCAAACGTTTCTATGGCGGTTGTGAGCATGTTGACATCGTTGAGGATATTGCCCGCAACCGTGCGAAAGAGCTTTTTGGCGCTGAGCATGCGAACGTGCAACCACACTCCGGCGCACAAGCGAACATGGCTGTTTACCTTGCAGCTTTGCAGCCTGGCGACACTGTGCTTGGTATGAATCTAGCACATGGCGGACATTTGACACACGGCAGCCCTGTTAATGCATCTGGATTGCTTTATAACTTTGTTGCATATGGTGTACAAGAAGATTCCTTCACTATTGATTATGAAGAAGTTCGCAAGCTTGCTTTCAAGCACCGTCCTCGTTTGATCGTTGCAGGCGCTAGTGCATATCCGCGCACAATCGATTTCGAGAAGCTTGGCAAAATTGCTAATGATGTAGGCGCATTGTTTATGGTTGATATGGCTCACATCGCTGGTTTGGTTGCTGCAGGCCTTCACCCGAGCCCGGTGCCTCATGCGCATTTTGTAACAACTACAACCCACAAAACCCTTCGCGGACCTCGCGGCGGTATGATCCTTTGTCGTCAACCTTGGGCTGCTGCGATTGATAAAGCAGTTTTCCCAGGCTCGCAAGGCGGTCCTTTGATGCACATTATCGCTGCTAAAGCAGTAGCTTTCGGCGAGGCGCTTCAACCTGAATTCAAGCAATACGCAACCCAAGTTGTTAAGAACGCTAAAGTTCTTTCGGAAGAGCTTGTTGCAAAAGGCTTTAATATCGTATCTGGCGGAACAGACAATCACTTGATGCTGCTCGACACACGCAATCTGAACATTACAGGAAAAGTAGCAGAACATGTGCTTGATGAAGTAGGCATTACGGTTAACAAAAATGCCATTCCGTTTGATCCAACAAGCCCGTTTGTAACATCCGGTATTCGTATTGGTACACCTGCAGCGACAGCTCGCGGCATGGAAGAGAACGCAATGAAGGTTATTGCTGAGGTTATTGCACTTGTGCTTAACAGCCCTCAAGATCAAGAGGTGCTCTCCAAAGCGCGCGGCATGGTTCGTGATCTTACTGCACAATTCCCGCTTTACCCTGGCATGACTTACTAATCATAAATATATTATTAATTAAAAAAAGACCTATTTGTGCATATGCATGAATAGGTCTTTTTTTGATTATATGCCGTGCATAAATAATATATCTAAAAAAATAATACAATTAGAAGCTGCGTGGAATAAATGAGCAAACGTCAATGTTGAAATGAAAAAACGTTCATTTTGCACAAGCGAAAAATAATAATTAAATATAATGGTCGTTATTATTTATGTTATAGTATAAACACCGAAAAAATACGTTATATATTTGTGGAATATATATGTAATTTAAAACAATATGGAAATATAAAGGATTTTCAATTTAATCTGTATTTTTAAGTATTAGTGCTATTTTTGTAAATAAATGACTGTAAAAATATTAAACTGAAATATTATTAAAATAATTAACTGAATAAACGCTGTACAGCATTAACGCAACAGAATAATTAATTGAATAAACGCGTTAATGTGTTAAAGAACAGTGTATAAAAGTAATTATAAACAAAAATTTACAGCTTACATATTCTTGATAAATAATTAACATGGTTGTATAGTGAAATTTATTATTATATTTAAACTCATTGTTTAAGTGGGGAAAATGTTTAGCATTGCTCAAAAGGATACGTATATTTGCATTGGACAAGCTAGAAGAAGATGCAAACGTTTGTGTACAAAGCGAGTAAGTTGGACGATTTTGCCATGTTGAACTGAGCAGAAAAAAAACGGGAGGATTACAATGAGAACAAGAAAGTCTGCTTTATCATTTATTGCTGCTTTACTCATTCTTGCTATTGTCGCTGTTGGTTGTACGCCTAAAGAAGAAACAGGCAACAACGGTGCTACGAACGGCGCAACAAACGGCGCTACAAATGGAGGAGCATCCGAAGCGAAAGTTTTCAGAATGAACATTCACTCTGAGCCTTCGACACTTGACCCGGCACTTATGGAAGACAACGTATCAGGTACACTTGCAACTGGTATCTACGAGGGTCTAACTCGTAAAAACGAGAATGGTGAATCCATTCCTGCAACTGCTGAAAGCTGGGTAAAATCAGAAGACGGCAAAACCTACACATTTAAAATCCGCAAAGACGCAAAATGGAGTAACGGCGACCCTGTTACTGCAAATGACTTCGAATTCTCTTGGAAACGCGCACTTGATCCAGCTGTAGGTTCAACTTACGCGTACCAATTCTACTACATCGTTGGCGCACAAGATTATAACGAAGGCAAAACGACAAACACGGATGCTGTGGGTATCAAAGCTCTTGATGCTCAAACGCTTGAAGTTAAGCTCGTTTCACCTACACCATACTTCTTGAGCCTTACATCATTCTATGTTTACAACCCTGTTCATCCTTCTGTGAAGGACAACGAGGCTTGGGCAGCTGATGCTAAAACAATCATCGGTAACGGTCCTTTTAAAATGAGCGAATGGCAGCACAATACTTCCATTAAGCTTGTTCCTAACGAAAACTACTACGATAAAGCACAAGTGAAATTTGCAGGCGTTGACTTCACAATGATCGCTGAATCTGCAACTGAACTTGCTAACTACGAGACAGGCAAACTTGATTACACTGGTAAACCAACTGGTGAAATCCCAGCTGAGCAAATTCCGGTTCTAAAAGAATCGAAAAAAGACGAGATCGTTACTAAAGGTATCGCAAGCTCGTACTACTACCAATTCAACACAGAAGAAGTTCCTTTCAACAACGTAAAAGTACGTAAAGCACTTGCAATGGCGATTGATCGTCAAGCAATCGTTGAGAGCGTAACAATGGCTGGCGAAGTTCCTTCGTTTGGTTTTGTACCACCAGGCATCATCGGTTTGAAAGAAGATTACCGTAACGAAGTGAAAGATGATTTCTTCACTGAAAATGTTGACGAAGCAAAAACATTGCTTGCTGAAGGTCTAGCTGAGCTTAAGCTTGCTAAGTTCCCTAAAGTAACATTGACGTTCAACACAAGCGACGGCCACAAGAAAATTGCTGAAGCAATCGTTGAAATGTGGCGTCAAAACCTTGGTATCGAAGTTGGTATCGAAAACCAAGAGTTTGCTGTTCTATTGAAAAACCGTACTGCAATGAACTATCAAATCGCTCGCGCAGGTTGGGGAGCTGACTACAACGATCCAATGACTTACTTGGATATGTTCGTAACTGGCGGCGGTCAAAATAATACAGGTTTTGCTTCACCTGAATACGACGCTTTGATCAAAAAAGCGAATGCAAGCGGAGATCAAGCTGAACGTATTGCGGCTATGACTGAGGCAGAAAAAATTCTTATGGAATACATGCCGATTATGCCAATTTACTACTACAGCAACGTTTACATGCTTAAACCTGGATTCAAGAACATCTTCTTGGACTACAAAGGGGACATCGACTACACAAGAGGTTTCTACGAAGCGAAATAGTCGTCCTTCCAGCACCTGAAGCTAGGGATATATGCGGGGTGTCCGCATATATCCCTTTCTTGTTGACAGATTCAGGCTTTATCACTTTTTAGCATTACTTCTTGTTTATATTCTGTAAGGAGGTGTCCATTGCGTTGATAAAATATGTATCCAAGAAGTTTCTGTCCATGTTTGTCTCGTTGTTTGTTCTTGCGTCCGCTACGTTCTTTCTTATGAAAATTATCCCGGGCGATCCCTTCATTAGGGAGAAGGCTATTCCCGAGAAAATAAGGGAGCACCTCTTGCAAATGTACGGCCTTGATCAGCCGGTATGGAAACAATACTTGATGTATTTGAACAATTTGCTTCATGGCGACTTAGGGATGTCAATGAAGCAGCAATATATGTCCGTTACTCGTATTATTAAAGAAAGCTTTATTTACTCTGCGCAAATCGGTCTTTTTGCCGTTATTGTGTCGCTAGCATTAGGTTTGATTCTGGGCATCATTGCGGCTCTTAATCATCGTAAATTTTTGGATAGCTTTACGATTGTTATTGCAGTGCTTGGGGTATCGATTCCCAACTTTTTGGCAGCATCAATTTTACAGTTCGTCCTAGGCAGCAAGCTGCGTTGGCTCAATGTATCGGGACTTAACGATCCTACAGATTTTATTATGCCTGTTCTTGCACTTTCGTTTCTTCCGGCTGCATTTATCGCGCGTCTGACGCGCTCAACAATGCTAGAAGTACTATCCGCTGATTATATTAAGACCGCTCGTGCTAAAGGTCTCAGCGGCCGCATTATCTTGGTTCGTCATGCTCTACGCAATGCTATTTTACCAGTAGTAACTTATATCGGACCGATGACCGCTAACATTATTACCGGTTCTGTCGTTGTCGAACAAATTTTTGGTATAGGTGGAATTGGGAAATATTTTGTACAAAGTATTACTAACCGCGACTATACGCTCATAATGGGGCTTACTTTATTTTATGGAATTATCCTGATGGTTGCGCGGTTCTTGACTGACGTTGCTTATGGCTTTGTCGATCCGCGTATCAAGCTAACAAGAGGAGGCGGAAAAGGATGAAGGATAAGACCTTTACGCCGGATCAATTCGCAAAGCTGAACAAAGATGAGAAGCACACGGAAGTAGTTGTTCGTGAGAGCATCTCAGCATGGAAAGATGCTTGGCTGCGTTTGCGTTCCAACAAAATAGCCATGTTCAGCTTAATAGTTTTGCTTATCGTCTCCCTTACGGCGATTTTTGGCCCGATGATATCGGAGCAGGATTTTCAAACGAATCACTTGAAAGAAAAAAATCTGGGCCCTAACGCTACCTACTGGTTTGGTACAGATGATCTCGGACGGGATCTTTTCACCCGTACTTGGATGGGTGCTGGAATATCTCTGCAGGTTGGTATATATGCTGCATTAGCTGACTTGGTACTCGGAGTTATTATCGGCGGGATTATGGGTTATTTCGGCGGACGTGTCGATGAGATACTGAACCGTTTTTGTGAAATTCTATACTCCATTCCAAGCATGCTTATTATCATTCTTTTGATTGTCATATTAGAGCCAAGCATGTTCACGATCGTGCTTGCGCTTAGTATAACCGGTTGGATCAGTATGGCTTGGATTGTGCGCGGCCAGATCATGCAGCTCAAAAATCAAGAATACGTTATGGCAGCTCAAGCGCTCGGCGCAAGCACTCCACGTATTCTATTCAGACATCTTATTCCTAACGCAATGGGTCCGATTATCGTAACGTTGACGCTTACTGTTCCAAGTGCGATCTTCGCAGAGGCATTCCTCAGCTTCTTGGGACTAGGTGTTCAATCCCCGGCTGCGTCTTTGGGTACGATGATAAATGATGCAATTAAAGCATGGACACTGTATCCGTGGAGAATGATTTTCCCAGCAGCTGTTATAAGCATTACGATGCTTTGCTTTAATATTTTTGGCGATGGTCTGAGAGATGCGCTTGATCCGAAAATGAAGAAGTAGGAGGTGGTCAATGATGGAGAAATTACTTGAAGTAAAAGACCTTCGTGTTAATTTCAAAGTTCGAGGCGGTATCGTTAAAGCGGTTCGCGGTGTGAATTTTCACGTCAACAAAGGCGAGGCAGTAGCCATCGTTGGGGAGTCCGGTTGCGGCAAAAGTGTAACTGCACAATCGCTCATGCGTTTGATTCCATCGCCTCCGGCCGATACTAAAGGATCGATTATGTTTAAAGGCCAAGAAATTTTGAAAATGTCCAATAATCAAATGGAGGACATTCGCGGTAAAGAGATGGGGATGATCTTTCAGGATCCAATGACCTCTCTTAACCCTACGCTGACGATTGGCCGTCAAATTACAGAGGGACTAATCAAGCATCAAGGAATAAGCGGTGCAAAAGCGACTGCACGCGCGATTGAGATGCTTGATCTTGTAGGTATTCCGAACCCTGCTTCACGAGTTAATCAATATCCGCATCAGTTCTCTGGGGGCATGCGTCAACGGGCGATGATTGCTATCGCGCTTGCATGCAATCCATCGCTTCTTATTGCGGATGAGCCAACAACGGCGCTAGACGTTACAATTCAAGCGCAAATTATGCGAGTCATGAAGGACTTGCAGCAAAAGCTTGGCACTTCTATTATTCTTATTACGCATGATTTAGGCGTTGTAGCAGATATGTGTGACCGCGTTATCGTTATGTATGCAGGCAAGGTTGTGGAAACCGGTACGAAATGGGAGATTTTCAAAAACCCTAAGCATCCTTATACAAGAGGTTTGCTGCGCTCCCTTCCTCGTCTTGACCAGAAGAAGGAAGAGCCGTTGGTACCGATTTACGGTATGCCGCCGGATTTGATTAAGCCGCCGACTGGCTGCAGCTTCTGTGCTCGCTGTGATGAAGCCATGCGGGTTTGCGTGGACAATGATCCTGAATTGCTCCCAGTGGACGGCAATGAGAATCATGAGTCGGCATGCTGGCTAGCACATCCTTATGCAAATCGGGAGGTGTCAGTATGAGTGCGCCATTAATTGAAATTAATAATTTGCGTAAATCGTTTAATTTAGGCGGAGGAGCGACGCTCCACGCTGTTAATGATATATCTTTCTCCATCAAAAAAGGAGAAACGGTCGGCGTAGTTGGTGAGTCCGGCTGCGGAAAATCAACAGCTGGTCGTACTATTATGCGGCTGTATGAACCAACTAGCGGCGGTGTTAACTTCGACGGGCAAGATATCTATAAGTTGAAGGGTCCTAAGCTAAAGGAACTTCGCCGTGATATGCAAATGATATTCCAAGATCCTTACGCATCATTAAACCCGCGTATGACGGTTATGGACATCATCGGAGAAGCACTTGATATTCACAAGCTTGTTGCAAGCAAGAAAGAACGCAAGCACAGAGTTGAGAACCTGCTAGATGTCGTAGGTCTTAATCCAGACCACGCTACAAGGTATCCTCATGAATTCTCTGGCGGTCAAAGACAGCGTATTGGTATTGCGCGCGCGCTTGCCGTTGATCCGCGCTTCATCATTGCAGATGAGCCGATCTCAGCGCTCGACGTATCTATCCAAGCGCAAGTTGTTAACTTGATGATGGATCTACAGCGCAAGATGGGTTTAACTTACTTGTTTATCGCGCATGATTTGTCCATGGTTAAGCATATAAGCGATCGTGTAGCCGTTATGTATCTTGGTAAAATCGTTGAGCTTGCAGAGAGCAGCGAGTTGTATGCGAGCCCTGCTCACCCTTATACAAGGGCTCTGCTTTCGGCTATTCCAATTCCAGACCCGGAAATTGAAGCGACTCGTGAGCGTATTGTATTGACTGGCGATTTGCCTAGCCCAATCAATCCGCCTACAGGCTGCCAGTTCCATACGCGTTGTCCGATTGCGACAAACAAATGCAAGGTGGATGAGCCAGCTCTGCTTGAAGTGAGAAAAGGGCATTTTGCTGCTTGTCACTACGCGTCAGTATAATCATTATCAATTCTCTAGCATAAAGCTAGTTGTGAATAAGTTTTTGAAAAAAGATGGGGCAAGGATGATTCCTGCTTCATCTTTTTTTATTTTTAGTAGGTTGTGCACAAAAATGTTGATAACATGTGGACAATTGTGAATAACTCATGCCAAAAATGTGGATAGTTTATCGTTTAAACGTTTTTTCAATAAATAATTTATTATTTTTATACTGATTGTGGATAGAAGTTTACATGATGACTTCAAGGTTCACTATATAAGCTTGAGGAGAGCGGCTTCGCCGTGTGTAAGTGCAAGGAGCAGGATCGTAGAGCGGTTGTACTGGACATTGCGGGGTTAACAGAGGGAAACTCTCCCGTATCATGAAGCAGGCATACAGGGCAGTACAACGCTGTTTAAAGGCTTCTATTCAGAAGAGAGCCTCGAATTTATAGTGACCTTCATTATCCTGATGACCCGTGCGATTAGGAGATGTGTTAATATATGGGTAAGACGAACCGACGTGGAGGGTTAGGATGGATCAAGTGGTAACGATATTGATTATTGTAGTTTTGGTTATTGTTGTATTAAGTGCACTATCAAAATCGAATAGTTCAAACAGCAAAGCTAAATCAGGCGGCAGAGGCAGAGAATATGCTGGCCGTACCAATGCGTTTACACCTTGGCCAAATGCCGAGCTGCCGACTGCACTTGGCGTGCCGTACGGGCACCCTGCGAGAACCGCGGCGGAACGCTTGGAGTCCGCGCTAGGTATCGATTTTGAGAGCCGAGTGAAGGACAGGGTATTAAAGGAATTCCCAAAAATATCAGATAAAGAATGGAATTGGACCTGGTTTGATCTGAAGCGATATTTTCTTATGTGCGGTATCATGCGCAGTGTTCCTATGTATAGCAAGCAGGTTGATGCGGTATGGCATGAAATGCTTATGTTCACGAGGGAGTATGAACAGTTTTGCATGAAATTCTCCGGTGCAATGATTCATCATGCACCTCATGCGCCAGGTGCGCAGCCGCTCCCAGGAGAAAGAGCGATGTTCGACTGGGCTTATGGCGAGCTGTTTGGGCAGGCGCCGGTTAGCGGCAGAATATGGGGAGCCTTTTACCGAACGCAAATGTCGGAGCAACGGCTGGAGGAGCTTGCTAGCTGGAGTACAGAAGAGCTGCGCAAGCAATGGTTTAACGTGAGTACGACAGAGAGACACTCTGATTTGAAAGCTACAGCTAACTACATGATAGACAGAGCCAAATCTCAGCTTTTGGCTGCTGGAAAGGGCAAAGCGCCTTACGGGAAAGAGCCTAGCTCCGCAAGCAGCTATGGGTATGATCCTGTTTTAGGAGCAACCGGCCTATTATCAGGTCTTCTCATTTACAATTCTATATCGCACCCGAATGATTTTGCCCAGCAGATGGATCAAGCTCAAAATGAAGAGGAACGTAAAGCGAATGGAAGCGGTGATACCACTTATGCTTGCAGCGGCTCATCCGACGATGGAAGAGATGACCATTCGTGTGGAAGTGACGGCGGTGATAGCGGATCAGGCGGTAATTCCTCCTGCGGAAGCGGTGGAGACGGCGGCGGATCATCCTGCGGCGGCGGAGGCTGCAGCAGTTAAAAGGAATATACTTACAGTGGCCTGTGGCTCCTAATTTTGGAATCACTGGCCTTTATTTGCGAAAACACAAAACTCAAGATGCAAGGGCTTGTTTACAATGCTATAATATACGGGATTGTGTGAAGACTACTATACAATAACAACAACAAACGGGAGGAATACGGCTCCATGAGCAAAGTAATTATTTGCGACCATCCGTTAATTCAGCATAAGCTGACTTTTATTCGGAATAAAGAAACGAATACAAAAGATTTTCGGGAATTGGTTGATGAAGTTGCAACATTGATGTCTTACGAAATTACGAGAGAAATACCGCTTGATACGATTAAGGTGCAGACGCCTGTAGCCGAGACGGATTCGAAGGTTGTATCCGGAAGAATGCTTGGGCTTGTGCCTATTTTGCGCGCTGGCCTTGGGATGGTTGACGGTATATTGAAGCTGATTCCATCGGCAAAGGTAGGGCATATCGGTCTAGCGAGAGATCATGAAACGCTCCAGCCTAAAGAGTATTACATTAATTTGCCTACAGATGCACCGAATCGTCTGCTTATTGTTATCGATCCGATGCTTGCTACGGGCGGCTCTGCTATCGCAGCGATCAATTCACTGAAAAATCATAATTGCGATCAAATTAAATTAATGTGTCTTATTGCTGCTCCGGAGGGCGTGAAGGCTGTTCAAGAAGCGCATCCTGATGTCGACATTTATATCGCCGCACTTGATGAGCGTCTGGATGAAAGAGGCTACATCATCCCTGGTTTAGGCGATGCTGGAGACCGCATGTTCGGAACAAATTAGCACAGTGTCGTATGAAATGATAATAGGAGTGGAATCTTTTGTCTAAACTGAAGGTAATGACTATTTTTGGAACACGTCCGGAGGCAGTCAAGATGGCGCCGCTCGTACTCGAGCTCCAGAAGCGAGAGGATGAAATCGAATCGATCGTTTGTGTAACTGCGCAGCATCGCCAGATGCTTGATCAGGTACTCGATTTTTTTGAAATTCATCCAAATTACGATTTGAATGTGATGAAGGATCGTCAAACATTAACGGAGACGACTGTTCGCGTGCTGGAAGGGCTTGATCCTGTTCTAACGCAAGCGAAGCCTGATATCGTGCTAGTTCATGGCGATACACAGACAACGTTTCTAGCAAGCTATGCAGCGTTTCTTAAGCAAATAAAAGTTGGCCACGTTGAGGCGGGGCTTCGTACTTGGAATAAGCTTTCTCCGTATCCGGAAGAAATGAATCGGCAGCTTGCCGGCGTGCTCTCAGATGTGCATTTTGCTCCGACAGAATGGTCGGCCAACAATTTACGCAAAGAGAACAAGTCGGATGCTGCCATTTATGTGACTGGGAACACCGCTACTGATGTATTTCAATATACGGTGGATGAGTCTTTCTCGCATCCGGTCATCGACTGGGCAAAAGGGAAACGGATGATTCTCATGACAGCACATCGTCGTGAAGCGTTAGGAGAACCGCATCGCAATATTTTCAGAGCGGTGAAACGAATCGCCGACGAGCACGAAGATGTAGTCGTTGTGTATGCGGTCCATCCGAATCCAGCTGTAAGGGAGCCTGCGAATGAAATTTTGGGCGATCACCCGCGTATTCGCTTAATAGAACCGCTTGATGTATTCGAGTTCCATAATTTTTACCCGCATGCCTTTATGATCATGACGGATTCCGGCGGTTTGCAAGAAGAGGCTCCATCGTTTGGCGTGCCGACTCTTGTGCTTCGCGATACGACAGAGCGTCCAGAGGGCATCGAAGCTGGAACGCTAGAGTTGGTAGGTACAAATGAGGAGCTGGTGTACAGCAGAGCTCATGCACTGCTAACCGATTCTCAGCTGTATTCTCGCATGAGTCAAGCTGCTAACCCATATGGGGATGGCACCGCTTCCGAGCGTATTGTAGATGCGATCTTGCATCATTTTGGCAGACTAAAGGATCGTCCTGTTTCGTTCACAGAACGTTCATAGATTACACAGGAGTGATGAGCTGAGAGGCGAATGTACAGCATACAGTAGTACTGTACGGTTTCCGGGACGCACAACACCTTATGTATCAAGGGTTTTGGTCGATCAATTCACCAAAAGTTTGCAGTGATTTCAATTGACAAACATGTTGTGGCTTGGATAAAATAAATGAGGATTGACAGGGGTATGAACCATGAATAAAAAGGACAGAAGGGACAATCCACTGCTCGCAGCCGGACTAGTCGGCGCACTCGGATTGCAAGTCGCTGTATGTATCTTTTTAGGCTATTGGATCGGCTCTTCTCTCGGGAACCGTTTTGGGGACGCGAAGGGATGGACGCTCGGTGGCATACTGGTCGGTCTGGCTGTCGGACTACTCTCAGCCATTCTGCTTGTTAAGAAGGTTATGGAGGACGCCGATGGATAAAATAATGAAGACAGCATTACGTACGCTTATTTATGCAATGGCGGTATGCCTAATTGTATGGGCTTTCTTGCCGGACTGGCGTACGGTGTCTCTCGGTCTTCTTGTGGGATTGGCAGCAAGTTCCATGAATGCGTTTTTACTAAGACGCAGAGTAGAAATGGTCACCCTAGGAGCAGCGGGGGTTGGGCCACGCAAGAGAGGTCTTGGTCTAGGAAACCGCATCGCAACAGTGTTGCTGGTTGCCATGATCGCCTATCGTTTTCCGGAGGATCTCAGCATGCCGGCCGCGTTAGCTGGCTGTATGGTCATGCCGTTTATTCTTTTGGTAGCAGCATATATTCACAATAAACGACAATCTTAGCGGAAAGGGGTGAAAATTTTAGATGCATGAATTTCCGGTGATGCCACTGGGGCCGTTTAATATTGACATTTCGACCTTGGTAGCACTTGTGGTTTCAGTCATTGTGACGTTCTTGATCGCTAAGCTGGCTGTTCGCAACCTTTCGGTGGACAACCCTTCGAAGATGCAGAACTTTTTGGAATGGGTCGTTGATTTCGTTCAAAACCTTATTTCGAGCACAATGCCTGCAAAACGAGTCAGACCGTTCGTTTCTTTAGGAATGACGCTGATTATGTTCATTTTCATCTCCAACCTGCTCGGTTTGCCTTTCGGTATTGTAACCGAAACTAGTACTGTTAATGAAAATATCGGTGTTACGCAGGAGTTATTGGATGAGAAGCATGGACATGTTGAACTTGCTTGGTGGAAATCGCCAACTGCTGATATTTCAGTAACGGCAGGGTTAGCGCTTATCGTATTCGTAATGGTCCATTTCCTTGGTCTGAAACAGAATAGAAAGCACTACTTGAAGCATTATTTCCATCCTTACCCAGTATTCTTCCCAGTTAACCTTATTGAGACAATCGCTAAGCCAGTAACACTCGCGCTTCGGTTGTTCGCTAACATCTTCGCAGGTGAAGTACTGATTGCAACAATCCTGATGATGGGCTGGATTGGTACGCCGTTCCTGGTTGCATGGCAGGGCTTCAGTCTTTTTGTAGGCGGTATTCAAGCTTTCTTGTTCACGATTCTTACGATGGTATATATTTCACAAGCTGCCATTCACGATGAAGAGGAAGCACATTAATTTTCGCTTTATGCCTTAATTCAACATTGAGGTTGGTTATACAAAAAAACAACAATTTTCGAGGAGGATTTTAAAAATGGAATTATTAGCAGCAGCTTTGGCAGTAGGTTTGGGTGCAGTTGGCGCGGGTGTAGGTAACGGTATGATCGTTAGTAAAACAGTTGAAGGTATCGCTCGTCAACCTGAACTTCAAGGTAAATTGCAAACAACAATGTTCATCGGTGTAGGTATCGTCGAAGTTGTGCCTATCATCGGCGTAGTTATCGGCTTCTTGGCTTTCTTCCAAGCTTAATAACTGAAATTGGCGGGGAAGGCCTTAGCCCTCTTCGCCTTCGTTATGATTAAGACAATATTGTGGTGAGAAAGGAGCGGCATCTATGTCATGGGTTTGGGAATCTACAGTAATCGCAATGGTTGCGTTTGGTGTTTTGTACTGGTTACTCAATAAGTACGCATTTGGCCCATTATTCGAAGTAATGGAGAAGCGCAGACAGCTTGTGCTTGAACAAATGAATACAGCTGAGAACAGTCGTAAAGCGGCTGAGCAGCAAATGGAAGAGCAGAAGGCTGCACTCCAACAAGCTCGCAAAGAAGCTTACGAAATTATTGAACAATCCAGAACAACGAGCTCGAAGCAAGCAGACGAGATCGTTCAAACAGCAAAAACAGAAGCATCCCGTCTGAAAGACGATGCTCTCAAAGATATCGAAAGCGAGAAAAACAAAGCAATTGCAGCGCTTCGTACTGAAGTTGGCGGCATCTCCGTAAAAATCGCATCGAAAATTATTGAGAAGCAAGTGGATGAGAAATCACAAGAACAGCTTGTTGGTCAATATTTGAAAGAAGTTGGAAATAAATGAGCCGCGATGCAGTCGTAGCGAAGCGCTACGCTAAAGCACTGTTCGAGGTTGCACAGCAGCAAAAGGTTGTTTCAGAGGTTCAGGAGCAGCTTAAGCTGATCGTGCAAGCTCTTGAGCAGGACGCTGACATTGAAAAGTTCCTGTCTGTTCCAAGTATTGCTCCAGAACAAAAGATTGCCGTTCTAAAAGCAGCATTCGGTGATCGAGTATCTTCACTGGTATTCAACACTGTACAGATTCTTATTACTCGCAGACGCCAAGATATTATTGCTGAGGTTTATGCAGCATATACGAAGGTTGCGGGAGATTCGCTCGGTCAAGCACATGCTACGGTTTATTCCGCACAAGCTTTGTCTGATGCTGAGCTTGCTAACGTAGCGGCGCAGTTCGGACAATTGACTGGCAAAGCTATTATTGCTGAGCAAATAGTAGAACCTTCATTGCTTGGTGGCGTACAAGTACGCATCGGCGACCGTCTTTATGATGGAAGCTTGTCCGGCAAGTTGGAACGTTTACAAAAATCGTTTAAAATCTAATGCACTGTAGATAGGGGTGAACGAATTGAGTATCAGACCTGATGAAATCAGCACGCTGATTAAACAACAGATCGAAAATTTTAAATCCGAAATTCAAGTCGTAGACGTCGGCACCGTAATCAATGTCGGTGACGGTATCGCCCGCGTACACGGTTTGGAAAATGCGATGCAGGGTGAATTGCTCGAATTCTCAAACGGTGTAGTCGGTATGGCTTTGAACCTCGAAGAAAGCAACGTCGGTGTCGTTATCCTTGGACCATACACGGATAT
The DNA here is from genome assembly GCF_052114265.1 of Paenibacillus sp. MCAF9. NCBI lineage: Bacteria > Bacillati > Bacillota > Bacilli > Caryophanales > Paenibacillaceae > Paenibacillus > Paenibacillus sp. MCAF9. The sequence continues at coordinate 208,197 of NZ_JBFREL010000007.1, forward strand.
TCGCGAAGGCGATCAAGTTAAACGTACAGGCCGTATCATGGAAGTACCTGTCGGCGAAGAGCTTCTTGGCCGCGTAGTAAATCCACTTGGACAGCCACTAGATGGTAAAGGTCCAATCAACACGACTCAATTCCGTGCGATTGAATCTCCAGCACCAGGCGTAATTGACCGTAAATCGGTTCATGAGCCTATGCAAACAGGTATGAAAGCTATCGACGCAATGGTACCAGTAGGCCGCGGACAACGTGAGCTTATCATCGGTGACCGTCAAACGGGTAAAACATCCATTGCAATCGATGCAATCATCAACCAAAAAGGCAACGGCGTAAAATGTATTTACGTTGCTGTTGGTCAAAAACAATCCACTGTTGCAAACGTTGTGGAAACACTTCGTCGCCACGGTGCTCTTGAATACACGATCGTAGTAACTGCTGGTGCATCTGAGCCGGCTCCATTGCTCTTCCTAGCTCCTTATGCTGGTTGTACAATGGGTGAGTACTTCATGTACAAAGGCGAGCACGTTCTTGTTATCTACGATGATCTATCGAAGCAAGCTGCTGCTTACCGTGAGCTTTCCCTATTGCTTCGTCGTCCACCGGGTCGTGAAGCATACCCAGGTGATGTATTCTACCTTCACTCCCGTTTGCTAGAGCGTGCGGCTAAACTAAGCGACGCTAGAGGCGGCGGCTCAATGACGGCATTGCCATTCATTGAGACACAAGCATCAGACGTATCGGCATACATTCCTACGAATGTAATCTCCATTACAGACGGTCAAATCTTCCTAGAAGCAGATCTGTTCTACTCCGGTCAGCGTCCAGCGGTTAACGTTGGTATCTCTGTATCCCGTGTAGGTGGTTCCGCTCAAATCAAAGCAATGAAAAAGGTTGCTGGTACGCTTCGTCTGGATCTTGCGGCTTACCGTGAGCTTCAAGCGTTCTCGCAGTTCGGTTCCGACCTTGACAAATCGACGCTAGCTCGCCTTAACCGCGGTGCGCGCACGATGGAAATTCTTAAACAAGACGTTAACAAGCCGATGCCTGTTGAGAAGCAAGTTATCTCAATCTTCTCTGCTGTTAAAGGTCATTTGGATGAGATTCCAGTTGGCGATATCCTTCGCTTTGAGGAAGAGTTCCACGCGTACCTCGATTCGAACAGCCCTGAAATTGGCCAATCGATCCGCGATACTAAGGATCTTGTTGCTGACAACGAGAAAGCTCTCGTTGAAGCTATCAATAAATTTAAGAAAAGCTTCTCTGTATCGGCATAATTAAGCATATACGGGTGAAACTTATACCTTCTTATAATCCAATATAAATCGAAGCCCGTTCTTTATGTTCGGGCCTAGATAACTTTCTCCACCAACACCAGGCTTTGGAGCAGGTCCAAAGCAACAAAGGCGGGTGAAACCAAATGGCAAAAGGTATGCGCGATATTAAACGCGAAATCAAGAGTAAACAAAATACGAAGCAGATTACGAAAGCAATGGAGATGGTTGCCGCTTCCCGCCTAAGAAAGGCACAAGAAGCAGCGCAAGCATCACGCCCATATGCTGAGAAGCTGAAGGAAGTTGTAGCAAGCATCGCAGCTGGCACTAAAGATGTGAAGCATCCGATGCTAGAGAAGCGTCCAGTGAAAAAAACGGGTTATCTCGTTATTACATCGGACCGTGGACTAGCGGGCGGCTACAATGCGAATATTCTTCGTAAAGTAACGCAAACGATTCGAGAGAATCATAAGTCGACGGATGAATATGTATTGTTCGTTATCGGACGGAAAGGTCGCGACTATTTCCGCCGCCGCAATATGACAATCGTTGAGGAAGTTATCGGCTTGCCGGATGCTCCTACATTCGCAGACATTAAATCGGTTGCTTATTCAGCCGTTAATATGTTCTCAGAAGGCGCTTATGATGAGTTGTACTTGTACTATAACGAATTTGTTAATGCGATTACTCAAGTGCCGACAGACGTACGTTTACTGCCTCTTGCAGAAGTAGGCGGGAACACGGCTGTCACATCGTATGAATACGAGCCATCACCGGAGGGCGTGCTTGAAGTGCTGCTGCCTAAATATGCGGAAACGCTTATTTACAGCGCAGTTCTAGACGGAAAAGCAAGTGAGTTCGGGGCACGTATGACTGCCATGGGAAGCGCCACGAAAAACGCGACGAAAATCATCAACCAATTGACGCTCACTTACAATAGGGCGCGTCAAGCAGCGATTACACAAGAAATTTCCGAGATCGTTGCTGGGGCAAATGCTCAATCTTAATATATACACTGCAAGGGCCAGGCGCTTGCGATAAGCTGACCGGCGTGCAGTTACAAGAAGGAACCAGGAGGGAAAACCATGAAAAAAGGACATGTTGTATCCGTCATGGGTCCGGTCGTAGACTTAGAGTTCGAACGCGGCAATTTGCCGGAAATTTTGAACGCTGTCAAAATCGAGCAAAAGGGCGAAGCAGGCGGCATTGATATTAACTTGACGCTTGAAGTAGCCGTTCACCTCGGTGACAATAAGGTACGTGCCGTAGCTATGAGTACGACAGACGGTCTTGTACGCGGTATGATTGCCGTAGATACAGGCGCACCTATTACTATTCCGGTTGGTGCTTCTACGCTTGGTCGCGTATTTAACGTGCTAGGCCAACCAATTGACGAAGCTGGCGATGCTTCATCGGTAGTTAACCTTCCGATTCACCGCGCAGCACCTGCTTTCGACGAATTGTCCACGCAAGCGGAAATTCTTGAAACAGGAATTAAAGTAATCGATCTTCTCGCTCCATACGCAAAAGGCGGTAAAATCGGCCTCTTCGGCGGCGCGGGTGTAGGTAAAACGGTTACGATTCAAGAGCTTATCAACAACATCGCACAAGAGCACGGCGGTATCTCCGTATTTGCGGGTGTTGGTGAGCGTACTCGTGAAGGTAATGACCTTTACCACGAGATGAAAGATTCCGGCGTACTAAGCAAAACAGCGATGGTATTCGGCCAAATGAATGAGCCGCCAGGCGCACGTCAACGCGTAGCCTTGACTGGTCTGACAATGGCTGAGTATTTCCGTGACGAAGAAGGAAAAGACGTACTATTGTTCGTCGATAACATCTTCCGTTTCACACAAGCAGGCTCCGAGGTTTCGGCCCTTCTAGGCCGTATGCCTTCCGCGGTAGGTTACCAGCCAACATTGGCAACTGAAATGGGTCAATTGCAAGAGCGTATTACGTCTACGAAAAAAGGTTCGGTTACTTCGATCCAAGCGATCTATGTACCTGCCGATGACTATACGGATCCAGCTCCAGCAACGACGTTTGCCCACTTGGATGCTACAACGAACTTGGAGCGTAAAATTTCCGAGATGGGTATCTTCCCAGCGGTTGATCCACTCGCGTCATCTTCACGTATCCTAAGCCCATCTGTATTGGGTGCAGAGCACTATAACGTAGCTCAAGGCGTTAAGAAAATTCTTCAGCGCTACAAAGAGCTTCAAGATATTATCGCAATCCTTGGTATGGATGAGCTAAGTGAAGAAGATAAATTGACCGTGTCTCGCGCACGTAAAATTCAACTATTCCTTTCTCAACCGTTCCACGTTGCTGAGCCGTTTACAGGAACTAAAGGTAAATATGTACCTGTAAAAGAATCGGTTCGCAGCTTTAAAGAAATTCTCGAGGGCAAACATGACGACCTTCCGGAAGAAGCTTTCCGATATGTTGGTGTGATTGAAGAAGCCGTGGAGAAAGCCAAAACGCTTTAATAGCGAAAGGCGGGAGGAATCCACATGAGTTCTTTTTTAGTAGAGATTGTAACACCTGAGCGTAAAGTATACGCAGAGACTGCGAATATGGTTAGTGTAACAGGCGTTGAAGGTGAGCTTGGCATATTGCCAAATCACATTCCACTTGTCACACCGCTTCGTATTGCACCTGTCGTTATCAAACGCGGTAATCAAGTAGATGTAGTAGCAGTTAATGGAGGCTTCATCGAAGTACGCAAGGATAAGATCGTTATCCTTGCTGAGAGCGCTGAGCTTGCAACTGATATTAACGTTGAACGTGCAGAAGCCGCTAAACAGCGTGCTCAGCAGCGTCTTGCTGCGAAGCAAGACCAAGTTGATTTCCGCCGTGCAGAGCTTGCTCTGCAGCGTGCGATGAATCGTCTGCATATTAAACACAAATAAGCAACAACCACCAAAGCACTGTCAGCGCCTTAAAGGCGCTGGCGGTGCTTTTTTTATAGGAAAAGAGAGGTTAGATGTAAAGATAGCTAATATGTAACATATTATAGTGTAGATGAAAGTCAGTGCTGAATTCCAATGTCAGGTTGATTCGAATATTCGTGTTTCACCCCCTATTCGGTGTTATGTATTCTGAAATATGCGTATTTTCGACAAAAAAACTAATTATTTGTATATAATTCCCTCTAATATATGTTAATATAGTTAACATCATAGACAATGAGAATAGCGGGGGGAGAATCATATGTTTGACTGGCTAGGTATGAAAGTAGGGTTTCCGCTCTGGGTTTCATGGCAATTGAATAAAGATATGAAAACAGATGTCGAGCAAAGCTTTGAGGGGATTGCGGAGACACGTAAGGAATTGCTAACTGCATGGGCAATGGAGTATTGGAATTACATCGATCAATTGGGTGGCCAACTGACAGAACTCCTCGCTCAAAACAAAGATTTTACTACTTCTACTGAACAGTCGCAAATAGAACGATTATTTGAAAGAACATATGCTCGAGCGATCGATATAACCGAGCTGTTTTTACTCGATGTGAAGCAAACCGTTATCAGCTCCACACACATTCCGCATATTGGGACAATCTATCAAGAAGATAGCAGCTTGCAGCTTGGACTGAGCTACACTAAGCAGTTGAGCAGCCCTCGTCGATGCTTGTTTGGGCCTTATAGTGATTCTCTCACCTTAAAGCTAGGAGCACGTTCTTCCTCTTTTCATGACAAAATGACTCTATTATTTATGCTTCCAATTACGGTAAATGGCAGCTTTGCAGGGACGTTATGCGCGCGTGTGCCGAATGATGTACTAGGAGATTTAATTCAGCGAGAATCGGGCCACGTCTATCCTGATTCGGGTGATAATTATATCTTTATGGCGAAGGCAGGCTTAAATACTCATATAGCGCCAGGGACGGCTCTATCTCGAAGCAGGTTCGAGGACCGAACATTCACACATGGTGAAAATCTCAAGGATGGCGTAACAACTGATTGGGGCAAAGTTTCGATCAAGGAGCATACAGAGCTTGAAATTGTCTTTAATGATCCGGCAACTGGGCAGCTTCATCCTGGGGTTGCGAATACCATTGTAAACGACAGCAATCTATTCGTTGAATATCCAGGTTATTCGGATTATAGGCATATATCGGTTATTGGTAAGGGAGTGACCTTTCAGCTGCCGCATTGTCCGGACAAATGGGGGATGATGTGCGAGGGAGATTTGGAGGAAGTATATCGCATTCGCAGTATAGGATGGAGACAACGCAAGCTGCAGCTTATATCGATTACGAGTGTTAGTATTTTGTCCGCATTGCTTATGTTTTTTATTGCCGTTCATGCTCCGGTTTGGGTGACTGCAACAGCGGCAGGTTTATTCAATCTTGTATTTGGATTGTTATTCATTGCTGCCTTTCAAAATAGGGAGTCGAAGCGTGTCGTATCGCATCTGCGCCAAATTAATCGTTTTATTCGCATCAATGCAGAAGGAAAGGGCGATCTGACCCAGCGCTTGCAGCTTAATCGTTTTGATAATGATGAATCGAAAGAATTAGCCAAATGGATTAACAATATGATAGATTCCTTGGAAGGCATAATGCTGCAGGTTAAGCTTGCTTCCTCTGATGTTCTATCCAGTCAATATGTACTGAACGAATCAGCAGCTGTCACTTCAGCTTCAACGGAACGAGTTAGCGGGAAAGTGTCCGATATGATTGGAAGCATCCGATTGCAATTGAAGGATATTGATATGGCGAAGGATGCTGCAGGCGATATGCAGGCAACGCTGAAACAGATCGAAGAGCAGGCAGCAGGGCAGATTGAGGTAGCCAAAGCCGAGGTTGATCGCATCGGGGAGAAGATGCTTCACATCTCTGCCAAGGTAGGAGAAACCAACGGTACCATTCATAAATTTATGGATACGGTGCAAGAAATACAAGGGGTCTTGCATGTTATTGAAGAAATATCTGCACAGACGAATTTATTAGCGCTTAATGCATCGATCGAGGCAGCGAGGGTTGGTGAGCAAGGCAGAGGTTTTGCCGTTGTGGCGTCGGAAATCCGCAAGCTTGCCGATCTGACCAAAAAGTCGACCGAGGAAGTGCATGAAATTACTCGTCACATTTATGATGAAGCGAAACAAGCGTACGCCTCTATGGATGAAGGCACTCGCGTGGTTGAAGAGGGCAATCAGCTTGTAGCAGCCGCTGCCAGTACTCTTGCTTCAGCACATGCCGAGGATCATCGCAAGACACAGGTCGTTGATGAGGTCGTGCAGCTAATGGAGAAAATCGCACTGGTAAGCAGAGAAAATCGGAGGATTTCTTCCGATGTAGAGAGCAAAGTACAAGAGCTCATAGGCGAAATGACGAATGTGAGACAAACGTCTCAGAGCGTGGAGTCTATAACGACGCTGCTTCAACAGCTTGTTGGCCAGTTTAAGCTGACAGAATCACGAATAAGATAAGTGAACGAGATAGGGTTGCAGAAGTCCGTGTAAAACGGAGCTGCGGCTCTTTTTTTATGCGATGCATTCTTTAATCAACTAAGACACAATACATAATAATGCCATGGAAGAGTTATCCTAAGCATCAATCCAATTGAGCAACAGAAAGGAGATGGGTAAATGTTCCGAACCTATAAGCAGGGCAATGGCAGCGCTGGTCAAAAGGCTGATAAGCGTATAACCAAAGCAGAGATGCATGAAAAGGAGCAGCTTCAGCCTTTTGCGGAGAAGGCCCTTTTCACTTCTCTGGAGCAAAATATGGAGACCATGAAGCGTGAGCTGGGCGAGAGCCAGGATATTATTTATCGGGAGCTGCAGTTAACGGATAGAGGTCACACGAAAGCGCTAATTGTTTATGTACAAGGGATGATTGATGATGAACGCTTTGACCATTTTGTCATTCAACCCATGCATGTGGGCAAATATCCAGAGGATATTGATTTAGAGCCTGTTGAGCTGCTTGCGTTTATGAAAAACAATTTGCTCTCAACGGGTATTGTTAATGATTTATATGATTGGAAGCTACTTTTTCAAAAATTGTTTATGGGTTATTGCGTCATCATGATAGAAGGTGCAAGCCAGGCGATAGCAACCAATGTAGTTGGGGGAGCAAGAAGGAATGTAGAAGAGCCGAAAACCGAGATGGCCATTCGTGGTCCTAGGGAAGGGTTTACGGAGTCGATTAGAACAAATACATCGCTGATTCGCAGGAAGATACGAAGCCCGAAGCTGTGGATGGAGCAATGGACGATCGGAGAAATTTCACAAACTCCCGTATGCATTATGTATGTCAAAGATTTGGCGGATGAGAATGTGCTTACGGATTTAAGAGAACGCCTGGAAGAAATACAAATTGACGGCATACTTGAATCCGGTTATATCGAGGAATTAATTACGGATCAGAAGTGGTCGCCGTTTCCTACCATCATGAGTGTAGAGCGGCCGGATGCTATCGCAGGCAATTTGCTTGAGGGCCGAATAGCGATTTTTGTTGATGGGACGCCATTTGTTCTCATAGTGCCTACGATTTTAAATATGTTTTTTCAGGCTTCAGAAGATTATTATCAGCGGTTTGATATCGCGACGTTTCTGCGGATGCTTCGTTTTGTTTCCTTTTTAATCGCACTGCTTATGCCGTCGATATATGTCGCAATCGTTGGATATCATCAGGAAATGATACCGACTCAGCTGCTGCTAAAGCTTGCAGCACAGCGGGAGGGTGTGCCTTTTCCCGCCTATTTGGAAGCTTTTATTATGGAATTTGTATTTGAAATATTGCGGGAAGCCGTTGTCCGAATGCCTAGTGCTGCGGGTAACACGATATCGATCGTTGGAGGTCTCGTTATCGGACAGTCGGTCGTAGAGGCAGGAATCGTCTCGCCAGCCGTCGTTATCGTCGTTTCCTTCACAGCGATTGCCAGCTTCGTATCTCCTAACTACAGTCTTGGAATTGCGGCTAGGCTCCTGCGCTTTCTGCTGCTTCTAGCAGCGTCGACACTCGGTTTTTATGGAATTGGATTAGTGGTGCTGCTGCTTCTGCTGCATTTGAGCAATTTAAGATCGTTTGGCATGCCCTATATCAAACCATTCGCCCCGATGTATTTAAAGGATATGAAGGATACGCTGGTTAGGGCGCCACTTTGGATGATGCGGGAACGGCCAGTGAAGCTTGCTTCGAGTAATAGAGTTAGACAAGACATTGAAACGGAGCATAGGAAGGAGCCGCAGCAATGAGCCATGGCAGCGTCAATGCAAGGAAACGGATATTTTCATTCAGGAAAATAGGACGGAAGCTCATTCTTGTATGGACAGCATGTATGCTGGCACTATTGAACGGCTGTTGGGATTTACGCTATTTGGACAAGCTCGGTGTTGTATACGCCATAGGAGTGGATGATGATCCAACTGGAAAAAATAAGCTTCAATTGACCGTTCAGGTCGTATTGCCCCAAAACGTTGCAGCGGAGACTAAAGGGGCCATTGGCGGCACCGCGGTGACAACGTTTACGGAAAAAGGGGACACATTGTTTGAGGCGATTCGAAAAATGTCGACTAAAACATCTAGACGGCTTTTTTTCTCCCACACACAAATGCTGATCGTCAGCGAGAGTATGGCTAGAAAAGGCATCTATCCCTTAGTTGATTTAATTGAGAGAAATCCAGATATACGGACTGATATTTCAGTGCTTATTACACGGGGGACGAGGGCGGAGAATTTGCTACGGTTAACGACGCAAACAGAATCAATTCCTGTGAATCAGCTTCGGGAAATGATTGAAGTGAATCAGTCTGCGTATGCGTCGAACTATGTCGTGTTAGTCAAAGATTTAACGAGACTATTGGGAAGAGGGAAGCAGCAGGCTGTATTGCCCTCTGTTCTGATAGAAGGGAATAAGGAGCAGGGCCATTCGAATGATAATTTAAACACCATACCTGCTAAAGCGATTCCGGTATTGTCGACGATGGCTGTTTTTCGCGATGGCAAGCTTGTTGGCTATTTGAAGTCCAAGGATTCAAGAGGTCTATCTTGGCTTCAAAATAAAGTGGAGAGCACTGTCGTAAAGCTTGGATGCCCGGAGTCAGAAGGGGAGCTCATTGTTGAGGTACAGGATACGGCGACCGTGTATAAGGTTAAACAAGATCCGGATGGTCATCCAATTATACAGGTCCATATTAGTATAGGGGGTGGAATTCAAGAAATCATGTGCCACGGCGTCAACATCACGGAGGAAAGTGTACTGATCAAGATCGGCAAAATGACAGATAAAGCGATCGAGGAAGAGGTAGCGGGCACAATCAATAGCGTACAGAAGAAATTCCACACGGATGTATTAGGGTGGGGAAAAGAGGTTTATTTTCAAGAACCTAATATTTGGAGGGAAATCGAAACGGACTGGGAAGATATTTTCCCTCAAGTGAAAAGCGAAGTCATCTGTACGACTCAAATAACAGGCTCAGGTGTACGAGGCGAATCTATATCGAAATGAGTGAATAGTATGATGGCTCTCATTGTCCTCTTCTTATTTTCCGTTACGGTTGGAACGGCAATATGGAGAAGGAACAGCAAAAAAAACCGTCATCGCGAGGGGGGCTGGGCTTTGGTTATTTTGGTCATAGGGGTGGGGATTATGATGGCAAAGCTAATGCATCTACCGATACCCAATCCAGCAGATTGGCTTACGGCTATTTTCTCGCCTGTATATAAACCCATATTAAAGTGGATTGAAGAGGGGACATAGCATAGATGAGCAAATTTGCGGGAATAAACAATGCCGAGATTACATCGGGGCAATGCGCTAAAATATTGTTTTTATTTGCACTTGGAAGTGCAGCGCTCATATTGCCAACAATGGTGACGTCGATTGCCAAGCAGGATGGCTGGATTTCAATGGTGCTCGCAGGACCGTTTAATTATTTCATACTGCTCACTTATCTAGCGCTTGCTGATCGTTTTCCAAAGCTGACTTTGGCGCAATACTCGGAAAAACTGCTGGGGGTTTGGCTAGGAAAAGTAGTAACTTTACTGTATATTTCTTATTTTTTGTTGTTAAGCGCATTGGTACTGCGGAATATATCCGATTTTTTGAATTTATCCGTATTGCCAGAGACACCGGAGTGGTTCATTAACCTCACCTTTATGATTGTGGTTATATATGGTGTTCTTTTAGGCATTGAGACGATTGCAAGAACGGGTGAGATTTTATTTGGATGGGCGGCCTTAGTTATTGGGATTGTTCTCATTGCTTTGTTCAATCAATTTAATTTTCAAAACTTTGAGCCTTTCTTGTACGACGGCTGGATAAGGCCGATTAAGGGGGTCTATCCGATTCTCGGGTTCCCTATTGCGGAATTCGTGTTTATAACGACGATTTTCCCGCTTGTACGTCAGGAGGATCGCAAAAAATTAAGAAAAAAACTGAAGCTCTCTGTTTTTGCCATTGCGTTTGTAAGTACGCTGATTACGATTTTTTTGGTTGCTGTAATGGGGGTGCAAGAAGCGGGCAGAAGTCCGTTTGCCGTCTATGATATGGCGAAAAACATTAATATCGAAGAGATATTGGTACGTGTTGAAATATTAGTTGCGATGGTTTGGATCGGAACGGTCTTTATGAAGCTTGCGCTTTGCGTTTATGTACTGACGGTTTTAACGGCTCAAATGCTTAAGCTTTCTACCTATCGTCCATTGGTCATTCCCTATGCTTTTGTCATTGTGCCTATCTCGCTCATGGTATATCGAAATGCGGCTCATGCGCATGAATTTGGCATTGGAGTATGGACGGTCTACAGCTTGCTGCATGGTTGTGTTGTACCATTATTGCTGCTCCTGGTTGCTGTTATTAGGGGGAAAAAGGATACGAGCGACGGTCGGTTTCAAGATGAGCAGAAGTCCAGCAGCCGCAGGCAAAAAGGGAATGAAGCAGCAGAAGGGGATTCCGATAAAACGAACAAGGAACCTGCCCTAGGCACAACTCCATCATAGACGGCGGTGGAAGCATTTGTTATAATTGTGAGGAAAATTGACCAAGCGGCTACCTACTCAAATTTACGGAGGCGATCGTGTGGAACACTACTCCAATAATTATGTCGTCGTGGCTATTTTTATCGTGCTTGGCATTATGCTTCCCGTCGTTGCATTAACTGTAGGAAGACTGCTAAGGCCGAATAAGCCAAGTGAGCTCAAACAAACCACCTATGAAAGCGGAAATGAGCCGGTAGGTGAGGGACAGGTCCGTTTTAACATCCGCTATTACTTGTTTGCACTAATGTTTGTCATCTTTGATGTAGAAACCGTTTTCTTATATCCTTGGGCCGTCGCATATAATAAGCTCGGCTTATTTGTGCTAGTCGAAATGTTGATTTTTGCGGGAATGCTGCTTATTGGTCTTCTATATGCCTGGAAAAAGAAGGTGCTGAAATGGAATTCAGTTTAGAATCAATTTCGTTAGAGGAACGCAAAGAGCTGGAACGCAACGTATTTATGGGCACCTTGGAGCAATTGAAGGCTTGGGCAAGAAGCAACTCGTTATGGCCGCTCACATTCGGTCTTGCTTGCTGTGCGATTGAAATGATGGGAACGGGAGCATCGCATTATGATCTGGATCGTTTTGGAGTGATGTTCCGTACCTCGCCGCGACAGTCTGACGTGATGATTGTGGCCGGTACAGTTACGAAGAAGATGGGTCCCCTTTTACGCAGGCTTTATGATCAAATGCCAGAGCCGAAGTGGGTTATCGCAATGGGATCCTGCGCAACGGCTGGCGGACCTTATATTAAGTCCTATTCAGTCATCAAAGGCGTCGATCAGATCGTACCTGTTGATGTGTATATTCCGGGCTGTCCGCCTAATCCGGCCGCGCTGATCTATGGCATCAATAAACTGCAGGAGAAAATTCGCTATGAAGCGAAGACTGGGAAGCGGGTGACCAGTCGATGAGTGAAGAGGATAAACCGGTCGCAGAGACGCCTCCCGTAGACCCGGAGAAGGAAGCCAAGCTGAAGGCAACTGCGGAAGCACGCGCAGCGAGAGCGGCAGCAAAAGCTAAGGCCGAAGCAGAAGCGAGTGAAGCAGAGCCGGAGCAGCCGAAAGCACCTTCGCCAAGGCAGCCTGAGCTTGATGCCATAGTCGCGCTTCTGAAGCAGGAAATCGCAGAAGCTTCGGTAGAGGATGCCTATGTAAATGAACTGAATGGCGATATGCCGATGATTATTTTACGCAATGAACACTGGCGTGAAGCTGCAAAGCTGCTTAAGGAGCACGAGCAGCTTCAATTTAATTATTTGCGTAATGTGTCAGGTGTCGATTACGAGACCCACATAGAAGTGGTATATCATATGATCTCGCTTGGAACCAAAAGAGAGGTCGGAATTAAGATAAAGACGGAACGGGAAGCGTCAGCCGTCTATTCGGCAACACCAGTCTGGGCAACAGCGAATTGGAATGAACGTGAAATTTACGATTTACTGGGAGTTGATTTTCCTGGACACCCCGATATGCGGCGGATCATGATGCCTGATGATTGGGTGGGCCATCCGCTGCGCAAAGATTATGAGTCGATAGATTCGGAGGTGTAGGCAGCCCTTGATTCGTACAGAAGAACTGCTACTAAATGTAGGTCCTCAGCATCCAAGCACGCATGGCGTATTCCGGATTATCGTTAAGCTTGATGGTGAAGTCATAACCGAAGCGACACCTGTCATGGGTTATTTGCACCGAGGCACAGAGAAGATCGCGGAAAACTTGAATTTCACGCAAATCATCCCCTACACCGATCGAATGGATTACGTCTCTGCAATGACTAATAATTATGTTCTCGTACATGCAGTGGAAACGATGATGGGGCTTGAAGTACCGCAGCGGGCGGAGTATCTCAGGCTTCTCGTTATGGAACTGCAGCGTATAGCCAGCCATCTAGTATGGTGGGGAACTTATCTGCTTGATATTGGGGCAATGAGTCCGTTTCTTTACGCATTCCGTGACCGGGAAATCATTATCGATTTATTTAATGAGCTGTGCGGCGCAAGATTAACTTACAACTACATGCGAGTTGGCGGAGTGAAGTGGGATGCGCCTCCGGGCTGGCTGGACAAAGTGCGCGACTTTATTCCTTATATGGAGAATAAGCTGCAAGAGTATGATAAGCTCGTCAGCGGCAACGAAATTTTCCTTGCCCGCATTAAAGGGATAGGAAAATATGATGCGGCAACAGCAATTGATTATGGCTTATCTGGAGCCAACTTGCGTTGTACAGGTGTAGACTTTGATATTCGCAAGGCGGAGCCCTACAGCTTGTACAGCCAATTTGAATTTGATGTACCGCTTGGAAAAGTGGGAGATTGTTATGATCGCTATCGGATTCGGCTGGAAGAAATCCGCCAAAGCTTGCGTATTTTGAAGCAGGCGCTGGAGCAATTCCCTTCAGGCGGGGAGACGATGGGGAAGGTTCCGCGCGCAATAAGGCCCCCTGCAGGCGAGGTGTATGTGCGGATCGAATCGCCGCGCGGCGAAATTGGCTGCCATATCGTATCCAAAGGCAAAGCAGAACCCTATAGGCTCAAATTCAGAAGACCGTCATTCGTTAATTTGCAAATACTGCCGAAGCTGCTTGTAGGCGAAACGATGACAAACCTCATTACGATACTAGGCGGCATTGATATTGTCGTCGGGGAGGTCGATTGCTAATGCAGTCATGGCTTAACCAATCGCTAACTTGGGGAAATGCACTTGTGCTGTTCCTTTGGGCTGTCGTATTTTTATTCATTGTGCTTGGTTTCGTCACGTACGCCATTTATTTCGAGCGTAAAGTAATCGGGTGGATGCAGCTTCGCATCGGTCCCAATCGCGTAGGGCCCTTTGGCTTGCTGCAGACGGTAGCGGATATTTTTAAGCTGCTCATTAAAGAAGACACGATTCCGAGCAAGGCAGATCGGGCATTGTTCATTCTTGCGCCTGCCCTAGCATACATACCGGCATTCTCCGTACTCGCTGTACTTCCCTATACACAAAACTTATATTTCGCAGATCTGAATGTTGGTTTGCTCTATTATGTAGCCCTTTCAGGCATCTCGACGCTTGCCATCGTGCTTGGCGGCTGGGCTTCCAATAATAAGTATGCGCTCCTTGGGGGTATGCGCTCGGCGGCACAAATGATAAGCTATGAGGTACCGCTTGTTATTTCGGTAGTAGGCGTTATTTTGCTTAGCGGAAGCTTGAATCTGCGTGATATTGTAGCGGCGCAGGATGGCGGCTGGTTTTGGAATTGGAACTTCATTCCTCAAATTATCGGTTTTATTGTCTTTATTATTGCAGCTGTATCCGAGCTCAATCGTACGCCCTTCGATTTGCCGGAGGCGGAATCTGAGCTTGTTGCAGGTTATCACGTTGAATATAGCGGCTTTCGGTTTGCATTTTTTATGCTCTCGGAATACGTATACGTTTATGCCATTGCTGCATTAACAACAGTATTGTTTCTGGGCGGCTGGCACGCACCGGCGCCATTTCTTGATTTTGTACCGGGTATTATATGGTTTTTGCTCAAATTTGCGTTTATTGTGTTTTTCTTATTTTGGATTCGTGCTACACTGCCGCGCATACGGGTAGATCAGCTTATGGGTCTTGGCTGGAAGGTGCTGCTGCCGGTGTCGCTGCTTAATGTGTTTCTAACGGCTGTATATTTGGAGCTGTTTATTAAGAATTAGCAAAGGGGAGAAGGAAATGAAAGGAATGCTGCAAGGACTGGGTGTAACGCTCAAATCAATGACGGCTCCAAAAGTGACCACCTCCTATCCTGATGTGCCCTTTGTCATGCCGGACCGCTTCCGTGGTATTCAACACTTTATCCCGGATTTATGTATCGTTTGCAACCAATGCGCACGCATTTGTCCAACCGACTGCATTACGCTGACAGGCAAACCGAACCCGGACCCTGATAAAAAGGGCAAGGTAATCGATACTTTTGATATTAATTTTGAAATATGCATCTTATGTGATCTGTGCACCGAGGTTTGTCCGACCGAAGCGATCGTTATGTCCAATCATTTCGAGCTGGCAACCTTCAGCCGCGATGATTTGTTCAAGGATGCAGAATGGCTGACAGACAATAATACACTTACTCGGCAGGACAATAACAATATCGGAGCGCCGGCCAAAGGGGGCGCAAAATAGTTGTTCAATATTGATTTTACAGGCGAATTTGTCGCTTTTTTTATCTTCTCAGCCATCATGATATGCGGCGCTGTCCTAATGATCAGCTTAGAGAAGGTCGTACATATGGTCATCTCTATGGCTGCTGTATTTCTAGGCTTAGCCGGAATGTTCGTGCTTCTGGAAGCTGAGTTTGTCGCATTTGTTCAGGTGCTTATCTATGCTGGAGCAGTCTCGATTCTAATGATATTCGGTATTATGATGACGAAACATCAGCCAGGCGAGCGTGAGCCGGTGAAGCCGCTCCATGAAACGCTTGCCGCCGTAGGCGCGCTCAGCTTGTTTGGCCTATTGTTTTATGCGATCCGTTCAACAACTTTTCCAGAGCCGCAGTCTTTTCAAGCTGGAGAAGACAATACGATGGCAATTGGCGAGCTCTTATATACAGGGTATGTGATACCGTTCGAGCTGCTCTCGGTGCTGCTGACGGTAGCATTTATTGGAGCAATCGTACTTGCTAAAAAGGAGGAGGAATAATTACATGCTTCCTTCCTATTTAACGATGGCGGCTATTTTGTTTTGCATTGGGCTATATGGCGCATTAGTGAAAAGAAATGCAGTCGTCGTACTGCTCTCGCTTGAGCTAATGTTGAATGCGGTCAACTTGAATCTTATTGCCTTCTCCAAATATGGTGTTGTTCCGTCATTGACGGGGCAAATTTTTTCATTATTTACAATTACAGTCGCAGCGGCAGAAGCAGCGATTGGGGTAGCTATATTAATAGCATTGTTCAGATTGCGCGGGACAGTTAATGTCGATGAGTTTGACAAAATGAGGAGGTAGCGCGGCGTATGAATATGTACTCACAGACGGCTTGGTTAATTCCGCTGTTTCCGCTGGCAGCATTCCTCGTTTTGACGGCGCTCGGTCGAAGCTATCGACGAGCGGGCGTTATCATCGGTTCGCTTGGATCATTTGGCGCCTTCGTTCTATCTTTGCTTATTATGATTGATCGACTTGGTACCAATGAAGTGGATTATAATTATTCCTTTGATTGGATTGCTATCGGAGATTATACGCTGAAGATTGGTTTCGAGGTGACCAACCTGACAGCGCTTATGCTGGTGGTCGTGACACTCGTCAGCTTTCTCGTGAATGTATACTCGGCCGGTTATATGAAAAATGATGAGCGAATAACCGTGTTTTTTGGTTATGTTGCCTTGTTCACATTCTCTATGCTGGGACTTGTATTATCCGATAATTTATTATCGCTTTATATTTTCTGGGAACTAGTCGGCGTATGCTCGTTCTTGCTCATTGGCTTCTGGTTTACACTGCCCAAAGCGCGAGCGGCGGCCAAGAAGGCATTTATTGTAACAAGAATCGGCGATGTTGGCTTGCTGATCGCTATTATGCTCCTTTTCTGGTATATGCCGGATCATGCCCTTGATTTCACTACGATTCAAAGCGTATTTGATGGGCAATCGGGTGCGATTACGAACGGGATTACGACTTTGATTGCTTTGCTTATTTTTGTAGGCGCGATCGGCAAATCAGGCCAGTTTCCGCTTCATGTGTGGCTTCCTGATGCAATGGAGGGCCCGACACCGATCAGTGCACTGATTCATGCTGCTACTATGGTTGCGGCAGGCGTATTCCTTATTGCACGAACGTATGATATTTTTCAGGATTCTGCAGCTGCTATGGAGACCATCGCATATGTAGGCGGTTTTACAGCTATATTCGCTGCGACGATTGCACTCGTACAAAAGGATATTAAACGGATATTAGCCTATTCCACGGTCAGCCAGTTGGGTTATATGATGATGGCGCTTGGTCTGGGTTCCTTAACAGGCGGCATCTTCCACCTGTTCACGCACGCTTTCTTCAAAGCGCTGCTCTTCCTTGGTGCTGGCAGCATTATTCATGCGGTACATACACAGAACATTCATGAGATGGGCGGACTTGCCTCGAAAATGAAAGTGACGACATGGACGTTCGCAATCGGCGCTTTAGCGCTTGCTGGCATTCCGCCATTATCCGGCTTTTGGTCGAAGGATTTAATTTTGACGGTTGCTTGGGAGACGAATCCACTATTATTTATTGTAGGTTTGGCAGCCGCTTTCTGTACGGCGCTTTATATGTCTCGGTTGTTCTTCCTTGTATTTATGGGAAAACCAAACGAGGCCTCTTCTCATGCGAGTGAATCACCAGTTTCGATGACGCTGCCGATGATCGTGCTGGCTGCTCTCGCCATTGTTGTTGGGTTTATTGAGACGCCATGGAACGGCGCATTTGGCTCATGGATCACTGATGGGGGAGAGTCCTTGCATAAAAGCGGCATCGCCATTGTTGCATCCATTGCGGTTGGCCTTTTAGGTATCTATATTGGCTGGCTCATCTATGGAAAAAACAGTGTGAACAAAGATGTGCTGCAAGAAAAAATGCCTAAGCTAGTCAAGCTGCTGGAAAATAGTTATTACATCGATGAGCTTTATGCCGTTATCATAGTGAAGCCGCTGAAGCTGATTGGCTCTGCGCTTATGGCGTTTGATTCTTATGTCATAGGCGGAATCGTGAGGATGACAGGCACGGCTGTAACCTCGGCTGGGAGAGTGGCTGCCCGTCTGCAGAACGGTCAAGTACAAACCTACGGTTTGGCAGCTGTTATCGGGTTCGTCATTCTTGTGGCTGCTATCGTTGGAAGGAGGTTCCTGCCATGAGCATCCTGAGTGACATTCCGATATTATCACTTATATTACTGGCACCGCTGCTTGGTATCATCGTTCTGCTGCTGCTTCCGAAGCAGCGCAGCAGCTGGATGAAAACAACGGTTGTCATAACCACATTAGTTCCTTTGCTGCTCTCCTTGTGGCTTTATGCTGATTATAATAAGCAGCAGGGCGGGGCGGCATATGACGAGCAATATAGCTGGGTGGAAGTGCCGCTAAATAAAGAGGTGCCATCGGGCGTATCCGAATTTAAGTTTACGTTTCAATATGAGCTCAGCATTGACGGTCTGTCGCTTCCGCTTCTGCTTCTCGCAACGCTCGTATCTGCAATGGCTGCACTTGCAGCAGTTCATATCAAGAAAAGATGGAAATCTTTTTTCGTATGGTTTCTGCTGCTGGAGCTCGGAATGCTTGGCGTATTTTTAGCCCGTGACCTATTTTTGTTTTTTGTATTTTTCGAGATTACGCTTGTTGCGATGTACTTCTTAATCGGAATTTGGGGTTACTTCAATCGCGAGCGTGCGGCTAATCAGTTTTTAATCTATAACGGAATTGGTTCAGCCATTATGCTGATTGCGTTCGTTATTCTCGTGAACACAGCTGGCTTCCGCGTGGATCAAGTAGGCGAACAAGTTAGCTTTATCTACAGCGGCAGCTATACAGACATCTTCCGCAACATGGCGGACGCATCCGCTTGGGTTAACCTGACTAATGAGCAGCTTGGTTCAATTAATCCATTCCAGTTGACGGATACGATGCAATGGGTGCTGTTTATTATGCTGCTGGTTGCTTTCGGCATCAAGCTGCCGATATTTCCATTCCATACTTGGATGCTTAAGGTGCACACAGAAGCTCCGACCTCGATTGTCATGATTCACTCCGGGATATTACTGAAAATGGGCGCTTATGGATTACTGCGATTTGGGATTATGCTCTTCCCTGATCAAGCGCGACAATTTGCGACAGTGCTCGCTGTGCTTGGCGTCATAAATATACTGTATGGAGCGCTGCTAGCCTTCAGGCAGCGGGAGTTTAAACTAGTGCTTGCTTATTCCTCCATCAGCCATATGGGTATCGTATTGCTCGGGATAGCTGCAATAAACGAGATTGGCTTGCAGGGAGCTGTATACCAGCTTATATCGCACGGACTCATATCTGCCTTGTTATTTCTGATTGTTGGCAGCATCTATGAACGAACGGGAACGACCGAGCTGCAAGAGCTGGGTGGGTTAGCGCGGTCTATGCCATTTATAAGCGGCGTACTGCTGACTGCGGGGCTCGCTTCACTCGGTTTGCCGGGCTTATCCGGTTTCATAGGGGAGTTTCTATCGCTGCTCGGCCTATTCGAGTCGCATCGCTGGTTGACTGCGGCTGCGGCGCTGGGCATTATTTTGACCGCTGTCTATATGCTTCGCGCTGTACTTAAGATTACATTTGGTCCACAGCGTGAGTCGTTTGGAGCATTTAAGGACGCAAGGCTAATTGAGGCGGCTCCCATGATTGTGCTGCTTGCATTCATTGTGCTTCTCGGCTGTTTTCCTTCCGTCCTTACGGATACTGTGCAGCATGGCATGGATAAGCTGTTCGGACAATTACTTGCATCAAGGGCGGGGGGATAAACCATGTACGAAGGCGTTTCATTTATACCACTAACATGGACGGATATGCTCTACCTTGCCCCTGAGTTTATGCTGGCCGCCATGTTTTTGTTTCTTGTTGTATTGGATTTGTTCTTGCCGAAGCGTGTGAACAGAAAATTCACAGGGTGGCTGACGTTAGCGGGCATTCTTGCATCACTGCTGCTAGTCGTGCTCCGGGTGTTGGATATGAATCAGGGAGGAGCATCTGCCGACTCTATCCATCTGCTAAGCAACAGCTACCGCATTGATGATTTCGCCAGCCTGCTGAAAATTGTATTTTTAACGGGTACTGCGCTTATCATCCTGCTCGCCATTGGATCGGATCGGGATGAAGTGGAGATAACAGACAAATCAGAGTATTTCTATTTGGTGCTTCCCGCGCTTATGGGCGCGATGATGATGGCTTCATCAGGAAACCTGGTTACGTTGTATATCGGATTAGAGCTTCTTAGTATTACAAGTTATGTATTGGTTGGCATTAGGCGCAAATCAACTTTGTCTGCTGAAGCGGCATTCAAGTATGTCATTACGGGCGGGATTTCCTCGGCGATGGTGTTGTTCGGCATGTCGTACATTTACGGCATAACCGGATCAGTCGATTTGGGTGTAATTGGGGATGCTTTGCCGCGGGCGATGCAGGATTTCAAAGCGCTTGCTTATGTGGGCTTCCTGTTTATGATTGCTGGATTCGGCATTAAGATTGCAGCGGCTCCGTTTCACGCGTGGGCGCCTGATGTATATCAAGGGGCTCCAACGCCTGTGTCGGCTTTTCTAGCGGTTATTGCCAAAGGTGCTGCGCTGGCTGCTATATTTAGGGTTATGTTTAGCACTAGTTTATTCAGCGCAGCGGGAGAAGCGGCAAAAATATCAAATGATCTCTTCCTGGTCCTGCTGGTGATGGCTGCTGCAGCGATGCTCGTCGGAACGACAGCTGCGCTTAAACAAAGGAACGTGAAGCGATTGCTGGCCCTATCAGGAGTAGCCAATGCGGGTTACATGCTGGTGCCTATCGGTATTTCAATAACGATGGTTCATAGCAGCAACTTCTCTGAATTTGTTTATTATTTGGTTGCTTACTTGTTTATGACGATAGGAGCGTTTGCTGTCTTTACGGTAGTTAGCCGCGCATCGGGGCATGAGGAGCTGAAAAGCTTCGCGGGCATGTACTACCGAGCGCCTTGGACGGCAGCGGCTATGGTAGTATTTATCTTGTCTTTATCAGGCTTGCCGATTTCCGGCGGATTTTTTGGGAAGCTGTTTATCTTGCTCGGTGCAGCGAATGCTAAAGCTTATTGGCTCGTAGCCGTTATCGTCGTAAGCAGCGTCATTTCTTACTATTTCTACTTTGGCATTGTTCGTCAAATGTTCATGCGCAGCGGAGAAGAAAATAATGAAGTGCGAATATCTGGAGCAACGGGAGTTGTGATCTGGCTGTGTGCAGCAGCAACGATTGCACTAGGTATTTTCCCAGGACCGTTAATGCAATGGATTGATGCCATATTCTCGATCAAGGGCGATTTAATGATGATGGGATAAGCAGATTGTAGTAGAGTGATGCGAAGCATTCGTATTCTAGAGGTGTGAAAATAATAGGTCGTTTAAGTAGATGATGAACGGATGTCTATTTAAACGATCTATTTTTTTGTTTAATCGATGAAGGGGATTTTCGAAGCGGCACAGAGGAAATAGAAAGTAGTTTATAAGCTGAAAATTAGCCTTAAAGTTAAAGTTACTGTTAAGGACACAGACTGTAGCAGCAGTTTTAGATATGATGATAGTAATGGCTGGATTATAGTCATTTCTTGCATATAGCAAGAAATGAGGAAGCTGTCTGATGCTGTTTTTATCAGGAATTACGAGCAGAAATATAATTACAGTGTTTCAGCGGAGAATGTTGCGGGTAATGTGCAGCAGGGGAAGTGTAGGTTCATAGTATAGTAGACATGAAGTACTATTCTTTCTATGTGAACCAGTGTTGCCGCTCGTCTATATTTACCGGGAAATAATAGTTTGTGCCGAATACTGACGTTCCGAGCTGTGGAGCGGGATAGTTGTAGGACTTTTGTCCTTTTTGTCTTACAGAAACAAGGGAATTGATACCTGCAAAGAGAAATTGTAGTTAAGGAATATCCAATTGAAAGTGGGAACAAACCATAACCCGTTTCATACGAAAAGGCAGAAAATGATGAGCACTCAAAAAGAACCAAAGCGATTACGAAATTCACAAATGATTAGTCAGAGCCCATCTGATGATCGACAGGGCTCTGCGCTCAAAAAGCATACAGCTCGCTTGTCTATGCAAGCAATCGCCATTGCCACGCTCGCCGCGCGCAAGCTCCTTCGTCGCGCGCTGCCCGCGCTGCTGATCGGGAGCATCACCCTCGGGGGCATAGCCCCCGCAGGGTTCGCTCCCGGAGCGGCGCCTACGGCGCTGGCCGCAGCATCCCCTGCGGCTGAGGGCGCCGAAGGCGCCGATGCAGAGCAGCCGCAAAGCTGGCTGCTCAAATGGCGTGACCCCGCGCTAGCGCATGAGCTGCGCGGGACAGAGGTGCTCCGCCGCCAGAATGAGGCGGCGGTCATGCTCGTACGTCCGGCCGCTGAAGGCGCGGACGTACAGGAATGGCTCGACCGGCTGCGAAGCCTGCCGGGCGTAGAGTACGTGCACCCGAACAATAGGGTGCATATGCTTGCTCTGCCTGCCGGCGAGTCGGA
Source organism: Paenibacillus sp. MCAF9 (assembly GCF_052114265.1). Lineage (NCBI taxonomy): Bacteria > Bacillati > Bacillota > Bacilli > Caryophanales > Paenibacillaceae > Paenibacillus > Paenibacillus sp. MCAF9. The sequence continues at coordinate 230,665 of NZ_JBFREL010000007.1, forward strand.
GGACGCAGCCTCGGCAGGCTCAGAGGCCGCGCGCAGCAATGCACGGCCTAAAGAGTCTTCACCATCCAATGTATCACCCGCAGCTTCTGTACCTAACGAAGCATCGCCCTCAGAGACACCTTCGACTCCGCCAGCGGCGCCGCAGGAGTCTGAGGCTGCTTCCACAGCGAAGATTGCCGCAGCGGCTACAGCATTGAAAGCAAATGATCCTGAGTTGTCTAAGCAGCTTTATCTCAGTCAGATCGGCGCGCAAAAGGCGTGGGAAACCGTTCGCGAGCAGCAGCAGCTTACGATAGCGATCGTGGATACAGGTGTTGATTTGGAACATCCGGATTTGAAGCCTAATCTTGTTCCAGGCGCTAATCTAGTGAGCCCTGGCGAGTCGCCCGATGATGACAATGGGCACGGTACAAGTGTAGCAGGTGTTATCGCAGCTGTAGGAAATAACGGCATTGGCGTATCAGGCATACTGTGGAAAGCCAAAATCATGCCGATAAAAGCGCTGGATCACCGAGGTGACGGAACAGAACAGGAGCTCGGCGAGGCCATATTGTATGCCGTTCGCAGCGGAGCAAGCATCGTTGTGCTGTCGGTTGGCCTGCATCGATTTTCTCCGTACATGCTCGACATTGTACAATATGCGGAAAGCAAAAACGTACTGCTCGTAGCAGCGGCAGGCAATGACGGCGTCACCTTTGGAGAGAAAGCTGCGGTAAAATACCCGGCAGCTTATCCGACGGTACTCGCTGTCGGTGGCGTCAAGTCGAATAATACGGTCGATAGTCGATCGAATCGAGGCACTGAGCTTGATCTTGTCGCACCTTGGAATGTATATACAACAGCCATTGGTGGACTCTATAAGAAAGAAGAAGGAACTTCAATGGCGGCTCCGCAAGCCGCAGCTGCTGCAGCGCTCATATGGGCTCGCTACAAGGACATGAAGCCTTACCAGATACGCGAGCTGCTGCGCCAAACAGCTAAGGATATTGGACTGCCAGGTGCGGACAGCACGTCAGGCTACGGTGTGCTGCAGATCGACCAAGCGGTACGTTCAACCTTGAAGCCAGACGGCTTTGAACCGAATGACACCCAATCAACTGCTGCACGGTTTCCGCTGAACAGCCAAATTTCGGCTTTGCTGCAGGGCGTATCCGACCATGATTGGTATCAAATCGATGCGCCGTATGATGGCACGCTGACCATACAATATGAAGGGCTTGTTCCTAGCGGAAAGATTGTTCCGCCTGTTAGGCTCACCCATTACATGAATGGCGTGAAGCAAAGCACGAGCGATACGAAGCTTGCAAGCAGGTCCATTGATCTTGAGGTTAAAAAAGGGCGGCAGCTCATTCATCTGGAGCTCATCAATCAGAGCAGCAATGATGAATTGCCTTATCTGCTCACGTCTTCTTTTACGATGAAGCCGGATGATTACGAGAAAAATGATAAATCGTTTGAAGCCTATACATTGCAGCCTCGTACGCAGTCGATTACGGGAAACTTTCATCAAACCGCCGATCGCGACTGGTTTACGGTAACCTTTACGCAGAGCGGGAAGCTAAGTCTTACGCTTAGTACGAATACGGCACGTATTGATCCTGGGCTTGCTATACAGAAGGCAGGGCAACAATTAATGGTGTACGATGATGAGGGTGAAGGGGAGACTGAGCAGTCGCCAGTCATAACTGTGACTCCTGGTAAATATTATATTCGTGTTCACAATGCGATCTCCTCAGAAGCTAGTCCGACCATAGGCACCTACATATTGAAGATGGATTATATGCCAAAATATGATGATCCGAATGAACCAAACGATAAATCGTACGAGGCGTTTATGATTAATCCAGGTACGGAGTACCTTGGTGTAATTAGCAGCTACTCCGACGTAGATTGGTTTCAAATCCGGGTTTCAAACGCCAGCATCATCAGCATGACGGTAAACGGTGTGCCGCTTGACGTTGATTTGAGCCTCTTGCTCTATGATAAACGGATGAAGCAGCTTACGGCATCCAAAACAAAAGCAAGCGGGAAGCTGCAAACCGAAGAAAAGCTGCTGCAGCCTGGAGTGTATTACGTGAAGCTGGAAGCAGATGCTCCTTTTGACAAGCAGTATTATCGCTTAAAGGTAAAATCAGAGGAGTTGGTTGCTGGATTCCGTGATATTAAAGGTCATTGGGCTCAAAATGAAATCATCGCGTTAAACAAAAAAGGCATTATTAACGGAACAGGACAAAATCGTTTTGAGCCTAGACGCTCCATAACGAGAGCTGAGGCTGTTTCAATGGTTGTGAAGGCATATAAGCCAGCTTCATCAAGTCGCGTGCAAGGGAAGCGATTCAAAGACGTCCCATTAAAACATTGGGCTAATGATGCGATTACGAGGGCTGTAGAGCAAGGCTGGGTAAAAGGATTCCCGAATGGCGAGTTCAAGCCGGATCAGCCGATTACAAGGGCGGAAATGGCAATGATTATCGGTTATGCGGAAGGTGTACGGCCTAAGCTGCCTGTTATTGATCCGTTCGCTGATGTACCAAAGTCTCATTGGTCAGCACCCATGCTGTATGCCATGAAGTTGAACAAACAAATTGAAGGGATAGAATCAAATCTGTACAAACCAAGCCTGCAGGCTAGCCGTGCAGACTACACGGTGCTGCTCCACCGATTTATCACCTAATATTTTCATCAAACAAAATGGCTTCCAGTTACGTTAATAATATGAAGCAATGAAATGCTGCTTGTAAAGCTGCTTGAGTTTGAAGCTTAAAACATGAAAAAGCTCAGGAGGCATCATGGACGTTAATTATGGTCTTATAAATGGTTTGCAAAACTACACCGGAATGACCGGGTTGTTTTCTATAATCATTGTTATTCTCAGCATTATTCTGGTGTGGTTTGTATTGCAAGAGGTGAAATGGGAAGCTTTTTTCCGTTTTCCAAAGAGTCCAAAGGCCCGTTTGTTTCAAGTATTTGTTGCTATTATTATGGGTCATTTGTTAGCAAAATTCATCTTGGAATATTGGGGCTACACCGTTCTTCTCAAATCGTTTGTCGAATAACAAAAGCGAAACATGTCAACAATGGGTAATACATGACGGTCTCAAAAAGCCGATGGCTTGCGAATAGGTATAAATCAGGACCCGTAATCGAACCGGAAACGTAGTTTTTTCGTGAAAAAGAGACGTTTTTGGAGAAAAAAGTCATAAAATGCGCTGGGAATGACATGTAAAAAATGGTAATAATATAACGCTTGTCGATTGGTGTAATTGAGTGATAAGATGAAGGTTGGGTAAAGTGAGATAAACCTTTTTTTTCACAAATAGGAAATAGAAAATGCAGTTCGCGGAGGGAACCAAAAGATGACCAAAATTATCGTCCGCGGAGGCCAGCGTTTGAAGGGAACGGTCCGTGTTAGCGGAGCAAAAAATGCAGTACTCCCCATTTTAGCGGCCTCATTATTGGCGACAGAAGGAGACAGCGTCATCTATGACGTACCCCTCCTCGACGACGTTATGACGATTCAGAAGGTGCTTGCCTCTTTAGGCGCACAATTATCCTATAATAATGAAACGATGCGCATTACAGCGCAGTCCATTACGAATTATGAAGCTCCTTATGAGCTTATTCGAAAAATGCGGGCATCCTTCTTAGTTATGGGTCCTCTTCTTGGTCGGATAGGCAAGGTAAGAATTTCATTGCCTGGCGGCTGTGCGATCGGCACTCGTCCGATTGATCAGCATTTGAAGGGCTTTGAAGCGATGGGCGCTGAAATTACGCTTGGACAGGGCTTTATCGAAGCCAGTACAAAGACGCGTCTTAAGGGTGCGAAAATTTACCTAGACGTAGCCAGCGTAGGCGCAACGGAAAATATTATGATGGCAGCTGCTTTAGCAGATGGCACAACGATTCTTGAGAATGCAGCCAAAGAACCGGAAATCGTGGATTTGGCCAACTATATCAATGCTATGGGCGGCAAAGTTCGTGGCGCTGGTACAGGAGTTATTCGTATTGAAGGCGTGGACCGGATGTATGGCGCAGCCCATAATGTGATTCCTGACCGTGTTGAAGCAGGCACGTATATGATTGCGGCTGCTATTACAGGCGGTGACGTATTCGTTGAAGGTGCAATTTCTGATCATTTGACGCCGGTAATCTCTAAGCTGCAGGAAATGGGCGTAGAAATTACGGAGAGCGATAACGGAATTCGTGTACAATCGAGCAAGCAATTGAAATCGGTTGATGTGAAAACATTGCCGCATCCAGGTTTCCCGACAGATATGCAATCTCAAATGATGGCTCTTCTCCTCGTATCTGAGGGAACAAGCGTTGTGACGGAAACGGTTTTCGAAAATCGTTTTATGCATGTCGAGGAATTCCAGAAGATGAACGCTCAAATTAAAGTCGATGGACGTACAGCTATCGTTAATGGCGGTATGCCGCTAACGGGTGCAAAGGTATGCGCTACCGATTTAAGAGCAGGAGCAGCACTTATTTGTGCGGCTTTGCGGGCGGAAGGCGAGACTGAAGTAACAGGTCTGCATCATGTGGATCGCGGTTATGTCAACATTACAGGCAAGCTTGCAGCTCTTGGGGCTGATATTCATCGTATTGAGCTGATTAGCGAGGAAGACACGGCGGCAAGCAAGACATCCGTTTCGGTCCAAGTTACATCGGCAGTGCGTGATACCGCTGCTGTAGTGGCGATCTCTTCAACGTCTTCTGATGTGGATACAGCTGCTTCCTTTAAGCGTGAGAAAGAGGTTGCGGTTCTCAAAGTTCAGCCGACGTGGGCTTAATTTTCCGTTAAGAACAAGATAAAGAAGCTGTTTCAAATAAGTCGCAAAGGGCTTATCTGAAACAGCTTCTTTTTGTTTGGACAATCTATACTTTTGAATTATTTATTAAGTATAATAAGGCTAACCATTTAGCTATAATGGTTACTACTACTGCAATAAGCAAAGGGGCGGCCATGGCAACGATACACGATGTGGCAAAAATAGCGAACGTATCCGTGACGACGGTTTCCCGCGTTTTAAACAATCGGGGTTATATTAGTGAAGCAACGAGAACGAAGGTTTATCAAACGATGGAGCAATTAAATTACCAGCCGAATGAGATTGCCCGCTCTTTACTAAGAAAACAATCTAACGTTATTGGTCTTATTATACCTAGTGTAGCTCATCCTTTTTTCAGCGAGCTCGCGAATCACATAGAAAACTATGCTTATGAGCTCGGCTTCAAAATGCTGCTTTGCAATTCCCAGCTTGACCCGCAGAAAGAAAAGGATTATATCGAAATGCTGAAGCGCAATCGTGTGGATGGCATTATTATGGGCAGCCATACGCTTCAGGTCGATGAGTATAAACATTTGAACTCGCCAATTGTTACGATTGATCGTCAAATCAGCAGTGAAATTCCGTATATCTCTTCCGATAATTATGCAGGCGGGAGCCTTGCGGCACAATTGCTGGTTGGTGAGGGCTGCAAAAAAATTGCGCATATATGCGGTAATTTGGAGCTTCATTTGCTTGCAAATCAGCGTACAGAAGCGTTTCAAGCCGTGATGAAGGAGAAGGGGATCGAGCATGTCATTATTCAGACTGATATGAATGTGTTTGATCAACTCCAGTACGAGCAAATTATACATCAGCTGTTTCAGGATCATCCCGATCTGGATGGCATTTTCGCAACGAGTGATATTATTGCTGCTTTTGCAGTTAAGGAGTGTGTGATCGCCGGCAAACGAATCCCGGAGGATGTGAAAATTATCGGTTATGACGATATTAGCGCAGCCAGATGGCTCACGCCTGAGCTGACAACGGTGAAACAGCCGATTGCAGGAATTGGAAAAATGGCGATTGATTTGATTATGAAGCAGATGAACGAGGAAGCTTTCGAATTCGAAAATATTTTACCGGTTGAACTGATTAAACGAGCTTCTACATAGATTGAAAAAACGTGAAAAACCCAAGCGCAGCAAGGGTTTTTTGTTTTTTTAAAAGTTATGTCAATCGTTTAACATGTCAAACGATTGACATACTCTTATTCACAATTATATAATACGTTTTGTAAGCGGTTTACACGATCGGTAAATCGTCTTTCAATCTTTTTCAATCTCAAAAAATTGGGGGCAATCAAATGAAATCATTGAAATGGATGCAGGCGATAGCATTATCGCTAATGGTAGTTATGGTTGTAACGGCATGTGGCAATTCGAATAATGCGGGATCGTCTAATGGAGGTTCTGCAGTAAAGATATCGTTGCTTAACTCGAAGGGCGAGATTCAAGCCCAGCTCGAAGAGGCTGCGAAAGTATTTAAAGAGGATAATCCTAACATTACGCTTGAAATTATACCGGTACCGGCTGGACAGTCACCTTTTGAGAAAGCGTCTGCGCTTTATGCATCAGGAAACCCGGCTACCATTACGATGCTCGATACAGGAGATGTTGAGAAATTCAAGGATCGTGTTCTTGATCTTAGCGGTGAGAAGTGGATGGCGGATGCCGTTGACCGCAGCACGGCGCTAACGACATTTGATGGCAAAAACTACGCTTTCCCGCTTGCAGTTGAAGGTTATGGTTTTATTTATAACAAAGCTGTTGTAGATCAAGCGGTAGGCGGAACATTTGATCCAGCAACGATTAACACAACAAGCGCACTTGAAGAGCTGTTCAAGAAAATCGAAGCTTCGGGAAAAGCGCCGCTTATTATCTCGCCGATGGATTGGTCTCTGGGAGCACATTATTTGCCGCTGGCTTACGCGGGTCAATCAGCTGATACGGCTGCAGTTGCAAAGTTCATAGACGATTTGAAGGCTGGAACAATCGATTTAGCTAGCAATACGGTTTTCAATGGACTAATGGATACATTCGACATCATGACAAAATACAATATCGACAAAGCTTCCCCATTGTCCGGTACCTATGAGCGCGGTCCAGAGGTGCTTGGTAAAGGAGAGGTGGGCATCTGGTTCCAAGGGAACTGGGCTTGGCCACAAATTAGCAGCTTTGATACGGCAAGCGGACAATACGGCTTTCTACCTGTCCCTATAAGCAACAATCCAGATGATTTTGGCAATACACAAGTGTCTTCTGCGGTTTCGAAGCGTTTGGTCATCGACAAGGAAAAAAATACGGCTGAGCAGCAGGCTGCTGCAAAAACGTTTTTGGAGTGGATGGTATACAGCGAGAAGGGGCAAGACTTCCTCGTGAACAAAGCGAATATTATTCCAGCATTCAAGAACATTACACTTGAAGCGAAAGATCCGCTTGCAAAGTCTATTTCTGAACATATCGCAAACGGCAAAACAGAGGATTCAATCAGCACGCTGCCAGCTGACCACTGGGCTAAGCTTGGCGCATCGATGCAGAAATATTTAGCAGGTGCTTCGGATCGTGCGGAGTTGACGAAAGATATTGTGGAGTATTGGAAGACGGTTAAATAATCCTTAATAGCTTATAGAAGGCTTACCCCGCCAAACGACGGGGTAAGCTGTTTACTCTTTATCGTATTTTGACTTACAAAACCATGCTTGAATGTGAGGGATCATGATGATAACGGAAAAAGGGCTGTGGAATCGATTGCGATTGCGGCTGCTGTTTACCGGACCGACTTTGTTTGCTTTTCTTGCTGTAATGATTATTCCATTCTTGTATGGGATTTATTTGACCTTTACGAATTGGGATGGCATATCGACGACAAGCAGTTTGGTTGGATTTGAGAATTACGTAGCGGTATTCAAGGATGCTGTTTTTTGGAAATCCTTTTTGCTTACGTTAAAATATGTTTTTATTTCAGTTGCCCTTATTAACGTCGTTGCGTTTTTGCTAGCCTACGTATTAACGAGAGGATTGAAGGGGCAAAGTATTTTTAGAGCAGGCTTCTTTATTCCCAACTTGGTAGGCGGCATTGTACTCGGCTTTGTATGGCAATTTATTTTCTCGAATGTACTCGTGTATCTAGGCAAAGAATGGGGTATTCCGTTATTCAGCTCCTCATGGCTGGCTGACCCGGACAAAGCCTTCTGGTCGATGATTATCGTCACGGTATGGCAATATGCCGGTTATATGATGGTTATTTATGTAGCTGGGCTTATGAATGTGCCTAAGGATATTTTGGAGGCAGCAAGTATTGATGGTGCGAGCTTATGGACGAAAATGCGCAAAATGATTTTGCCGCTGATGGTTCCATCGTTTATCGTCTGTATTTTCCTATCACTGCAAAGATGCTTTATGGTTTATGACCTGAACGTTTCACTCACAAAAGGCGGACCGTTCAAAAGTACGGAAATGGTATCGATGCATGTTTACGAGAAGGCATTTCTATCGCGGGATTATGGCGTAGGCCAAGCAGAAGCATTTGTCCTGTTCCTGCTTGTGGCGACGATTACCATAGCACAGGTTTATTTTAGCAAGAAGCTGGAGGTTGAGGCGTGATGGAGAAAAAGAACCAATGGCTCGCATGGACGAAGTTCATCGCCCTCTTCGTTATTTTAGTTCTGTTCGTCGTTCCTTTCTTTATGCTGCTCATCAACTCATTTAAGGAAAACAAGGCAATCACATCAAGTCCGCTTTCCTTGCCGGATAGCCTAAGCTTCACGAACTATACAAATGCATTTGAAAAAATGAATTTCATATCGGCATTTATGAACTCTGTAGTCATAACTGTGCTTAGCGTTGTGCTTATCTCTATTTTAGCTGCAATGACGGCTCATTATTTTGTGCGAAACCAAACAAAAACGAACCAATACATGTTTTTTCTTATGGTTGCGGCCATGATCATACCTTTCCAAGCCATTATGATCCCTCTCGTCAAAATATACGGAACCATTGGTCTTCTTAATAGCAAATGGGCCCTTATTTATATGTATGTTGGATTTGGCAGTCCGCTGGCCGTCTTTATTTATCATGGGTTTGTAAAAAGCATACCAGCCGAGCTGGAAGAAGCGGCGCTTATCGATGGCTGCACGCGGACGCAAACTTTCTTCCGTATCGTATTTCCGGTGCTTGCTCCGACGACGGTTACGATTGCCATTTTGAATGTATTATGGATTTGGAATGACTTTTTATTGCCTTCCCTCGTGTTGATTTCGCCGGATGAGCGGACACTGCCGTTGTCTACTTTCTATTTCTTCGGTACGTATTCGGTTGATTATGGACCATTAATGGCAGGGCTTATGCTGACCATATTGCCTGTGCTTGTTGTCTACTTGTTTGCGCAGAAATATATTATCCAAGGAGTCATGCAAGGCTCAATTAAATAATAAGTAAGGGTTGGATGCTTTATTTTGTATACAAGAGAAAATGCCGACACATTTATTGCAGAACGCAAGTATTTGTTGAAAGAGGAATACCGCCTTGCTTATCATTTAATGAGCGAGTTTGGCTGGATGAATGATCCGAATGGTTTTGTTTATTATAACGGTGAATACCATATGTTCTATCAGCATTATCCCTATCAGCCCGTATGGGGGCCTATGCACTGGGGACATGCGGTTAGCCATGATCTCATCAAGTGGAAGTACCTCCCGGTTGCACTTGCGCCCGATCAGGACTATGACCGTGACGGCTGCTTCTCTGGCAGTGCTGTTGAGCGGGATGGCAAGCTGTATTTGATGTATACGGGACATTTGATAACGGGCCCTAATAGAGAGCTTGATTATAGTCAAAATCAAAATATCGCAGTTTCCGACGATGGCATCCATTTTGAGAAGCTGGCTAGCAATCCTGTCATTGGTTCAGATCAAATACCGTCAGGATTCAGCCAGAAGGATTTCCGAGATCCGAAGGTATTCGAGCACGACGGTGTTTATTATGCAGTTTTAGGGTCAAATGATGGACAGGGACACGGACTTATTTTGCTATATCGTTCAACGGACCTTGTGAGTTGGAGTTTTAGCGGGGAAATCGCGCGCAGTGATGGGAAGCTTGGCGACAACTGGGAGTGTCCTGATCTGTTTGAGCTCGGAGGGCGTGACGTGCTGGTGATGTCGCCGCAGCGTATGCCTGCGCAAGGAGATGACTATCGTAATCTGCATTCCACGACCTATATGATTGGACGCTTGGATATTAAGCAAAGCAGATTTCAGTATGATCGGTATGAGCCGGTTGACTGCGGCTTTGATTTTTATGCTCCGCAGACAACAGTTGATGAAAAAGGCAGACGCATTATCATCGGCTGGATGGAGGCATGGGAACAAGAAATTCCGACGCAGCTTGGGCATTACTGGGCCGGCGCTATGACTTTGCCGCGCGAAGTTATTTTGCAGGGTGAGTCGTTATTGTTCAAACCGCTTGAGGAAATGAAAAATTACCGGAAAAATGCTTATGAGGCAAGCGATATTAACTTATCAGATATTGTTAAAGATATGGGAGTTAGCGGCGATTGTTATGAGCTGGAGGTCGTATTCCACGCAGATCAAGCCAAGGAATTTGGATTGAAGCTGAGGGTGCACGGCGAGGAAGAAACCGTATTGTCTTATCAGCAAGCAGAAGGCAAATTCCGTTTTAATCGCGATAAGTCAGGGATTGGTCTTGGCGGTGAGCGCAGGACGAGTGTTGAACTGAAGGATGGTTTGCTGGCTTTGCGCATATTCGTCGATAAATCCTCCGTCGAGGTGTTCATTCAAGGCGGCGAGAAGGTGATGACAGGCCGTATTTACCCAGGTACTGAATCTCTCGGCATATTCGCCTACGCAGAAGGTGCTTGTAATATGGTATCCTTTAAAAAATGGGACATTAGCTAGGGGGGCTTAATCTGTCTAAACTATATACGATTGGTGAAGCGTTAATTGATTTTATTCCGGATACTCGCGGCATTGAACTCAAAGATGTCGTTGGTTTCACGAAGGAAGCAGGAGGCGCTCCAGCTAATGTTGCTTGTGCGGTTGCGAAGCTAGGCGGCAGCAGTGCCTTCATAGGTAAGTTGGGTAAAGATGCTTTCGGTGACTTTCTCTTGGAAACGATGAAAGCGTCAGGTGTTGATACCCAGCATGTGCTTCAAACGAATGAAGCAAATACTGCTCTTGCGTTTGTAAGCTTAAAAGCCGACGGGGACCGCGATTTTTCTTTCTACCGAAATCCAAGTGCCGATATGCTGCTTTCAGAGGATGAGATTAACGAAGAGTGGTTCGCTAAAGGAGATATTTTACACTATTGCTCAGTAGATCTTATTGAAGCTCCTGTGAAATATGCACATCTCAAAGCGATTGCGGGAATGAAAGCAGCAGGAGGACTCATCAGCTTTGATCCTAACGTGCGCCTGCCGCTATGGGCAGATCATGAGCAGTGCAGACAAACGATACTGCAATTCATTCCTTTGAGCCATCTTGTCAAAATAAGCTCGGATGAGCTTGCTTTTGTGACGGGAATTGAAGACGAGAAAGAGGCTATTGCTTCTTTGTTTGTCGGAGACGTTCAAGCTGTTATTTACACAAAGGGAGCGGATGGTGCGGTGTGGTATACGTCTTCCTACGAAGTATCTACTCCTGGCCAGAAAGTAGCCGTTGTGGATACGACTGGGGCTGGCGATGCTTTTATTGGAGCGCTGCTGTACCAGATGCAGCGAAGTGAAGAAGCGTTAAGCGAAATGAATGGCGATACGGCCAAACGTTTGGTTTCGTTTGCGAACGCCGCCGCTGCTCTTACGACAACAAGAGCTGGCGCGATTTCGTCGCTGCCTGTTTTGCAGGAGCTTCCTCCTTTATAAGTGCACTTTATGAGAGTATGTTTCTTTCTCGTCAGTTTGGGTGAGGGGGACATGCTCTCTTTTTTATGTGTTAAGGTATGGATAGATGGCAGGTATGGCAGGTATGGCAGGTATGGCAGGTATGGCTGTAAGCACGTAGGTGTTCTTACAGCGAAGAAACGGCGTGGTTAGCTGTCTGTAAGCACGTATACGTTCTTAAAGTGCTAATTTGGTGTATGCGTCGGCTAAAAAGAATGGCTGTAAGCACGTATGTGTTCTTACAGCGAAGAAACGGCGTTGGTTAGCTGTCTGTAAGCACGCATACGTTCTTATAGTGTGAATTCGGCGTATGTGGCGGCTAAAAAGAATGGATGTAAGCGTACCTGTAGTACTTGAATAAGTAGAGAGCTCGTGAAGCTTGAAATTGCCGGTTACACGATGTTTATAGTGCGTGGTTACTTCCTGTTAAGCCCGGAAGATACCCGAAAGTTGTTTTTGATACCCTGTAACTTTCTTCTAACATATATTTGTTCCTATTTGATATCTAAATAGGGCTATTTGACGCACACCTTGCTCGCATGTACTCAAGTGATAGTTTGTAATGTGGTAAGCACTTGTCATAGAATTAATAAAAATCATTCATTTTGAATATCGAAGGGTGCGTTGTTGTATGGCTGCCATGAAGGTCATTGTCGCTGAAATCGAAAAAGACATAGAAGTAAAAGAAATAGAAATAAATGAGAACATCTACGATGGATTAGAAGAAATTGCAGAGGGCAACGTCGAGTCTATTACTATATGGAATGACGTTGTTTTATGGATTAACATGGACTTGCAGACAGATGGATCAGCATACAATTTCCATCTTACAGAGAAATTGCGAATCAGAAATCAGGATGAGTATGAACCTAAAGTATCCATTATTGGAAATGCTGTCTTCACTGGAACCGATGAAGACGGCGAACCGGTTGGGTTGACAGAAGACGAGATTAAGGCTGTCATGAGCAACTTCATCGACCGTAAGACCTATCACCAATTTACTAGAAAATAATACGAACGAATGAGGACGGAGAGGGATCTCCGTTCTTTTTTTATTTCTTTTCTTTATTTAGTAACATTGCCCCTGCTGACGATTTCTTGCCGCCTTACATATTATTTCATAATGATATGTATGCTCCCATCCGTTCAATAGGCGGGAGCTATTTAACGTACAAGTTTAGAGCAGAGGAAAAGCAATGATTAGTTGTTTGTAAGCACGCATGCGTTCATGTATTTACGCCAAGCTTCCTACAGCATAAAAGGAGCAAGCTTGTTCATCTTCCGTTCATTTTTGAATGCTATAGTCGATCTCACTAAGACCAATGGAAGGTGGATTAAAGCAGATGAAGAAGTGGACGATAGGGCTCGGCATTTTAATTATTTTAGCCGCGGCTGGAGCAGGTGCCTATTATTTTTATTTTGCTAAGGATAAGGAAGCAGCAGGTGTAATGCCTACGTCTCTGACGGTGCAGGCGACAAAAGGGTCAATCGTAAAACAAATTAGCGGGACAGGCTCGGTAGCAGCTAATTCGAGGGAATCAGTGACTGCTGGCAAGAGCGGCACCATAGCTACTGTGAATGTCAAAAAAGGAGATAAGATTAAAGCGGGACAAATTCTTGTTACCTTTGAGTCTGCGGACGACAATGATGACAAAATTAAATCGATCAATAAAAGCATCACAAAACTACAAGAAACGATTACTGAATACCAACAAAGCTATAAGGAAGCAACGGGCACTGAAAATGAAGAGGCCACGAAGGCATCGCTTCAAAAGAATATTGAGAATGCAAACGATGAGATCGCAGACTACCAAGATCAACTGCAAGATATCTATGAAGCACAAGAAAAAGAGGAAAAAGTAGTGACAGCCTCCATAGATGGCGAAGTTACCGAAATGTCTATTGAGGTAGGCGATGAGGTGAATGCCAATACGGCAATAGCTACAATTGTAGATTATACGAAGCTGGAATTTGTTACATCTGTGGATGAGCTTGATATATCTGCTTTAAAGGTTAATCAATCGGCAGATTTGTCCTTAAGCGCGCTGACTGACAAGAAGATCAATGCAACCGTATCGGATATTGCGATGGAGGGTACTTCCAATAACGGTTCATCTTCATTTGAAGTGAATTTATTGCTAAAGAACATTGAAGGCGTGAAGGCGGGGATGTCTGGTGAGGCAGCCATTACAATTGCGTCTAAGGAAAACATCATTCTTGTACCAGTAAATGCTGTCGTCGAAATGGGCACACGGTCTTTCGTTCGTATTCCGTCCGAAAATGGCGGAGCGGGTGCATCGGCAGGCGCTGGACAGGCTGGGCAGCAGCAAGAAGGGGCAGCTGCTCCTGGTGGAGCTGTAGACGGGAAACAAGGAACGGCGACCGGACAAGGCACTACAACAAGCGGAGTACAGAAAGCCCCGACGGGGGGAACAGGAACAGGGGCAGCGAGGCAAGGTGCTCAGGGTGCGCAAGGCAATGGTGCAAGAGCAGGCACGGGTCAATCCATTGCAGCAGATGGAGCGGCTTCAGCAGGACAATCGGGAGCAGGTCGTGCAGCCGCTGGCGGCGGATTTGCAGCTGGCGGTCGTGGCGGCCGCATGCCGGATGCGCTTGGCGGCCAGCTGGTTGAGGTGACCACAGGACTCAGCAATGAAAATTTTGTGGAAATTGTTTCCGGGCTAAAAGAAGGGGACAGTGTGCTTGTTCCGATTGCCCAAGGAACGGCTGGCATGGGCAGCAGCTCTGCGGAGACGACAATGCGGCAGGGCGGCTTTGCTGGCGACGTAATGGTCTTCCCAGGAGGCATGGGCGGAGGAATGCGGACAGGAACAGGTGGTCCACGATGAGCTCAACGCTGAATGGTCCATTAATAGAAATGAACAAGATCACAAAGTTTTATACGATGGCGCGTGAAAAAATGACAGTGCTCCATGAGGTCTCTCTCACGGTTGCACGAGGTGATTTTCTAGCCATCGTGGGTCCATCCGGCTCTGGAAAATCGACGCTTATGAATATTATTGGCTGTCTTGATTTGCCGAGCGAAGGAAGCTACAGGCTTGAGGGGCTTGAGGTGACTGGACAAAGCGATAATAAACTGACGGAAATACGAAATAAAAAAATTGGATTTATTTTTCAAGGGTATCATTTGCTTCCGAAGCTCACAGCACTTGAGAACTGCGAGCTTCCGCTTATTTATCGGGGGCTGCCGGGCAAGGAGAGGCGTATGCGCGCGATGGAAGCGCTGAATAGAGTAGGGCTCGGTGATCGAATGAACCATCGCCAAAACGAGCTGTCGGGCGGGCAGCAGCAGCGTGTTGGCATTGCGCGCGCTCTGGCGACTAATCCGCCTATACTGCTTGCCGATGAACCAACAGGCGCGCTTGATTCTAAGACAGGCATGGAAGTGCTCAATATGATGGATGAGCTCCATCGCGCGGGCCAGACTATCGTTTTGATTACACATGATATGGAAGTAGCCAAACGAGCAAGCCGTACGGTCATTATACGGGATGGGGTGTTGACGGAGCGGGAGCAAGAGAGGAGGGACAGCGATGAAGCTTACGCAAGGTCTCAGGATGGCAGTCAAGAGCGTCTTATCCAACAAGCTTAGAACAATATTATCGATGCTCGGTATATTGATCGGTGTTGCAACAGTTATTGCGCTTGTAGCTATGGGGAAGGCTTCCTCCAATGAAGTGGCTAAGCAGGTATCTTCCCTTGGCAGCCCAAACTCGCTCTCCGTTAATATTCTTGGACGTGGAACAGTTACGACGCTGTCAGTCGATGAAGCGAATGAGCTTGGAGATGTCATGAATATTGCGGGTGTTGCGCCTGTGACGAGCACAACAGGATATGCGAAATACGGCAAGACGCAGGTATCCGTTACCGTAGAAGGAATAACCGCCGCTTATGAGGAAGTGAAAAGCTTTCCCGTACAGGATGGCAGGTATATCGCCTCTCCAGATATAACAAACAACACAAAGGTTGCGCTTATTGGGGTGGAGACCGCGAAGGATTTATTTGAGGACGAGAGAGTGGACCCTGCGGCGGCAGTAGGGAAAAAGATAACGATAAACGGTTATAATTTCACGATTGTTGGATTGCTGGAATCGCAAGGAAGCTCACTCAGCGGCTCAAATGACGAGAAAATATTAATTCCGATAACGACAGCTCAGAAAATATTCCAAACAAGCGGCGTTTCTACTATTAACTTAATTGTCTCGGATATAGATCGTATGGCTGCGACGGTTACTGCCGTCGAAGCTGTTCTCTATGAGAAATTCCGTGGCAATGAGAATGCCTACAGGGTGTTTAATCAAGAGGAAGCGATGAAGACATTAAATTCCGTTAATGAAACGATGAACAGGCAGCTCATTTATGTAGCGATCATTTCTCTTATTGTAGGTGGAATCGGCATCATGAATATTATGCTAGTGTCTGTAACAGAGCGAACGCGAGAGATTGGCATTCGTAAATCATTGGGAGCAAAAAAGCGGGATGTTATGTTTCAATTTCTAGTAGAGGCGGTGTGCATCAGCGGTTTGGGAGGCGCACTAGGAATTGGACTTGGATATATCGCCTCTTTTACTATTGGAATGATTATGAAAACGGAAACGGAAGTACCTTTAGATACTGTATGGTTAGCTTTTGTTTTTTCTGCCCTCGTAGGCGTTATATTTGGCTATTTGCCTGCAAATAAAGCGGCCGGTCTGCGGCCGGTTGACGCGCTTCGGCATGATTAGACTTTAAGGTTCTACCCTATTATTTGTGCTCATAGAATGAACCATCAGGACCCGTATTAAGAGAGAGGAGGCGGCAGCGGCAGCTTCCTGCTTCCTTTTTCCGGCCAAGATGGAAGGAGAGCTCATGAGGCGAAGAAGAGGGACGTTTTCAATAGTTTCGATGATCGATCGTATGCGGACAAGCAGACCGATGGCCTTGTTTGCAATCGGAGCGATGCTTGGCGCATCTGTCATTCTAGTAAGGCTTTCAGTTGAAGAGCTTCATGATGCGAAGGCTGCTAGGTCTTTAAAAGACAACGCATCTATTAAAGCGGGTAATCAAACGATGCCGAAAACGGGCATATTGGATGATGCGGATGCGCTCATTCCAGCTTCTGAAAATGATCTTTTAAAACGGCCAACGGCTGGTGATGGGAAGAATGGAGAAACGCTTGATGCGATTGATCGTCTCGTTATTCGCGTTTATTTGACGAAGGAAAAGCGGATAGAGCGAGTTCCGCTTGAAGCGTATGTTCGCGGTGTAGTAGCTGCGGAAATGCCAATCGGCTTCGAGCTTGAGGCGTTAAAGGCGCAAGCCATTGCAGCACGTACGTATATGATTCGTAGAATTTTTCTTGGCAATGACAGCGGAGTTCCGGTAAAAGGAGCGGATGTGACGGACACAACCGATCATCAAGTGTATATTTCAGTTGCAGAGCTCGCAGCCAAATGGCCAAAGAATGAGCAGAAAAACAATATGAGCAAGCTTAATGAAGCAATCCTTCAGACGAAGGGCAAGGTTATCACTTATAAAGGCGAACCGATAGATGCCGCTTTCTTCTCTACCAGCAATGGATTCACCGAAAACTCGGAGGACTATTGGACGCAAGAAATTCCATATTTGCGCAGCGTGGCAAGCCCCTGGGACAAAGAGCTGTCGCCGAAATATAAAGAAACGGTCAAGCTGTCGCTTAACGAGTTTTACAGTAAGCTAGGAGTAGCAAAGAAGAACTCTGCCAAACCTTCCATTCGTGTAATAGAGAAGACGGAAGGAAATCGAATCAGCAAGATAATTATCGGAGACAAAACGTTCACAGGCCGAGAAGTGAGAGAGCTGCTAGGACTTGCTTCCTCTCAATTTATTTGGAATATAAAAGATAAATCGATATCCATAACGACTTTTGGTTATGGGCATGGCGTCGGCATGAGCCAGTGGGGAGCCAATGGAATGGCGCAATCAGGGGCAAAAGCCGAAGCTATTCTGGCTCATTATTATTCTAGCGTTCAAGTGGAACAAGCTTCGAAGCTATCGGAAGAGCTGAGAGCTCGCTCGTAATTTGAACTCTTTCAATATTTCGTATTCACCTCACGTATAAACCTAGCAGATCTGGTAACAATGGCTAGTGAGGTGATAGAAAATGAATGATCAAAATCAAAGTAAACCGAAGCAAAGACCAGAAGAAACTCCCAAAACTGTTCTGGGAGGAACGTCTGCCGCCAAATCTAGCAGTGGATGGAAGAACCTTTTTGCAAAGCGATGGGTATCTCCAGCAATCTTCATGGCCGCGGCAGCAATTATCGTAACCTTAATGTGGATCTATCAGGGGGCGGATACAAAACCGACAGCGACAACAGGAAAAACCGAGCCTTCTGAAGTTACACAAGGGGAAGCGTCAGGAACGCAAGGCAAGGATGAAGAAGTGCAAGAAGTTATTGCTGCCAACGAATCGATCCATTGGCCGCTAGCTGACAAAACCGTGCTTAAAGAAGTGCTTCCATTCTACGATGCAAAAGCAAGTGACGCAGAACGCGAAGCTGCATTGATCCAAACGGGTGACAAGTTCTCTCCTCATATGGGTATCGACTTTGTTGACCCAAATGGAAAAACATTTGATGTGCTTGCAGCATTATCAGGCAAGGTTACTTATGTGGAGCAGCATCCAACTAACGGCAACTCCGTCGAAATCACACATGAGGGCGGTCTAGTGACTGTTTACCAAAGCTTAGCGGATGTAACAGTTAAAGAAGGCGATGATGTTACGCAAGGTACAGTAATCGCAAAAGCCGGTCGCAATGATTTGGAACGCGATTTGGGCATCCACCTTCATTATGAAACAAGAAGCAATGGCAAGGCGATAAACCCAAGCTCGTTAGTCCAAGAGTAATACAAGTTAAACCATAACGTCAGCTTAGTATAAAAATAGGACTTTAGTCGTACAGGCAGGGAGCAATTCCCTGCCTGTTTTATGTTTTTATGAAAATTTATTCACATTCCTGCCTGTCAAGCTTGGCCACAACGAATATATACGGTGCCTACTCATATAATGTACCAAACTATCTCGAGTAGGGAGGCGGGAACGTGCACGATTACATTAAGGAGCGAACCATTAAAATAGGCCGCTGCATCGTGGAAACGAAGCATACGGTGCGGACGATCGCCAAGGAGTTTGGCGTGTCTAAAAGCACTGTGCACAAGGATTTAACTGAGCGGCTTCCTGAAATAAACCCCGATTTGGCCGATCAGGTAAAGCACATTCTCGAGTACCACAAATCGATTAGGCATCTGAGGGGAGGAGAAGCGACCAAAATTAAATATAAAAAAACGAGTACAAAAAAGCGTGAAGTACTCGCAGCAGGGAAGCGTTGAAGTTTTTTCACGAATTATAGAGGAATTTTGTCTTTTTTGGCGAATAATAAACGTTAGCGGTTTCTGTGTCAAGGGAACCAAATGTACGTTTTGTAATTATTATTCGTTGGGGGACTTAAGCCTTATGTTGAGCAAGGATATTGGGATTGATCTTGGTACTGCTAATGTATCTATACATGTAAAGGGAAGAGGCGTTGTACTCGATGAGCCTTCTGTAGTTGCCATTGAGAGTGATTCAAAACGCGTGCTGGCAGTTGGCGAGGAAGCGCATCGCATGGTAGGCAGAACGCCGGGCAATATTATTGCGATTCGTCCGCTGCGTGATGGTGTTATTGCGGATTTTGAAATTACGGAAATTATGCTTAAAGCATTTATTGATCGCGTGGAGGGACGGAAATGGTTTAGCCGTCCCCGTATTCTTATCTGTGCTCCAACCAACATTACTTCTGTAGAGCAGAAGGCTATTCGCGAAGCTGCAGAACGCAGCGGAGCAAAAGAAGTATTTCTTGAGGATGAACCAAAAGCCGCTGCGATAGGGGCTGGAATGGATATCTTCCAGCCTAGCGGCAATATGGTCGTTGACATTGGCGGGGGCACGACAGATGTAGCCGTTCTTTCTATGGGCGACGTTGTCACTGCCTCCTCCATTAAAGTCGCAGGGGACAAGTTTGACGATGCGATTATGAAGTTTATCAAGAACAAATACAAGCTTCTAATCGGTGAAAGAACAAGCGAGGATATTAAAATTAAAATTGGTACTGTGCTAGAGGGCGGAAAACAGGAAGAGATCGATATTCGCGGTCGCGACATGGTTTCAGGCCTTCCTCTCACATTAACGATTCGTTCAGGAGAAGTTCGCGAGGCGCTATGGGATTCCGTAATGTCCATCGTATCGGCTGCTAAGGCTGTGCTGGAACGCACGCCGCCTGAGCTGTCAGCGGACATTATTGACCGTGGTGTTATTTTGACAGGTGGAGGCGCTTTGCTTGGCGGACTAGATTCGCTACTAGCAGAAGAGCTTAAAGTGCCTGTGCTTATTGCGGAAGATCCGATGCACTGCGTCGTTAAGGGAACCGGAATCCTTCTAGATAACTTGGACAAGCTCGGGAAGAAGTAAAGACCGTATGCGGCCTATATAATAGATGATTTGCGCGGGTAGGGAGCCTTAGGGGGGCGTAGCCGAGGCGTAAATGAGCCATAGGTCGCATGGACAAGCTATTCAGGCAGCCTTGCTTTCAACCGATAACATATATAGCTAGGATCGATTGGAAGCACTAAGGGGGTAACAACGGATGTTAAGAGGATTGTACACCGCGGCGTCAGGCATGATTTCTCAGCAGCGCAGACATGATACGGTGACGAACAATATTTCGAATATTAATACGCCTGGTTACAAGCAGACAAACGCTGTCACACGTTCTTTTCCAGAGATGATGCTGTCATTGACAGGCGCTGGTCCGGAGAATTTCACCAAGATCGGTAAACTGACTAACGGTGTATTTGCGGAAGAAAGCTTGTCTATTCATTTGCAGGGCGATCTGACACAGACAAATAACTCGTCTGACTTTGCTTTGATCTCCAACATTGAAGTAGACGGGTTGTCCTTTGACGCCTCCGGTAAAAATATAAGCCCGGACGGTGAAATTACTTTTCAGCCTCAAGCCTTTTTTACACTGCAGGATCAAAATGGCGAGGTTCGGTATACGCGGGGCGGTAAGTTTACGCTGACCGAGGATGGCTTTCTTATGGGAAGTGACGGATCGAGCGTGCTTGGAACGAATGGTCAGCCGATTCGGATGCCTGCCGGTGTAGGTCTAGACAGACTCGTACTGACTGATAATCAACGCTTCGTTGATGCCAATGGGCAAGATATCGGCGTTCAATTGCTAATTAGCCGTGTTGATAATCCGAATATGCTTGTGCGCGAAGGAAACGGAAGCTTCCGATTCTCGGGTGAGGGCGGCGAAGCTGTCGCTATCGCTCCGAATGAACGCGTGGAAGTGAGACAAGGCTACATAGAGCGTTCTAATGTTGATACTGCGCAAGCAGCTATTGACCTTATGTCGGCGCTGCGTGCTTATGAAGCTAACCAGAAGGTTATCCAATTTTATGATCAAAGCTTAAGCAAAGCCGTCAACGAAGTCGGTCGCGTGTAACAACAGGTTGAAGCAGCGGAGGTGCACGAAACATGAACAGTTCAATGATTAACGCTATGGTATCCATGAATGGTCTTCAACAAAAGCTGGATCTTCTAGCCGATAACATAGCTAATGTGAATACGGTTGGTTACAAAAAGAAGGAAGCTACCTTTGAGGATCTTCTTACGAACTTAAGAACTCAGCCGGAAGCTTTCAATCAGCCTGGCCGAAAAACGCCGATGGATTTCACACAAGGCTGGGGCTCAAGAATGACAATGGTTCAGCCTAATTTGTCCCAAGGTCCAATGCAGGGAACCGATAAGGACACGGATATTGCGATCGAGGGAAATGCATTGTTCGAGGTGGAAGTGGACAACGCTGGCAACCGTGCTTATACACGCAATGGAGCGTTTCAGTTGACGGTCGGCGCAAACGGTGATACGATTTTGGCAACGGAAGACGGATATCCAGTCGTAGCTAATGTGAGAAATGCTGTGACAGGAAACGTGGTTGAGGGCAATATCGTAGTACCACAAGGGTACAGTTTGCGGGTTAATCCAGATGGAACGGTGCTAGGAGTATCTTCCGAACGCACAATTCCGCTTGGCAGCATTAAGCTGCTCCAAGCTTCGCGTCCTGCGGCACTAACTGCTGTTTCTGATAACCTGTTTGTCGTTGCAAACGGAATTAATGCTGGTGATGTCGTGCAGCAGACCGTGCCGAACTCGGAAAATAACATTGTGCTGCGTCAAGGTTACTTGGAGCAGTCAAATGTCGAGCTGACGGACGAGATCACCGAGCTTATTAATGTGCAGCGCGCTTATCAATTGGCAGCTAGAGCGTTATCGTCAAGTGATACGATGATGAGTCTTACCAACGGGCTGCGCGCATAAGGATAGGATGATGTGAATGAGTATGGCCGATGAGCGAATGGACCACGAAGCAAGCGGATCCGGGAGTAAAGCGGAAGAGAAAAGCTCAGGGAGGCAGAAGCGCGCCAGTCGCGTGAAGGCTGAAGAGAAGAGCTCCAATAAGAAGCAACGGCCCAAAGGGGTAAGCATGCTGCTGTGGCTTTTGCGCAAAAGCATCGTACCGCTCATAATGATCATTATGCTTGTGGCAGGCTTGTACATTGGTTACGCTGTAATAGGCAAGCAGCCTGAGGATGAGGTTTTTAGCTGGGCAACATGGCAGCATCTCTATGACTTAGTGTTTGCTGAATCGTAATCAATTAAATAGAAAAAGGGATGTCCGCTTTGCAGTGTTTGCTGCGCAGCGGGCATCCTTTTTTTGATATTATTCATTATTTGTGCAAGTGAAAAACTCGTCGTGTAACGAGGCAACGAGCTTCTCACTTGCTGCATTTTTGAACTATTTTACACTTACTCTAATCGTCACGCTTTTACCTGCATAGGTTGCTTTAATGGAAGCGGAACCCTTGCTAACAGCGACGATCTTGCCATTTACGACTGTTGCGACACTAGCTTTGGAGGATGTCCAAACGGCGTCGTCCGTAACGTCAGCCGGGTTGCCAGTCGTAAAGTTTGCCTGAAGCTTAGCCAAATAGACTCCTCCAGGGCTGAGCTGAACCGATTTGCTGGATAGAACAAGTGATTTCAGTTTAGGTGAAACCACGATAGGAACGATGACCGTTTTGCCTTGGTATGAACCCGTAATCTTAGTTGTTCCTACGGCAATTCCTTTAACCGAGGTACTGCTAACGGTTGCGATATTAGGATTGCCAGACTCCCAGTTCATTTTTGAACCTAGTGAAACCTGCTTGCCGCTCTTGTAATAACCTGTAACCTTAACGGATTTGGATTTGCCAGGGTAAAGATCTAGAGAGATCGGGTCAACAACAAGCTTGACGATTTCTTCCTCTATTCTTACACGTACCGTTACGCTCTTAGTCAGGTAAGTAGCAGTGAGCGTGATGCTTGTCACATCTAAGCCCTTCATCGTCGTTTCTTTCAATACGATATCATCTGATGAAGCCTTCCATTTCACTCTGCTCGAAATATTCTCTTCTTCTCCGTCTTCATTAATAACGTTTACGGAAGGGAGAGGCGTTTCTTTTCCTAAAATAATGCTAAGATCCTTAACGTCGGCAATCAGCTTTAACGGCTTCATGTGAACGACTAATTTTACATCCGCTTTATAGTTTTGAAGGGATGCGGTAAGAACGGACTCTCCAAGAGCTTTGGCTGTCCATTGACCATTTTTAATCGTTGCAATCTTCTCATCTGCGGATGACCATTTTACGATTTTGGATACATCTACCTTCGAGCCATCAAATGTTGTTGCCATGACTCTAGGAAGATCCTCGCTAATATCGGTATAACCATCGATAGTTTCCGTTTCAATACTAAGTTCAGTTATGCTCGGATACACTGTAATCTCGATGCTGCGGCTTACACCTTTGTAGCTGGCTGTAATTCTAGCTGTACCGACGGATTTAGGTTTTATCAATCCTTTAGAAACCGTAGCAACCACGACGTTCGAAGACGTCCATTCGGCTTCATCAGTAACATCGTCAGAATCATTTTTATTATTCAGGACATCTGCTCGTACCTGTAAATCCTTGTCCTGAAGCTGCAGATGGTATTCCTTCTCTGGTGAGAGCTTGATCGACTGGTAAGGTGTACGTATGACCACATCGATCGTTGTACTAACCCCTTTGTAGGATACTGTGATCGTCGTTTTTCCGGCACCTACTGCAGATACTACGCCTAGTTTAACTGTGGCTACTTTTTCATTAGCACTAACCCATTTTGCATCTTTTGTTACATCCAGGATCGAACCGATCTTTGGATCGACGGATGCCGTTAATACTTTATCATCACTGCCAATGTCGATTTCGACCAGTTTGCCAGAAGTACCTGAATCGATCGTAATCGACTTGTAAGGTGAGGTTACATTTAATGTAATCGCATCGGATTTGCCCTTATACTTTGCCGTAATTGTAACGGCTCCAACACCTAGCAGCTTAATAACACCTTCATCTACGGTTGCGATCGCAGCATTCGATGTTGTCCAAACAGCTTCACCTGTCACAGGTAGCGGATCTTTGTTTCCTTTCAAGCCGTTAAGCGTGAAGGCCAGATTTTGACCAATCTCGATATCCAGCGTTGTTGGAGCGGTTACTCCGTTCTGCATCAAGCTTACGGAATCATAGATATAGTCTGATGAAGCCTTGATAGAAATGGTGAAGCCTTTATAAGTAGCGCTTATCGTTGCGGTTCCCTTGCCTACACCCGTTAAGACGCCTTTTTCCACTTTGACAAGAGCGGTATTCGATGATTTCCATGTCGCATCGGCAGTAACTTCTTTTCTAATGCCTGTACCTGTTGCATAAACGGCTAGATTAACCTTATCATCTTCAACAAATGTTTCCAGTGATGATGTGCTGCTGTTGTAATCCGATGGGTCATAGGTGAAATCAATGCCGGTGATCGTATCTTCAGCGGCGTTGACAATGCCGGTCATGGAAGTCATAACCATTACGATTGCAAGCGTAGCTGCGAGCCACCTGCGAGTTACTTTCAACGACTTATACAAGCGTAAACTAAAATTCACTACATCCCTGTCCTTTCTTGTTTAAAGTAATTGGTATTCTATTTATAACGGTAAGAAGATGGTGAAAATGAATAACGATCACAAAATGTATACATAAAAAAATTGCAAATAGTCAGTTAGAACTAACTTCTGCAATTTGTTCCGCTTATTAGGAACAGCGGATAGTTTTATTTTTACGGAAGGTAGTTGTATAATAGTTGGGAACCATGGTGGACCGTCAGTTATAGGTAGAGGAGCGTGAATAGTTGAATCTGCCGAATCTATTAACATCATTGCGTTTTTTATTAATCCCTGTCTACATCGTGATTTTTGCGGAAGGACATATGATTCCTGCCTTTTTGATTATGGTTGCTGCCGGTATTACCGATGTTCTTGATGGTTATATCGCACGCAGAACCGGTCAGATCACGACGGCTGGAATGATGCTTGATCCGCTTGCGGACAAGATGATGCTGATCACTGTTATTGTATCGCTGCTCGTATCCGGCCATATTTCCTGGGCTGCGGCTGCAGCGATGTTTGTGCGCGATTTGGGCATGATAGCGGGGGGATTCTATTTTCACTTTCAAGGGAAAAAGACGGTGCCTGCCAACTGGATGGGAAAGCTGACAACTGTGCTCTTTTATGCAGCGATAATGCTCATTTTCTTTGAAGCGCCGAATGCTCATGTCTATTTGTGGGGCGTTATTGGCTTTTCATTCATTACTTCAATGATGTATATCGTCATGTTTAAAGCGCTGAATAAACACATAACAGAAACACCTACTGGACATTCGTGATCATCAAGTCACTACATATGAACAAAGAGGCTTGGCGGAGGACACTTCGGGTCCAAGCAGCCAAGCCTCTTATCTTAACCTTCATAAACTGCAGTTTATGAGGGATATGTATAGTGTCGTACAGAATGACACTTTTTATACTTCCTAACTTAACTTTTGAGAGGGGTTTTTTTTCATGTTGGATATTAACCAAATTCAAGAAATCATTCCGCACCGCCCGCCGTTTCTGCTAATCGACCGTATTTTGGAGGTTGAGCCAGGCGTACGTGCAGTCGGTCTTAAAAATGTTACGATGAATGAACCTTACTTTGTTGGTCATTTTCCGGGTTATCCGGTTATGCCAGGCGTGCTTATAGTAGAAGCGCTTGCGCAAGTAGGTACTGTAGCGATGCTGATGATTGAAGCCAATCGTGGAAAGCTTGGTTTTTTTGCAGGCATCGACGGCTTCCGCTTTCGTGGTCAAGTTAAGCCTGGCGATACGTTGACGCTTGAGGTCCAGATTACAAGACTGAAGGGCTCTATTGGAAAAGGACAAGGAACAGCACGGGTTGGCGATCAAATCGTTGCCGAAGGCGAGCTTATGTTTGCTTTATCTAATCCTTCATAAATTAAAATTCATGAATGAAAGAGGCTGCTAAATATGACGAACGAAACGAATGCTAATGTTATTGCTAAATATGAAGCGTGGCTTAATGATCCGTTGATTGATGCAGGAACAAAGGACGAGCTTCGCAGTATTGAAGGACAAGAAAAAGAAATTATGGATCGTTTTTATCGCGACCTTGAATTTGGAACGGGCGGCTTGCGCGGCGTAATGGGTGCAGGAACGAATCGTTTGAATACTTATACGGTTGGTAAAGCAACACAGGGACTAGCAAATTGGCTGCTTGCTGGCAAATCGGCGGATGGAGCGGCTCCTTCTGTTGTTATCGCTCACGATTCCCGCAATAATTCACCTGAGTTTGCACTCGATGCAGCGCTTGTGCTTGCGGGCAACGGTATCACTACTTATTTGTTCACAGCGCTTCGTCCAACACCGCAGCTTTCTTTTGCGGTACGTGCGCTGAATGCAGCAAGTGGAATTGTCATTACGGCAAGCCACAATCCGCCTGAATATAATGGTTACAAAGCATATGGCGCTGACGGCTGCCAGCTTATTCCTGAGGAAGCTGAACAAGTTATTTCTGCTATCAGTCAAATCGCGGGTTTCGATGAAGTGAAACGGGTTTGCCGCGAAGAAGCGGAAGGAAAAGGATTGCTGCGCTGGCTTGGAGATGACGCCGATCAACAATTTATTGATACGGTTGTTGCTCAGAGCTTGAATGCTAATCTTATTAAAGGTGAAGTTGGAGAAAAAATTAGTGTTGTCTTCACACCTCTACATGGCACTGGCAACATGCCTGTTCGCGAAGTGTTGAAGAAGGTTGGTTTTAAAAATGTACACGTCGTACCGGAGCAAGAGCAGCCGGATGGATATTTTAGCACTGTAAAGTCTCCTAACCCGGAAGAGCGCGAAGCGTTCACGCTTGCGATTAAGCTGGCGCAGCAGGTGAATGCCGATATCATTATCGGTACTGATCCTGACGCAGACCGTATGGGTGCGGTTGTGAAAAACAATGAGGGCGAGTACGTGGTACTCACTGGGAACCAATCGGGTGCGCTAATGGTTCATTATGTGCTAAGCCAGTTGAAGGAACGTGGACAGCTGCCAGACAATGGCGTAGTGATCAAAACGATCGTAACAAGTGAACTAGGCGCAGATATTGCCCGTTCCTATGGTGTAGCGGTTGAGAACACGTTGACCGGCTTCAAATATATTGGTGAAAAAATGACTCGGTATGAGCAAACAGGAGAGCATACCTTCCTATTTGGCTACGAGGAAAGCTACGGATATTTAACAGGAACTTATGCGCGTGATAAAGATGCGATCGTTGCTGCGCTATTAATTGCTGAAGCTGCAGCTTATTATAGCAGTCAAGGAAAAACGCTATATGATGTTCTTTTAGAGTTATACGCTGAGCATGGCTTTTATTTGGAGGGTTTGGAATCACGTACACTAAAGGGACTTGATGGCGTGCAAAAAATAGGCGCTATTATGGATGACTGGCGTCAAAACCCGCCTGCAGAAATCGGCGGCGTCAAAGTGGAGCGCGTGCTTGATTACGGCAAAGGCCAAGATGGCTTGCGTCCGGAAAATGTATTGAAATATTTGCGCGCGGATGGCTCATGGTTCTGCCTTCGTCCATCTGGCACGGAGCCAAAAATCAAAGTTTATTTTGCGGTTAAAAGTGAGTCGAAGGATGCTGCTGTTGAGGCGCTGCAAACATTGCAAGCCTCCGTTATGGAACGGGTAGACTCTACCGAATAGTACAATAATTAACCTGTTTAGAACGGAGGAATTGTGTGTTTTTACGTTGGCAGCAATGGAATCGGCGCGCAAGATTCGCATTATGGATCATTGCAATTATCGGGGTGGCGGCAGCATTGCCGCTCGGTGCCGTTCGGATGGAAATGGAAAAATCGTCGAAGCAAGTAGAATATGTATTTGATTATCGGGATATTATTGAGGTGGCGGAGCGTCAGGCTAGGCCGCAGCAATTTTTAACGGAAAAGCTGGAGATGCTCAAGGAAGCTGGCGTCACTACAATGGCTGTTTATGAGAGCTCTCTGAAGGATCTGCAAATCTCCGGCAGACTTACTTTCTACAGTTCCAGAGATGCTGCACTCCTGCAAAGTAAATTTGAGCCGGTAGGCCAAAACTTTACTTATATTTTGTTCAATGGGCCCAAAGAAGAGGAAATGATTGGTCCTATTGTGCGCGAAGCGCTTGATCGTTCAGAGGCTGTGTATAGCAATTGGTCGTACGGTGGCCGAAATGGCTTAGTTGTTGAGATGCCAATTGCAGAAGCAGTTATGAAAACGATGGATTTTGATCCGATTTCACTTGAAACGATTCATAATGCCGGACTTCAAATATTGCCTCGCTTATCTGACCGTATTAAGCCTTATGATCAGCAGGCAACAGATGCTATGCTTGCGAAATTGAAGGAATACGATGTAGACCGCGTATTGTTCGACGGTGACAAAGTAAAGGGTGCATCCGATCAAGCGATGGATAACAGCCTTTATCAGTTCGGAGAACTGCTCAAAAAATACGATATGGGCGTAGCGACCATAGAAAATTTGAAAAAACCGCAACAAGGCATAAATAAATTAGCTTATATTACAAATTATAATGTAGTCAGATTATATTCATTGTCGGAGAACGACGGTATGACGATGACGCCGGAAGCTATTGCTGATCGTTTTCTTTTAGCGGCAAAGGATCGAAATATCCGGATGTTTTTCTTGAACGGGACAGCTCAGTCCAATACGGATAAAGCAAAGGTGGTTCACTCCTTGGACCGCATTGCTGAGGCAATGAGTGAAGAGGGCGGAATCGTAGATAAGCTCTCGAACGCCGGCTTTACGCCAGGCAAGCCAAAACCGTTTGATCATGAGCAGCCTTCATGGAATAAACCGCTGCGTGCAATCGTTGCTGCGGCAGCAGTAGCACTGATTACTTTGTTAATCGGCGCATTTATTCCAGGCGTGTATATTCCAGTTTATGCGATTGGCTTAGTTGGAAGCGCAGGCTTGTACAAGCTAAACAGCTCGCTTATGGAGCAAGGACTTGCATTAGGTGCTTCAATTGCCGCTCCTACGCTGGCTCTTATATGGGTAATGAATCGGATTTATTCCCGTACCGTTGGCGAGCGTCGTGTTATTGGCGGAACGAATTGGTCAGTAGGAAGAAGCCAGCAAGGGCAGACTCCTCAGCAGCCAGGTGCTGTATATGAGAACGGCAATCGTATGAAATGGATATTCCCTGCCATATCTACGGGAAGACGTTTTGGTCTTGCTCTGAATTGGTTTATTGTGGCGACGCTCATCTCTCTTATGGGAGCGCCGATGATATTCGGATTGTTGAACAATATTACGTACAATCTTGTATTGGAACAATTCCGCGGCGTAAGTGTGCTGCATTTGGCTCCGATTATCCTTGTGGCCATTTATGTGTTTTTCTATAACGGTCAAACATCAATCGGAAAGCTGCGCAAGCTGCTCTCACAACCTATTACCTTAACGTGGATTATAGTAGCTGGAGTTATTGGCATAATCGGCTTCTATTACTTGTCTCGTACAGGTAACGGTGGACAAGCGCCTGCTATTGAGCTGCTTATTCGCGGCTGGCTGGAAAATACATTCGGCGTACGACCGCGCTTTAAAGAGTTCATGCTTGGTCATCCGCCGCTGCTGCTTGGCTTGTTCCTTGCCCTTCGTTATCGTGCGGCATGGCTGCTTGTAATCATTGGTTCGATTGGTCAATTGACGATGGTTGATACGTTTGCACATCTTCATACACCACTTTACATTTCTATGATTCGTGTAGCGCTCGGCTTGGGTACAGGTATAATAATCGGATGTATCTTGATTTTGGCATGGCAGATCGTGGAAGGAGCAATTCGTAAATGGGCACCAGCCATCATCCGCAAGTTCGTCGAATAGTAATTTCAGGCTATTATGGCTTCTACAACAGCGGTGATGAAGCGGTGCTCAAATCGATATTGCTAGCACTAGAAGAAGAAGGCAAGGCGCAGGGCGTGCAAATTCAGCCGATCGTTTTATCAGGTGATCCAGATTGGACAAGCCGCATGTACGGCGTTGAAGCTGTTCGCCGCATGCACCCAGGAGATCTATGGAAAGCATTGAAAGGCAGCGACGGTCTAATAAGCGGAGGCGGAAGCCTCCTGCAGGACGTTACAGGCGCCAAAACGATTCCTTATTATACTGGCGTCATGAAGCTGGCCCAATTGCTGGGTAAGCCAACATTCGCTTATTCGCAAGGGATTGGTCCTGTGATTCGGCGCTGGATGGACCCTATGATTCGCGGAGTGATGAAGCAAAGCGCATATGTATCCGTTAGGGATGAGGAATCCGCCGCTTTGCTTGGACGAATCGGCGTGCCTAGTGATCGGATCGATGTTGTTCCTGATCCGGTCATGGGCTTGCCGCTCCCTGCAGGTTCATCAGCGGCTGGACAAGCTTCCGACCCTACTGCTGCGCCGCTGGTCGGTGTATCGCTGCGCCCCTGGCGCAGTGACGGCGCCGATCTCGAACGCGCCGCCGATGCGCTAGTCGCGCTGTCGAAGCGCATGCCTGTCCGGCTGCGCTTCCTGCCGTTCCACACACCCTCCGACACTGTAGCGTCGGAGCAGGTGCTGGAACGGCTGCGCGGCAGGCTCGGCGATGGTTCCACCGCCGAGTTGGCCGCGCCCGGCGACGACCCCCAGCAAATGCTGCTTGAGGTCAGCCGGTGCGACGCTTTGCTTGGCATGCGCCTCCATGCGCTTATTTATGCCGCAGGCCAAAGAGTTCCCATGCTTGGCCTCTCGTACGACCCGAAGATCGACCAATTTCTGGGTCGACTTGGCATCAAAGCCATCGGCACGACGGAGCAGCTCGATGCCGAAAAATTCGCAGAAGCAGCGGGTTTGCTGCTGTCTGACAAAGAGGGCTGGCAGGCAAAGCACAAGCCAGCAATCGATCTTTTAAAACAACAATCGCAAAGACCGGCGCAACAAATTGTACATTTGCTGCGTCATACATTATCGAGGTGAGTTCCTCTTGTCGAAACAACTACCAACTGTGCCGTTATACGGCATACCATTCTCCAAAGTGGGCATGGATGACACAGTCAATTACTTAATAGAAGCGATCGAAGAAAGACGCGTAACCCATGTGATTACCGCTAATCCGATCATGATTATGTCTGCCGTCGAGGACCCCAAGTATAGTGCGATGATGCGGCGCGCAGATCTTATTGTGCCTGATGGTGCAGGAGTTGTATGGGCGGCCAAATACGTAGGACAGCCTGTTGCAGAACGTGTGACGGGGTTTGATCTCCTTCACCGCTTGCTGCATGAGGGTGAAAAGCGTAGATGGAAGGCTTACCTGCTTGGCACCTCACAGGAGATTATTGAAGCGGCGGCAGAGAAGCTGCAGCTGCAATATCCTCAAGTGAAAATTGTAGGCTATCGGAACGGATTTTTTGGCCCTGATCAGGATGAGGAAGTCATCGAAGAAATCCGTGCGGCTGCTCCTGATTTATTGTTTGTGGCACGAGGTGCGGATACGCAGGAGCCGTGGATTGTGAAATACAAGCAAAAGCTGGGCGTACCATTGATTATGGGCGTTGGCGGAAGCTTCGACGTTGTTTCGGGTAAACTAAAGCGGGCTCCGAATATTTTCCAAAAACTTCGGCTTGAATGGTTTTATCGCTTGCTGCAAGAGCCTAAACGCTACAAAAGAATGCTTGTTTTGCCGAAATTCGTAGTGAAAGTGGTTCGCGACAAAGAAAACGTTACAAAACCTCGACCTACACCGTGAAATTCTCGTTAAAACCATGAAAATTGGTTGAAAACGGGGTTGGAGTTTCCTTTCCAATCGGAGTATAATTCACTTCGGTAGAAAGAAAAGGGGAGTTGCACACATGCCGGTAGGCTTGCTGTATTCAATTGGGTTCATAATCGCTCTTGTTCTAGCCATTGCGATGACGCCGCTTGTTAAGAAGTTTGCTTTCAAAGTAGGCGCAATAGACAAACCAAATCACCGCAAGGTACACACGCGCATTATGCCGCGTCTTGGCGGTCTAGCTATTTATATTGCATTCGTTGGCGCATTCTTTATTTTATCGCCATTTATACCAGACGGCTTGCTCCGTCCGCAAGATTCCAATATGATCAACGCGCTGCTAGTCGGCGGTACGATGATTATTATTTTAGGTGCATTCGATGACCGCTTCGAGCTTTCAGCTAAAGTGAAGCTGCTCGGTCAAATCGCGGCGGCATGCGTAGTCGTTTTCGTCTTCGACGTTAAGATCAACTTGCTGAACATTCCGTTCGGCGAAACGATGCAGCCAATTGCCGGATGGATCAGCATTCCACTTACGATTCTCTGGATCGTCGGTGTAACGAATGCCATTAATCTGATCGATGGCTTGGACGGGCTTGCTGCCGGCGTGTCAGGCATCGCGATTGCAACGATTGTTGTGATGGCATCACTGATGGGCTTCCAACCAGTTATCTTACTGAGTACATTGCTGCTGGGCGGAATTGTCGGCTTTCTCGTTTTCAACTTTCATCCCGCAAAAATATTTATGGGCGACTCGGGCTCGCTGTTTCTCGGCTTCAGTCTAGCAACGCTTTCGATGCTTGGCTTCAAGCAGGTAACGATGGTATCGTTTGTAACACCGCTGCTCATTATCGGCGTTCCGCTTTCGGATACCTTCTTCGCAATCGTTCGCCGCTGGGTAAACAAGAAACCGATATTTGCACCAGACAAAGGGCATTTGCACCATCGTCTGCGCGACCTTGGCTTCAGCCACCGTCGTACCGTACTTATCATTTGGGGAGTAGCTGCTATATTCGGCGGACTCGCAATCGTGCAATCAGCTGTCGTGCAGTCGAGCGCAGCGAACTGGATTACTTTTGCCGTCATATGTATGCTAATGTTTTTCTTGCAGATTGGGGCAGAAATAACCGGTATCGTGGACAAAACACGCAGGCCGCTTATTAATTTCCTAGCTCGAATGAGACTTCGACTCAAGCTGGATGCTGAATCCCGTTCCAAATAAATAAGAGCTCTGAATCCTTTAACGGAATCAGGGCTCTTTTTTTGATGGAAATCGACCAAATAGCTAAAAAATTGGGAGCCAAAAGCCGATAACAACTGTACAGAACTTTTCTGCGGTCAGATCTCCTAACTGCAATTGCATCAAAGCTGACTAAAGAGGAAAAGGGAGGAAGATTTATTCAAAGGTAAGCCGCATAGTCGTCAGGCCATTTATCATTCAAATACCCATGCTCGCCATATACATAAAGGAGGAACATTGTTTTGAAAAGATTACTATCATTAGCGCTAACGCTGGCACTGTTGATTACATTGTTGCCGCCGTTCGGAGCTTCACAAACGGTAACAGCTGCAACAGGAAGCTTCAGCTTTCCGACGGAAAAGGAACTATCTACGGAAGCAAGAGTCACAACCGATCCGCGTTTTACATTGAATGGATCAATCACTGGTGTAGATCCTACTTCGGTTTCTTACAGTATTGTTCAAGTTATTAATAACAAGGGCACTGCTGACCCTACAGATGACGATCTTGGCTCTAAACGTGAGAACATAACGAGCAATATTTATATTAGCGGATTTAATATTCAGGTATATAACGTAGAATTATTTCCTGGCTTGAACCGCATTACGTTCAGAGGTATTCAAGGCGGCGGCGAAGTGACAAGCTCGATCTATATTGAGTATCACAACGGGCCTGTATTTTACGATTTAGTTGCCCAATTAGACGGTAACAAATTTGCAATTGAAGAAGTTGGAACAACGGTTGTACATTCAACGACTTCCGCTGGCAGACAATCCGCTGATATCAGTATTACTGGTTTCGCTCCAAATGCGCAGCAAGTAACGGTGGATGTGAACGGGAGCAGCAAAACCTATTCGGTTAACAGCTCCAACAATTATCAGTTTGCCGCTTCTCCGATTACGGTGAACAAAGGAAAAAACTTGGTTACTATTAAAGTAAAAAACGCGAATCAGACAGTTGAGACAACACGCGAGATCGCCTTTTATAACGGACAAGTGACCTTTTTAGATGTGAATCTTAATGGTAAAAATGGTGCGGTTAATACGGCGGAGCCTTTAGAGTACAATCCAAACCTACTAGTTACGGATTTGAATTCAGCAAGTGTCACAGGAAGAATTATCGTGCCTAACTTCTTAAAGGACGATGACGGTGACGGTAAGCTTGATCCTCATCCAGATCCAACGAAGAGCATACCTATCGAATATACGATTACGCAAAATGGAGACAGTTCTTTTAAATTGACACAACCAGCAGGTGCTACTGCTACACCAGCACCATTAGGTACTTATACGGGTCAGGAAGCATTCTTTATTTATAATTTCACTCGACCAATCGGTACGGATCATACGGGTAAGCTGGATTATAATAAGGTCTATAATATTCAATTAACAGCAAAAAACGCAAAAACAGAATCGCTTGGCCAAAATGGCAGTGAAGGTACTGGGCTAATGAGTTTCTCGCTTCGCAATGGAGCGGCTCAGTTCATCGACAATATTAATTATTTAAATGGTTATAAAACAGGGACAGGTGAATCACTCACAGGTACTCCGCTTGAAGGAGCTAATATCTATAGTGTTCCTTTCGCGATGGAAGTGTTGGTTGGTAATGCTGATGTATCGAAGACGGCTAATCTAGTTTCAGTTACAGGGATCAAAAATGTTTCCAATGCAGCTGCACCGAGCAGCTACGATTTCGATGACGTAAGCAACATCAAAAATGTATCGAGTGATTTGATCAATAAATTTGTAAACATTAATGGAAAAGTATATAAGCGTGAAATTCTTGTATTTCACAAACTCCCGTTTGAAGGTACTCAAACGGTAACGCTTAAAGTTGGCGGCGTGACGAAAGATGTTAAGTTTACAATGCTCTTCGGACCTTATGTAAGCTATACAAGTGTATTTGACAACATGACTGTATATGATGACACGAACAAGCTGCAATCTGAACGAATCACAGCGGCTATTTCAGGCGCTTTGAGTGACTTTAAAGGTATTATGAATAATATTAATAATACTTCTGAGGTTCGTTACACTTTTCAAGCAAATGAAGCTCAAACAGTATTTTTCTATGTGAATAACACGCCGATTCAACTGCAGCAGCAAGCGGGCAAACCTGTAACTAATTTTGAAATTGTTCCAGGCCAAAGGACAAATGCATTCAATGCATTGTTTAGTGGCGAGAATGAGATAAAATTCGTATTCCAAGGAAGTAAAAACTCTTATGAGAAAAAGATCAAATTATATTTGATTCCAACAAACCTGCCGGTTATACCAGTAGAAGGAACAAGTATCTATCCTTACAGCAGCAAATATACGGAACCAGTTCCGAATGATCCAAACTTCGTGAAGCGCGGCGCAATTTTCACGACTAACGAAGCAAACATGAATATTTTTGGTACGTTCGATTTTATCGATTTGATAGCTACTGGCAGCACGAACACGGATATTTTGGCTAATATCCAAGCTAATATTAAATTGATGAAAGATAGTACAGAACTTACAGATCCAGATAAATACATTTTGAAGATTGAGAGCAGCTCACTTAAAACGCCAATTCGTTGGAATTTGAGCAATGAGTTAGTCATTATGAAGGGCGCAACAGTTCTAGGTAAAGTTAATGAAAGTACTACCAATAATATTGCTAACCTAGCTGTACGTTATGATATAGACACCAAGACGTTCTCGTTTGTATTAAACTCGCAGGCTCTAAATCCTGACGGCAGTTCGAGTGTGTATACTTTCACTGCATACAACAATGGAGAGACTGGTCCTAAAGCTTCTTATCGACTTGAAGTGGATCCAACCTCGCTTCCTTATACGATTTTGCGTCCGATTTTGCCAAACAAAGCGATCGTGAACCAAAATTTCATTGAGGTTATTATTGATGCACCAGGTGCAAGCTCTGTTACCATCAACAAGCAAATTGCTGAGAAAATTGATTATGATTCGGATAATAATCCAGCAACTATTGAAGAGCTTTATAAAAACACCTATCGTGTCTATGTAAATAAGCTGAAAGTCGGTAAAAACAAAATTGACTTTATTATTTCAAGTGCAAATGACAAGGTGCAAAGCAGCATTGAGATAACGTATGCTCCAACGAATATTCCGGGTGCTCAATTCATGGAGCCGATGGATAGCAGTCACAAAATCTTTGATGGAGCGCTTTCGTTAAAATTCGAAAAGGGTACAACGTTGATCCGTACAGATTTTAACGTACCTGCAAATTTAAAGAACCAAGTATTTAGTGGTCATAATTTATTGTTTGCAATTGCCAATCCAGAGGATGGGGTTGTTGATCGCCGTGAATTAGAAGCGTGGCCGCCGAATTTTAATATTATTATGGAAAGCTTCGGGACAAGATTCAGATTGTCTTACCCGACAAGGTTTACAAAGGCAAGCCCTGTTTACTGGATTGATGCAGGTTTGGCAGATGATCCTGCTACGGGTGCATACGATCCTTTGAAAATGGGTGTAGACCCTTATCAATTCCCGAACGCTAAGGGCACGGGCGGAACAAAGATTCCTACTTATGATGATCGCCCTGACAATCGCGAGTTGGTAACATCTAAGACGGGAACCTTGACGCTTGGCTTCGATCCGAACATGAAGGACAGCATTGGAACGATTATCACCGTTTATCGTTACGATGTTAAAGCAAAGTATTGGGAAAATATTGGCGGTAAAGTAGATGTGAAGAAAAACACAATTACGGTTCCGTTCAGTAAATTTGGTTATTATGTAGTTGGTAAAATGGTTTATTCCTATACAGATATGACGTCTCATCCGTATGCTAGAAACTTCCTTGAAGCGATTTACGCCAAAGGAATTATGAATGCAGCAGGTTTTGATGATTTTGGTTCCAATATTTATATTTCTCGCGGTGAATTTGCAAGAATGATGGTTAAGGCGCTAGACATTCCGCTAAACTATGAGCTTAGCAAGCCGCATTTTGATGATGTACCGGCTATCGTTAATCCAGATGCATTATGGGATTATAGATATGTAGAGACAGCAGCGAGGGAAGGTATCATACGAGGCACGGGTCCACGTACGTTCCAGCCAAGCGCTGCTCTGACTAGGGAAGAGGCATCTGTTATTATTGCAAGAGCACTGGACATGAAACTAGCAACTGATTCCTCGAAGATCGATAAAGATCTCGAGAAAACATTTAAAGATGCTGGCAACGTCAATTTCTATGCGAAAAGTTCTGTACTTGCTATTGCAAAGAAAAAATATATTCTTGGATCTCCTGTAGATCCAAGCAATCCAAAAGGTGGTTCAGTGTTTGAACCGCGTTCGAATTTGTTGCGCTCTGATGCTGCGATTATCGTAGCTCGAATTTTGGCGGATTTAGGTAAGCTTCCTAAAATCGGTTAAAAATAAAAGTTAGAAAAATCTGGTCGTAGGATTTTTATGCGGCCAGATTTTTTTACGCCATTAAAGCATTTGCCTCGCGAGAGAAACTTTATCCATGGAAAATGTTTAGCATCGACGAGCTCTATGAAAACAAGCTATACTAACAAAGCAGGGAGTAGATTACAGTTAGATGTACATAATTAAGAAAAAACGGAAAAAGAAAAAACTTTTAAAGTTTTTTTAAGAACATCGCAACTTTTCATTGTCACGTGCGTTTAAATACATGACGTTGTAACAAACACATGATTTGATGCGCGAGACCTACTCATGCTGGAAACAAATTGGAATGAATTCTCAACTTCCTCTTTACGGTACGACCTGCCCATTGTATAATGTTAAAGTGGTGCCGTGACTCTAGCAATGTTCTCGCATTTTTTACAAGTTTCTACGACATGATTTTACAAATGGGTTTATCATGATTGTAGACATCATTTATATCAAATCTGTGCTCAACTCTGGAAAGGGGGTGAATCGGCTATGAGGGAAAAGAGCAATTCACTATTTAAACAAAACTCTCAACAACCGCACGTATTTAGAGGAGGAGAAATAAAGGTTATGAAGAAAAAAATAGCAGCATTTGTGCTAGCTACCGCGCTAGTACTACCATTATCCGTTCCAGCTTTTGCAGCAACACCATCTGATGTTGTTGGCAAACCGGTACAATCAGCAGTTGAAGAACTAACTGCACTAGGAATCATTTCAGGTTATGAAGATGGTACATTTAAACCAGAAAACACAATTACTCGCGCTGAACTTGCGAAAGTAATCGTTATCGGTTCCGGTAACGAAGGCGCAGCTAAATTGATGGAATCTGTTAAACCTACGTTTAAAGATGTTAAAGCAAACGTTTGGTACACAGGCTACATCAACGCAGCTGCAACTAAAGGCTTCATCTTGGGTGATGCTGGTACTAAAAACTTCCGTCCAAGCGATGCAGTTAAGTTTGAAGAAGTTGTAGCAGTATTGGTTCGTTCCCTTGGTTACCAAGAGAAAAAGTTGTCAGGCGTATGGCCTTATAACTACCTACTGAAAGCACAAGACCTTGGCTTGTTCGACAACGTTGATCTTAATGTTGGCGCAAAAGCACTTCGTGGTGTTGTAGCTCAACTGACTTCTAACACTCTTAACGCTAAATTGGTTTCGTACAACGTTGATGGTAACGAAGTACTTTCCAACAGCACATTGATTTCGAAACTTGGTAATTCTTCTTCAGCTGAGCTTCTTGCAGCTTCTGTAGTTGACGGCAAAGTTAAACTTCGCTGGACTCAAAAGAATACTGCAGGTAACGACGAGTTGAAAACTGATACTATCGCTACTGCTTCTAACTTCATCGTTACTGGCGGTAAATCACTAGTTGATTTGCTTGGTCACAACGTAACAGTTGTTAAAGGTAAAGATGGTAAAGTTCTTGCAATCACTGATGCACAAGACACTGCTGCTACATTGACTGGTACTTTGGAAGCTGGCCAAACTGCTGGTTCCGTTAAAATCAAAGTAGGATCAGAAGTTAAAACTAAAGCTACTGTTGCTAGCACAGTTTACTTCGTAAACGGCGAAGAAACAGCACTTTCAACTGCAAGCACAGGCGACACTGTAACATTGTACTTGGTTAACGATCAAGTTCGCGTTGCAACTGCTGAAAAATGGTCAATCAAAGATGCTCTTGTAACTTCGGTTGAAGAGAAAAATGCTTACCGTGATGCTCGTGTTAACACGAACCAAACTAGCGCATTCATCAATGATGCTACATCTGTAACTATTGACGGTAAAGTAGCTAAAGTTACTGACCTGAAAAAAGACGATGTAATCAGCGCTGTTTCCAAATCCGGTAACGTTGCTATCAAAGTTAATGCAGTTCGTAACACTGCTACAGGTAAACTTGAAGCTGTAGGTACTTCAAATGGTACTGCTAAATACACTGTTGCTGGTAAAGTGTATGAAAAATCAGACAAAGCTGCAAATGATAACATTGCTACATTGATCGCTGCAAACATTGGTAAAGAGTTTACTCTTCTACTAAGTGCAGACGGTAAAGTTGTTAAAGCATCTGCTCCAGAAGCAGCTGTTAACAAACCATACGTAGTAATCCTTGAAGCTAAAACAGCTCAAATCCTTGAAAACGAAGCGATTGTTAGCAAAACTAAAGTAACTTACTTTGATGTTAAAGCTAACAAAAACGAAGTGAAGTACACTGATGTTGCTCTTTCAACATTTGCTGGACTTGAGGGTCAATTGGCTGAGTTGGTATTCACTGATACTAAACTTACTGGCGTTTCAGCTAAAACAGATGTAAAAGGCGCTGGATACAATGTTTCTAAAGTATCTGCTTCAGAAATCGTTCTTGATACAACTGCAACTGACACTACTAAATACATCATCAATGCTAACACTGTTGTAATTGATGCTACTAAGCTTGGTGCTGAGAAACTTGAAGACCGTAAATTGGTTGTTGGTACACTTGCACAAGTAACAAAAGCTGATAAAGCGTATGTAAATGCTAGCGGTGCAACTGCTAACTACATCATTTTGAAAACTGATACAGATGCAAATGCAGAAACAGGCGCTGCAATCTACGGCTTGTTTGTATCAGCTGACAAAACTGCTACTTCAGCAACAACTTCTACGTACACTGTTACATTGAACGTAAATAATCAAAAAGTTACAACTGAAGTAACTGGTGCAGCGTTCTTCACTAACATTGAAAACACTGCTAAAAACACAATCATTAAATTGACTGATACACCAAACACAAGCAAACTTTATGATGTTGTATCTGTTGTTGGAACTTCATTGACTTCAGTATCCATTGCTGCTAACCAAAACGACAACACGTTTGGTAGCAACAACGGTAACTACATCATTACTCCTAACACTGTTGTATATGTAGTCTCTGCAGATGGTAATAACATCTACACAGGTGGATACACAGATGTTAAAGAGCAAAATGGTACTATTGCAAACAGCACAACAGTTTCTAGCGTAACTGTAGCTGAAACTGGTAGCGTTTATGATGTAGATCATAAAGAAGCTGCTGTAATCGTAGTAAAAAGAAAATAGTAATCATGTTCGCATGATGGAAGAAGGCTGAGAGCTCGTCTCTCAGCCTTTTTTTTTGTTCATACATCGTTCATAATAAAAGGTTATATTTTAATTAAGATATATTGATTATTGTTGCGAAAGGAGGATATGAAGGAATTTATTTTTATGCGAAACTTATTGGTAAATGTTTGCGTCTAGATATGTATACCAAAAGATACGGAGTGAAATGAAAATGCAGAAGAGTTTTAAAAGATTGTCTATGATACTATCGTTCTTTCTTGCATTAGTGGTACTGGTAAGTGCAGTACCTGTATCAAAGCCAGTTGAGGCTGCAACGGCTTCCAATGTTTTTAAGAAGGTAAATATTACAAAGTCATCCTATATTCAATTAACAGACGCGAATTTAATTCCAAGTGCAACCGGTGCGACTGCTAGCTTTACCTTTACCATTTATAATGGCGACAGCAGCGCTATTAACTTGGTCGATTATTGGGCCCGATTAAAGACAACGGGAGGAACAAAATATACGTTAACCTTACTTGAAGCCGACAAAAAAAAGAAGGCTTTGCCCAAAACAACAACAACTTTAACTTACTATAGTGAAGTTGGATCAAAAGTTACATTAGATCAACTTGTTGTAAATATTATTAAATTTGATTTTAGCGTTTCTGGATATGAAAAAACTATTGGGCAGTATACATTTCCAAAAGGATACTCTAATTTTGTTAAAGCAGGTGGGTATCAGGGTGTACTTGCTAATAACTCTTTAGTCAACTTGCGCATTGATCAAATTAATATAACAAAGTCTGCAAAAAACTATAATGTCAATTTGACTTACGTAGCACGAAATACAGGGAAATTCGGTGTACCATTGCCGCAATATAACTATTATGCCCAAACACCTAAAGGATTATATAAGCTAGCTTTAAGAAATAAAACAGATGAAACGCTAACATTAGAACCATCCGTACTTAATGCGGTTCAGCTAACTGGATCCATCCCTTTGTCTGTTGCGACAACTGGCTGGAAGCTTATAGTTACTAATAATGTTGGCGCAGAAACTAATAAAGTCGAGATACCAGTTGTCGTTTTTGATATTCCATTCAAAGTGACAACAACAACATCTACTTCAACCAAAACAACATTTACGAATGATGATGGTACATATGAAGTAGAACTAAATGCTGTACAGAGGTTCCCATGGAACAATGATGACAATGTAATCGCGGATCTAATAGTTAGAAATAAGGGTTCAGTATATCTGCCTTTACCTGATCTAACAGGAATGCTCATTGTTGATGACAACATCAAGTTGAACGGCAAAGCAATTAAGAAGTTCGGCGATATTGGATTAGCACCTGGAGCTTCAACAACGATTAGTTATGTTGGATCAATACCTTACAGTTATACTTGGAAGAAGCTTAAACTAAGGTTGTCTCAGAAATCTGGAGAAACAGTTACGGAAATTGGGGAACTTACCAAATCAACAATCGTACCCGTTAAGCAAGTAGATGTAGGTGCTATATTTGTTCAGCAGAATAATGGTGCTCCATATAATGCAATTGTCACTGATGTTAAAACTTTCAGAGGTGACAAAGCGGATATGTTCGCCGTATTCGTTGAGTTGACAAATAAACAAAAAAGAATTGGGTCACTTCCATTACTTGCAGGGTACTTTAAAACTACAGATGGAAATCTTTATGAAGCGAAATTTACGAAAGCAACAAACGCTATCAAATCAGATAGTAAGGACCAACTCATCGTATGGGCAGAACTACCTGAAAATGTAGATCGTACAGGTATTCAGCTTTTGATGGGAGAAGCATTTGATGAGAATGGTTTATTGCAAGGAACTGCAACTGCTAAAGGGTACCTGCGAGCAGCACAATTTACTTTGCCTGAAGAGAAATTAGCTAGCAGCAACTTTACAGGATTAGAGGTTGGACCGTATACCGTCGATATGAATATGTTTAATGTATGGATGAATGGTACAAGAATGGATATAAAGGTCGGAGGTAATGTTAAAAAGGATACTAATTTTGACGGATATACACAATCACAATTGGTGTTTGAAGTTGAGCATGAGGAAACAAAACAAGTTCTTATTTCGCAAGCGATAGATCTAGATGGAAAAGATGAAAAAAGCTTGAAGTGGAAAGTTGGAGCAAATTACAGTGATCCTGATAAAGAAATGGGAGACACATTGCTTTGGGAAAATTACCAATTGAATATCTATGAGACTTTTAACGGCAATAGAAAAAAATTAGCTACAATGCCTATTTCATTCTCATCTTCAATTAACTGGCTAGACGGAAAGCACTAAACTTATAAAAAAACTGGTTTCTCCTACTTAAATCTAGTATCTTTATAGGAGATGAGAGATAGAGAGGAGACTTCCAAAAGTGAAGAAAAAGGTAATACGCGGTTTAGTTGCAGTTGTTTTAGTAGGAGCAGGTGTGTGGGTCGGCGTAAACTTTGCATCACCGCTTGAAGCGGAATCAAATGCGCTGACTCCGGGCTCTGTA
The DNA here is from genome assembly GCF_052114265.1 of Paenibacillus sp. MCAF9. Taxonomy (NCBI): domain Bacteria; kingdom Bacillati; phylum Bacillota; class Bacilli; order Caryophanales; family Paenibacillaceae; genus Paenibacillus; species Paenibacillus sp. MCAF9. The sequence goes on from NZ_JBFREL010000007.1 coordinate 273,930, forward strand.
GAAGACCCTGTTGTCACTAAAAGCTATGTGGATGAACAACTCGCCAAGCTAAGCGGAGGCACTCCTGGAGGCGGTACGACGACGCCTGTCGAGGACACCGCGCTAGAAGTTGTCACAGTGCCAGCTGGCAAGACGCTAATGGCTGGCCAAGGCACAGAGGTCATTGTACGTGTAGGAAAGGCAATTGCTTACAGCTCTGACGCAAGCGGTATAGCTGACCTAACTGGCGGTACGGATTTAACTAAAGGGAAAGCTGTTCCAACCAACCATTTATTGCTTTTCCCACGTGAGGGCCGCGGCATATTGCCAGATCCTAATCAAAAGAACGGCTTGACGGTATTGGTTAAAGGGAAATACAGCTTGCAATAATATGGATGGATGTTCAACATTTTACCCGAAATGACAATAGATTATACGCTTCAAAGAAGATGAAAGGATGCACAATACAATTGTGTTCCTATATTCTTTGGAGGTGCCATTTATGAGTCGTTCGAATAAAGTAGTAGTACCAACAAGTAAAGCAGCATTAAATCAACTGAAATATGAAATTGCTGCAGAATTTGGTTTAACCTCAGGCGGTTATGCAAGCGAAGGAGCGGACACTGAGTTTGCTGGCGAACTAGGGGCATCCTCTGGAGCCGGAGGCCACAGCGTACACTGGTCAGCATTATCAACGAGGCAAGCTGGTTCAGTGGGCGGAGAGATCACCAAAAGGCTGATAGCTCAAGCAGAATCAGTGCTTGGCGGTTATCAATAATTATTGGAAATTCCGGCGTCCATTGACACAAAGCGACATTTTCGGTATCATACTGTTTTAGAAGAGTTGTAAAACAACCTTTTCCTACGGGAAAAGGTTCATTTTTTGTGTAGAATGTCCGCACTTATTAATATTAAGGTTGTAGGAGGTTGATACGGATGTCGGTTAAAGGACGCCATTTGTTTACATCAGAATCAGTTACTGAAGGCCATCCGGATAAGATTTGTGATCAAATATCCGATGCTGTCTTAGATGCATTTCTAGAAGCAGACCCATACGCTCGTGTAGCTTGTGAGGTTTCTGTAGCAACAGGCCTTGTACTTGTTATTGGTGAAATTAGCAGCCGTGCTGATTTTATTGATATTTCTTCAATTGCACGCCGTACGATTAAAGAAATTGGTTATACACGTGCCAAATACGGCTTTGACTCCAGTACATGCGCAGTATTGACTTCGCTCAATGAGCAGTCCGCTGACATTGCGCAAGGCGTTAATGCTGCGCTTGAAACTCGTGATGGCAAAGACATGAAGCAAGAGAACGAAGATATCGGTGCAGGCGACCAAGGTCTAATGTTTGGTTTTGCTACAAACGAAACACCTGAGCTTATGCCGCTTCCAATCGCGCTATCTCACCGTATCGCTCGCCGCTTGTCGGAAGTACGTAAAAACGAGACGCTTGCTTACCTTCGTCCAGATGGTAAAACGCAAGTTACAATTGAATACGCAGATGGTAAACCCGTTCGCGTAGATACTATTGTCGTTTCTACACAACATGCGGAAGAAATCACGCTTGAGCAAATCCAACAAGATATTCTTGAGCATGTTATTAAGCCGGTTGTTCCAGTGGAATGGCTTGATGCTGATACAAAATATTTCATTAACCCAACTGGCCGCTTCGTAATTGGCGGACCTCAAGGTGATGCTGGTCTAACTGGCCGTAAAATTATCGTTGACACGTATGGCGGCTACGCTCGTCATGGCGGCGGCGCATTCTCCGGCAAGGATCCTACAAAAGTTGACCGTTCAGCAGCTTATGCTGCCCGTTATGTAGCTAAGAACATCGTAGCTGCAGGACTTGCAGACAAATGCGAAATCCAACTGGCTTACGCAATTGGTGTTGCACAACCGGTATCAATTAACGTAGATACGTATGGAACAGGCAAAATTGGTGAAGATAAACTTGTTGATATCATCACTAGCAACTTTGACCTTCGTCCTGCAGGCATTATTAAAATGCTTGATCTACGTCGCCCAATTTACAGACAAACAGCTGCATACGGTCACTTCGGCCGTACAGACGTTGATCTTCCTTGGGAACGCGTTGACAAAGCGGAGAAGCTTAAAGCAGACGCTGGCGTTCAAAGCGGAGTTTAAGATTCGATATACAATATAAAAGCCTCTATAGGCTGAAAAAAGCTGTCCACAAAGTAGTATGACTACTTCATGGACGGCTTTTTTGTTATTCAATCGGTACAAAAAAGTAGTTTAACCTAAATTTTTCATGCTTAGAAACCGACAAATAAGGTACGAGTGTAATTTTTTGAGGAGTGAATTGAAATGAATCGAACGAGCAAGCTATCTTCGTTTATCGCTGTTATGCTGTTGCTCCAATTAAGCCTAGCAGGCTGGTCATCGGCTCCGCAGCAAGCGGCAGCAGCGGCTTCCGGCCCTGTCGTACTTAGTTTGAGCCCAGCCGACGATCTAATTAACGTGTCGATCTCCGCTGATTTAAAGATGACCTTTGATGAAAATGTAAGCAAAGGCTCTAGTTCAACGTCTATTAATATTTATGACTATGCAACAAGCAACTTGGTAGAGAGTATACCTCTATCGTCTAATCGTATTACTATTGATTCATCACAACGTGTCGTGACAATAGATCCGTCTAATAATTTTGCTTTAAACACGAATTATTACATATTGGTAGATGCCGGTGCGTTTGTTAACCAATCCAATGGTGTTGGTTATGCCGGTATAAAAAGTGCCAGCAGCTGGAATTTTCGTACCGTTGCTGAAGTTGATGTAACCAGGCCTTCTCATACGGGCTTGGCGCCAACTGTCGCTCCAATTGCGGTGACTACACCGATTACGATTTCATTTAATGAGCCTGTTTATGTTGCAAGTGGCAACATTCAAATTAGCTCGGTTGAGGACAGCCGTACTATTGCTGTTACATCCAATGCGGTAAGAGGCAGCGGGACGAACCTAATCGTCATTCAACCTCCTGCAGCGCTGCAGCCTAATACAACATACACCGTTACAATTCCAGATACTGCATTTCAAGATGCGGCGGGGAACCTATATTACGGCACATCATGGGTTTTTACAACGGATGCAGCACCGGTGAACGTAGCTGCACCATTTGTTCCGGCAGATAATGCTACTTCCGTACCAGTAAACTCAGAGCTGTTTATCACTTTTGATAAAGCTATACAAGCACGTGCGGACAAATATATTGAAATACGCAGAATTAGCAATAATACTACTTTTGAGCGTTTTAGTGCTCTTTCTTCGAGAATTACAGTTACCAAAAATCAAGTAAAAATAACTCCAAGCTCTAACTTTGAGCCGAATACAGCTTACTATGTTTTAATTGATGCTGGAGCCTTCACCCAGACAGACCCGAATGGGTCTCAATGGTATCACGGTATTGCTGGAGCATCCGTTTGGAATTTCAGTACAGATCCTGGCTATGAAACCACTCCGCCTCTTGCAACAGAATTATTGCCGGTAGCGAATGGATCCATCACCAGCTTAAATTCTGTACTCAAAATTAATTTTAATGAACCGGTCTTCCCAAGCAGCGGAGTCATTGAAATAAGAGAAACTGCAACAGGATCTTTGTTCCGTACGATTCCAATTACTTCGGAACGCGTGACTGGCGGCGGTACCTATCAAATAACGATAGACCCCAATAAAGCGATAAACGGAGAGTCTGAGAAGGCTTTCGTAAACAATACGAAATACTATATAACGATTGGCAATCGCGCTATTCGTGATGCAGCAGGTAATCATTTTGCCGGAATATCCTCATCGACGTATTGGTCTTTTACGGTTTCTCAAGACACGGTAAGACCAACGCTTTCTTTATTGAACCCGCTTAACAATGCGGTTTCAGTAGGGCTAAATCAAGCCTTTACAGCGACGTTTAGCGAACCGATAAAAAAAGGGGCAACGGGTTCGATCCTATTTAACCCAATTGGGGACAAATCACTGCAGCCGATCCCAGCAAACTATTATGTAGATGGCAACAATAATAATATGTTAGTCATAGCGCCAACACAGCCTTTTACTGCAAAAACTTCTTATTATGTAACGATTGATGCGAGTGCAGTAACCGATTTGGCTGGCAATAGTTTTGCTGGAATATTAAATGAATATCAATGGACTTTTCAATCATTTGGTTCTGATACGACAGCTCCTACATTAAGCAAGCTCGAGTGGAGCGGATCAACGATTACAATGACCTATAATGAAGATCTGAATGTGCACGCGGTACCTTCTACAGGAAGTTTTTATGCGACAGTTAATGGGGCGCCTCGTTCTGTTGTCGGTGTTCAAGTTCGCGGAGAAACAGTCATTCTAACGTTAGCTAGCCCTATTGTAGCGGGACAAGTGGTGAAGCTCTCTTATTCCAAAGCAGCAGTTAGCCCAATTCAAGATACTTCAGGAAATGAAGCAATAAGTATTGCAAATCAGGACGTATCAGGTGCTAAGGATGTTTCAGCACCAACCATTGTAAGCGGGAATGCTTCGGGTACAGCGATTACTTTATCTTTTAACAAGGATCTAGCGACTGTGAACAGCTACGCCTATTTGCAATTTACAGTTAACGCAGGCGGAGTAAATTACAGTACAACCTCGATCTCAAGCACAGGCGGCAATATTTTGTTAACGATTAATGGCTCGATACAAAATTACCAGAACGTCTATGTGACCTATGCTCCGGGCACGTATCCCATCCGTGATACGGCAGGCAATTATTTGGCAGCGTTTAATAACTACAGCCTCTATAGTACGCCAGACACAGGTACACCTAATCTTCAGTCCATTAGCGTGAGCAGTAATATCGTTACGCTGAGCTATAATAAAAGTTTAAATCCACAAAGCGTTCCATCAGTGGGGCAATTTTATGTTTTGGTAGATAATATTGCACGCTCTGTTATTCAGGTTCGGATTTCTGGAAGTTCAGTTTTATTGACTCTTTCATCAGCTGTAACAGGGAGCCAGATTACGGCAGTTTCCTATTTGGCATCCGTAACGTTAATAACAGATCTTGCCGGCAATGCAGCACCTTCGTTTAACAATGTAACCACAGGTGGTGGAGGCAGCGGAGGGCAAAATGGCAACATTTATGGCGTCATTGCAAAAGGCTCTACGCTTACGATTAATTTTGCAGAATCATTAAATCCAAGCTACGTGCCGTCTACCGTTCAGTTTGCTGTTAACGCAAGTAATTCTGTTAAATCGATATCGAGGGTAGATGTTAGCGGGTCGTCCGTTATACTAACGTTAACCTCTCCTTTTGCCATAGGAGAGACGGTTTCAGTAACTTACTATTCAACTGCGTCAGGGCTTCGAACAAACAGCGGTTCAACGATCAATAGCTTTACGAACATAAACGCTGCGAACCAAACGACGATACTTGATGGGTTATCAGGTGATTTTGAAACGTCTGATGGCGGCGGCATCGGCTTGAAAACAACGGCAGCAACGACAATGTTTGACGTATCACCTGCTGGTGTTCAAGCCAACCGATATACCATTTCGAACGATAAGCTCCTTACAGCTTTTCAGACAGCTCGCTCAGCTGGCTTAACTAGTCCGCGTGTAGCCTTTAAAGTGCCAGCATCAGAGAGAGCTGCTATTGTAGCTGTTCCAATCAATGCGCTTGACGCAGCGTATCGCTTGAATTCGAACTCGATATTTGCTGTTCAATATGGAGATGTCACATATGAGCTGCAATTAAATGCTGCAGATTATATGAAAATTAATACGTTACTAAACGGTAATAGCGCGACTGGTCAATTAATCATTCGCATTGACCAAGGGTTATCAACGCTAACTGGTAGTATCAGTACAAAAATTAATAGCTCAAATACGAGCTTGCTTGCAGGTCCTTATCATTTTGATATTAATGCTGTGAGTGGGTCGATTCAAAAGCCATTCAATGATTTTAGCGGTTATGTTTCAAGAACAATCCAGACGTACCAAAATGCAGATTTTAAAAATACTGCCGTTGTATGGTTCGACCCAACAACAGGAGGGCTCTCCTATGTTCCGACCGAGCTTACGACAAGCGGCGGGAAGACGACAGCAACTTTTAAAAGAAAAGGAAACAGCGCTTATGCGCTTGTTAGCAATTCATCCAGCTTCTCCGATCTATCGAAGCATTGGGCAGCTTCTGCTATCCATATCATGTCGCGCAAATTCATCGTGGAAGGGCGCTCGGCAACGAAGTTTGAACCAGAGAAGGCAATTACACGCGGTGAGTTTGCGACCTATATCGCTAAAGGGCTTGGCCTCAGCAGCGACAGGAGTGCAGCAGCTAAGTTCAAGGATGTAAATGCAAACACAGCGATGGGGGCGTATATTGGAGCCGCCTCAGCGGCTGGTATCGTCGCTGGCAATACGGACGGCACCTTCAAGCCAAACAACCCGATTACACGTCAGGAAATGGCCGTTATGATGATTAGAGCAGCGAAGGTGGCTGGTCTAACGGTGCAGCTGCCAGAATCGGCCGCATCTTATCTCAAGAAGTATACGGATCGAGGCAAGGTTGGCGCTTGGGCGCAGACAGACATGGCGAAATCAGTGTACATTGGTGTGATTAGCGGTAAAACAGCAACAACATTGAGCCCGCAAACCAATGCAACTCGCGCAGAAGGAACGGTTATGCTTCTTCGTTTACTGCAGAAGGTGAAATTCCTTTCGTCATAATAAATGAACCAAAGCAGAGCAGCTCGCCCAAACGGCGAGCTGCTCTTTTTATGTCATTCATTTCCACGATGTACATAGCTGATATCTATCACCCTATAGAAAGCGATAGCAGTCTTCTATCATGCGTAACTTTTCTACTACTCTTGTAGTCTATAACTAATAGATTAATGGATGGGAGAGTTGTAAATCTAATGAGTAAGTTTCAAAAAATCATAGATCGGCAGTCAGAAGGCTTAGGAAAACGGGTTATAATTGTCGTATTAGGTGGAGCACTGCTAGTACAGCCTTTAGCTTCAATCTTGCCTAGCAGCTGGCAGACGGCAGTCATTCAATCAGCAGAGGCTGCTGCCGACCCTACGCTTAAGCTGTCGCAGCAATCATTTATAACAGCAGGTGCCAAGCGCCTTGACTATGTATTCCAAACGACGCGCGGCAGCTCCAAGGTGCAAACCGATGTGCATGTCATTGAAATCGATCTTACCAATCCCTACGTATCCATAAATGCGATGAGTGGAAAAAATAATAGCATAGGTCAATTAAATACGATCCTTAATATGACAAAAGAAAACGGAGCCGTAGCTGGCATTAATGCAGACGTATTCGTAATGGGCAATGAGGGCGCCCCGCTTGGCGGGCAAATCGCAAGCGGCATGTTTATGTCGAGTCCTGCGAAGCTGAAGGGGATGTACGCATTCTCGGTTTCTAAGGACCGCAAACCTATGATTGACAACTATAGCTTCAATGGCCAGGTAACGGCATCAGACGGCTCTACCTTCCCGCTGGAAGGGCTTAACCAATCTGCTTATATTCCGGAGACAACGGGCTCTAATTATAGCCATGTCAATATGATGTATATTTATACAAGTGCTTGGGGCGGTACAGAACGCCCGAAAAACTCAGGCTCCACGCCTACCGAAGTATTAGTTCGCAATGGCGTAATTGAGGAGATTTCAATCGATAAAGCAATCGCAGGTCAAGCACCTGCTGATGGATACATACTCCGGTCGCATGGCCTTGCTGCTAATTATGTGAAGGAGCATTTACAGGTTGGGCAAACGATCAATGCGGATTATGCGCTCGTTTCGCAAACGACGGGAGCGAAGGTTGATCCGAACTCTTTTGAAATGATGGCTGGCGGTCATACATTGTTAGTCAATGCGGGTGCAGTAGCTCCATTCTCACGCGATATTACAGGCGTAAGCGGCTCTTCCTATACATCTCGTTCAGCGGTTGGCTATTCACAGGATGGCACTAAAGTATATCTCATCACGAGTGAGCGCAGCGGCGGGAATACGGGTGTAAACTTGAAGGAGCTTCAGCAAATTATGCTGCAGCTAGGCGTATATAAAGGCGTCAATCTGGATGGCGGCGGTTCTACAACGATGATCGAACGTCCACTGGGAACAAATGATTTGAAGCTGTCGCATCCTACGCAATACGGCACCACCCAAAGAAGTGTTGCAAACGGCATAGGCGTATTCACAACTGCTCCAGCAGGTTCGTTGAAAGGCATTTCTGTGAGCGGCGCTAATGTTATGTTTATCGGTCAAAAATCGTCGTATTCATTAAAAGGCTATGACACGTACTATAACCCGTTTGAAGTAGACAATTCATCTGCCGTATGGAGTACCGAGAACGCTATTGGAACGTTCAAAGGCAATGAATTCACTGCCACAAAGGCGGGTAAAACGAATCTCACTGTGAAATCAGGAGCGATCTCTACCAAACAAGAAATTGAAGTGATTGGACAGGATCAAATTGCATCGCTCTCCATTGATACGAGTGCAGGTGTGCTGGCAAAAGGAGCAACGATTTCTGTTCCGCTTACTGTAAAGCTGAAAAACGGTAATTCATATAAGCTTAGCGCTGACTCCGTGAAGTGGGAGTTTGTTGGATTTACCGCATCTAGAAACGGCGATAACCTAACTGTGCAGTCGGTTAACGCAGGTACAAGCACCGGGTATGCCATTGCTCGTTATGATGGTTTTCCGACAATGATTCCATTCACACAAGGGGAAGCAGTGAGCACCTTTGAGGATTTTGAAAAATCGACCTATCCCATTACATCACAGGTCACGCCTGCGACAACGACAGGAAGCGTAAGCTTGGTATCCGATTTCCAAGGACAAGCTTCTTCGAAAGCATTAAAGCTGGATTATGATTTCACAAACGGCACTGGAACTAAAGCATCGTATGTAGTATTTAATACAAACGGTCGCGCGATTGAAGGTTCACCTACTTCCATGACTGTAGATCTTTATGGCGATAACAGCCTGAACTGGGTGCGCGCAGAGTTCATTGATGCGGATGGCAAAGCACATCTTATCGACCTTGCCAAACAGCTTGATTGGAGCGGCTGGAAGAATGTGAAGATGAATTTATCCTCTGCAGGGATGAAATTCCCTGTTAAACTAAAAAGAATTTACGTTGTGACGATCGCCGAAGGGCAGGATGAGCGTTCTGCAACAGGTTCTATTGGACTAGATAATATGAAGCTGCAATATCCGCCTTCCGTAACGGTTGATTCACAAACTAAGGTCGTAATGACTGTAGGCAAATCTGCTGCGACGGTTAATGGAAAAGCGATTACGCTTGATTCAGCACCCATCGTTTTGAATGGAACGACATTTGTACCTGTCCGGTTTGTATCCGATGCCATGGGAGCGAAGCTGTTATTTGACGGAAAAACGGGACAAGTTACCGTTCTTCGCGGCAATAAGCTGATGGAAATGACACTCGGCAAAAAGGATCTTATTTTAAATGGCGCACTCCAATCGTCAGATATTACGCCTATCGTTCGTAACAATCGGACGCTCATTCCGGTCCGTTTATTTTCAGAGAAACTAGGCCTAAAGGTCGGGTATGACGGGAAAGCGAAAAAGATTACCATCGATTAACGATGGACGAAATATATCCAATCTGTGGTATGATAGAGTAGATTAACCTTTAATATAGAAAGGTTGCCGATCTACAGTGGACCACCTTACAGTCGATATAAATCGAGTCATTAAAAACGCAATCGAAGTGATGGAAGACAGCAAATACCAGATTTATGAAATATGTGAATCCGCGCGCACGGAGCTAGAATCACTCGAGCAGGAGCTTGAAATTGTCCTTCAAGAAACGGTGAAGACAATTGACAAGGTTGACCAGCTGGAGCAAGACTATCGCCGTGCGCGTATAAGGCTGACAGAAGTGAGCCGGGATTTCGTACGCTACAAGGAAGATGACATTAAGTCTGCCTATGAGAAGGCTACACAAATCCAGCTGGATTTGATGGTCTACCGCGAGAAGGAATCCTACTTGAAAGCGCGTCGAGATGATTTGCAAAAACGTGTTCGGAATGTAGAAAATTCCATCGAGCGTGCTGAAACGATTGCTTCGCAAATAAATGTCGTACTTGAATATTTATCGGGTGATCTTAATCAGGTTACTCGTATTCTTGAGTCTGCCAAAACCAGGCAGCTGCTGGGATTGAAAATTATTTTGGCGCAAGAGGAAGAGCGTAAACGGATCGCCAGGGAAATCCATGATGGTCCCGCGCAATCACTCGCTAATATCGTTCTTCGAACAGAAATTGCAGAACGTATGCTAATCAAGCAGGAATTTGTGATGGTGCAGGAAGAATTAGTAGATTTAAAAGGACAAGTGCGCTCCGGCCTTGAGGAAATTCGCAAAATTATATTTAATTTGCGCCCGATGGCGTTGGATGATTTGGGACTTGTGCCGACTCTTCGTAAATTCACACAGGATTTTGAAGAGAAAACAAAAATACATACCATATTCGAGCTTATAGGTAAAGAAACTCGGATGCCCTCTGCAATGGAAGCGGCGATATACCGCTTAGTTCAGGAAGCTTTTACCAATGCACTAAAACATGCGAGCGCTTCACATGTAATGCTCGAGATTAACTATCAGCCACAGCATATTTCACTCGTAATTCAAGACAACGGCGTTGGATTTAACAGCGATTTAATCGAGCAGGATGCTACTCGAAACGCACATTTTGGATTGGTAGGGATGAGAGAACGCATTGAGCTAATAGAGGGAAGGATGGATATAGACTCAAATCCCGGTAGAGGGACGAAAATTATAATAGATATACCTACTACTGCCGAATCTAGAAAGGAGTAAGATGATGATGATCCAAAGAGCTGCAAGCAATGTGAATACAATCAAAATTTTACTTGCGGATGACCACCAGCTGTTTCGTGAAGGACTTAAGCGGATTCTAAACATGGAAGACGATCTTGAAGTTATCGGCGAATGCGGAGACGGCATTCAAGTTTTAGAATTTTGCAATCATACCATTCCTGAGATTGTCCTGATGGATATTAATATGCCTATAGAGAACGGTGTCGTGACGACTGAACGATTAAAAAGTATGTTTCCTGATGTTAAGGTTATCATTTTATCTATCCACGACGATGAGAGCTATGTATTTGAAACCCTTCGTAAAGGGGCTACGGGTTACCTTCTGAAGGATATGGAGGCAGAATCGCTAATTAACGCCATTCGTTCCGTTGTCCAAGGTCATGCCTATATCCATCCTAAAGTGACAGGCAAGCTCATTAACCAGCTTCGCCGTATGACGTATTTGGATGAGATGGGAATTGTCTCAGGTGCTGCAGCTGCTCAGGAACCGGGAGTTAAGTTCGTTGCTGGCGATGAAAGCCCATTAACACGCCGTGAGGCAGAGGTGTTAAGGCTTATGGCAGAGGGCAAGAGCAATAAGCTTATTGGAGAGTTTTTATTCATTAGCGAAAAAACGGTTAAAAACCATGTGAGCAGCATTTTGCAAAAGATGGAAGTTGATGATCGTACGCAAGCTGTTATCCAATCGATCAAATATGGATGGGTTACACTGTAGTAGCCTTTTTGATCATTACTTACATATCGAGCAAAACCCCGTATCGGTTGATGCGGGGTTTTTTGTTTGCATATAAGGTTGCCTTGCAATGGTTGTGTAAAAGAAAAACACTCCTAAGCTGTATAAAACCAGCCTAAGAGTGCGTGGTAAAACCTATAATCTTAACTATTTTCTTTGTTTTTGTCTGCGAAGAGAAATAAATCCCGCTGAAAGGGCAAATGCCCCGATGAGATAATAAGGAACCGGACTGCTTTCGCCTGTTTTTGGCAGAGTAGCAAGCGGGACTTGATCTTCATCTACAGCAACAACAGGATCGATTGGCGGCTCGCCTTCCCCACCTTCAGTAACTCCTCCAACAGGTGGATCTTCATCATCAATTTCGACGATTGGTGTTGCTTCAGGTGACGATGTAGGTGTTGTCGTTACCGTAGTTGTTGCAGTAGGCGTGTTGTTAGGCGTGCTCACAGGTGTGGAAGGTGGTGTATTGTTAGGTGTGCTCTCAGGTGTTGGAGTTGGTGTAGCTGTAGGCGTGCTCTCAGGTGTAGGAGATGGTGTAGTTGTAGGAGTGCTCTCAGGTGTAGAAGATGGTGTAGTTGTAGGAGTGCTCTCAGGTGTAGAAGATGGTGTAGTTGTAGGTGTGCTCTCCGGTGTAGAAGTTGGAGTAGCAGTAGGTGTCGCTGACGGTGTTGGAGTAGGCGTAGAGCAGGTTTCGCCTGCGTTCACAAGTGAAAGCTCTTTCTCCTTGCCCCAATGGATCTTCAGCGTATTAGGTACAGCTTGTGGATCAGTTGGGTTGACAAGCTCCGTATTCGTTGAAAAGCTTACGGAACCTTTTCCAGGAATTACGCCATTTCCTGTTTGAGCAGAATTCGGAACTTCCCATGAATAAGAAACCTCAATGTTACTCTCATTGGTTACTTTCCAAGCTCTTGTTTTATTCGGGTCGGCGGAGCAGGCCGTTTCAAGTTTGAGCTTAGCCGTATTGATAACTGCTTTTCGCACAGAGTTATCTGTGGTTACTACGATCTGCTGGGTAGCCACTAAATCGGTGGTAAAGCCATCTAAGGTTAATTCTTTTAATGTGTAGGTGCCGATAGGCAATTCGTTGAATTGCAGAATACCGTTACTATTGGTAACGCCGCTTTTGACTAATTTACCGTCTTTCCAAAGCTCGAAGGTAATGCCAACATGAGGAGCCCCTTCGACATTATTTAAAAATTTGTTGATGATGATACTGCCCGTACAGCTGTTCGAAAGCTTTAGATTCCATGCTAAAATTTTGTCACCATGAGCGCCGGGACCTAATGTCTTAATTAAATCTCCGCTATAGATATCTAATTGATAAGGCAAGCATCTGGGAATGTTAATCGTAACGGAGTAAGTACCTGCTTTTGGATATATAATAGACTGTCCCTCAAAAAATGTTTGCTTGTTGTATGGAATGGTTGTATCGCCGGGTCCAGGTGCCCAGTCAGCAGGGCCTTCATAGCCGGAGAAACTGACTCTAACACAATCTTTTGTCGTCTGGAACGTAGCGGTAGCTGTTCCGTTATTATTGACTACGATATTGGAATGCGTGGCAATGACATCCTTGCGATCCGATGAATACTGTGGACAGCTATTCTCATCTACGAGTGCCGCAGCATTTGTACCTTGATTGCTATCACCTTCCGCCATGGCAAGGGAACTAAGCGACAACGAAAAAATTAATAACAGAGCCAGGGCTAAACTGATTTTTTTCCTAAAATAACGCATCTTTCACTCTCCTCTTAGATACGTAGTGGGGTTCCAAGAGGGCCGGTTACACTACTAGCTCCATATAATCCAAGTGTCCAATTGTAGATTATACTTCATCGCTTCCCTAGTTATTTTGATTGTGAAAATCCACTCTCCCTTTCTATATGCGTGCACCGGTTAGATATGCATGCTTTCATATTAAAATGATAACATGTATTGGAAATTGCTCAAGGGTGTTTCTTTGTCAGAAAATGACTAATAATCATCATAAAGCAGGATATATTTTTGGCATAACACACATTTTGTCACCTTGTCCCTTGATTGCGGAACCAGTGGGCTCTTCATGGCATATAGTGTCACAAAGAGGAGGTGGCCGCCATGTTTGAACTTCTACTTCTTGTTATTGGCTGTTATGCTTTGGCTGCATTGTCGGTGCATCTGGCGTATCGAATTTGGCGAGGGCGCCAGCAATCCAGCAAGCATTATGTGCTCGTAGCTGACGTTCAGCAAAACAATATGGAATGGTATGTACGTTCGCTGTTTTCTTTCTCTCGGCGAATGGGAAAAAACGTTCGTTTGACGATCGTAGATCAAGGGGTTACAGAGGAGACACTGGCTATTGTTGAACGATTAGCTAGAAAGGGCGATGAGGTCAGGATTCACTCTAATGGATCTAATCCTTTGTCTGAAAGCGAAGGCAGTAAGCGCTCTCAAACAGAGGGTGTGGATGGAACTCAGCTGCTATGGCTGCTCCAGGCAGAAGGAGTTGTGTCGCTTTCTGATCATGCGGTGCTAATTGATTTGCAAAATCCGACAGATTTGTCGAAAATGCCATTTTAGTATATAATCTACGGTAATGAAATAGTCGGAGTGAAGCACACTCAATAACGCAAATGCGTTGTTGGGTGTGCTTTTTTTGTTTACAGTGCTTTCCAACATCATTCTCCTTTTGTCTGGGAAGGGAGAGGCCGTATTTAACTTAACAGATGAATAATGAAGTCAGTTCTATAAAGTGTCAAGGGAGCGAATAGAGATGAAGGCTCAATTGTATGTTGTTAAAGTGAAAGGCTGCTGGCAGGCTCGACTGACTATCAAGGCAATGGTGGATAAATACTTCTGGATGCATGGAGCGTTTGGTGAAGCGGGATTCTTGAACAACGAGATCGCAGAGGAGGGATGGCTGCTAAAAGAAGAACTGCCGCTCGGGGATGCGTGCATTGCAGTGGAGCTTTGGGATGCGGCTATTAAACGTGGCAGCGGCGGCAGAAACAGTGCGAGTAAAAGCTTGAATGAAGGAGGACGAAATGCTGATCATGAGGCGATTGAGCTATTGGCCGCATGTGCGGAGGAGGCAAAAGCTGATGGGGCGGGTGGAGATGCAGCAACTGGCGGGTTGAATAGTAGTAAACAGAAATACAGCGAGCTGGAGAGAAATTATCGGAAATACAGTGGAGAAGTAGAGCAAGCAGGTGAAAATAGCAAGATTAGTTTGGGGAGTCGTTGGCGCTTTTTGAGTAGTCGAGGGAAGCGGAAAGGAGCGTTGGCGATAGAGAAGCTTTTTGGTTTAGTGGAGAGGTGGGAGAAGGTAAGGGGCGCTGTGGTTGGGGAAATAGGAGGAGCAGTGCTTGCGAATAATGGTGAAAAGCGTAGCAGCGCTAAGCGTGTGGGTGGCGAGGAAGCGGGAGTTTATAGCGCTGAAGAGCTGGGAGAGATCGCGGCAGGAGCGAAGCTTGCCGCGGGTATGCTGCAGGGACGTGCGCTTTTGCGAAGCGAGGCGCACGCCCTGTTGTCTAGCGCAAGCTGTCCCGGTGCCGCGGCAAGCTGGAGAGAATTGCTCCAGCTTGCTTCGCTGCTCGGGCAGGTGCGCCTGAGCGGATCAATCGTCGCCGTTGGTGGCGGGCGATTGAACGCTTTGGGGCGCCGCAGGCGCGAGCGCAGCTGTTTGCGCTGTGGGAGCGGCGAGGCGCAAATGCACCGCACGGCATGTGCAGCGTGCGGGAGGCACTGCGCCTATTGTATGGCGTGCATTGGAATGGGGCGAAGCCGGGAATGTGAGCTGCTCATTACGGGGCAGCGCGCGGGGTTGAATTGGGCAGAGACGACGGTTCGCGGCTCTGGTAAGGGGTTGAGGCCGCTGTCGTATAAACAGCGGCTTGATAAATGGGGGCTTAGCCCTGCGCAGACAGCTGCAGCAGCCAAGGCGCTGCAGTTTGTGGAAGAGCCGCCGATAGATGCGGCTTTATCAAAGCTGGACAAGCAGCGACAGATGAGAGAGTTTCTTCTTTGGGCTGTAACAGGAGCGGGCAAAACGGAGATGGTTTTTCCGCTTGTGGAGTCTGTCCTGCTGCGCGGCGGGAAGGCGCTTATTGCCACACCGCGCCGTGATGTGGTGATCGAGCTTGACCCGCGTATTCGGAAAGCTTTTCCTAAGGCGTCAGTCGTAACATTATACGGTGGTAGTGAGCAGCGCTGGGAAAGCGGAGATATTACGCTTGCGACTACGCATCAGCTGATGCGGTTTTATCAAGGCTTTGATCTCGTTGTAGTGGATGAGCTGGATGCGTTTCCTTTTGCGGGCGATCCGCTGCTGCATTTTGCAGCAGACAAAAGCTGTGCGCCAGGCGCTGCTCGTTTGCTGCTGTCTGCTACGCCGCCAAGTGAGCTGCAAAGAGCAGCAAAACGCGGGAAGCTGCCTCATGCAAGAGTACCTGTTCGTTATCATCGTCATCCGCTTCCTGTGCCCAAGCTTCTTCAAACGCCGACAGTAAAGCAGATGCTTCAGCACCGCAAGCTGTCGTCAAAGCTGCTAGCAGCCATGGTATCATCCCTTGATCGAGGCGCTCAGCTGTTTGTATTCGTGCAGCAAATTGCTCAAACCGAGCCTATGGCGGCTTTATTGCGTGCTGCTCTTTCACATGCTGCTGTTGCGGCAACCTCTTCACAGGATGAAGAACGAACGGAGAAGGTGCAGCGTTTTCGCTCGCGGGATATACGAGTACTAGTCACAACTACTATTCTAGAGAGGGGCGTAACGATTCCTAAAAGCGATGTTTACATCCTTGATGCGGACGGAAGGTTATTTGACGAGGCTTCACTGGTTCAAATGGCTGGAAGAGCAGGCCGCTCTGCGGATGATCCATTCGGTCGTGTGTACTTTTGCAGCCATGATCGCAATCGACCACAGCTGCAGGCTGTACGCCATATTCAAACGATGAACCGCATGGCTCGCAAGCAAGGCTACTTGCTCCCCACAGCCAAAGGAGGCTCGCCGAAATGAACGTCTCGCCAAGAGCATGGCTGCAGCGTCTGCAATCCGCTTTCACCACATCCGCGCAGCTGCTCGCTCCAACGTCTGCCGCATGTCTCCTATGCGGCAAACCGCAAAGCGAGGCTCGCAGCGCGAGCAGCTACAACCACGCGAAGCTGACGACCCAGCTTCGCAAATCCCTTTGCGGAGCGTGCCTCTCCGCAATACCATGGCTGACCCGCATCGCCTGCCGTAGATGCGGGCGCGGCATCCCATGCGAAGACTGCATACGTCGTCCGCATGGCGCATTCATATGCAACCGCAGCGCGGTTCATTATAATCAAGCCATGCGAGCGATGCTCGCTTTGTACAAATATAGGGGCAATGAGCAGCTTGCTCCTTTGCTCGGGGATATGCTTCTGCCTGCTTTCGAGGCGATGACCTTTGAAATTATTCAACAGTCTATCGTGGCAAGCAGCAGCAGCCGCAAACCAAAAATATCGATAGCAGACTGCTGGGATGCTGTTACCTACGTTCCTGTAAGTGAAGAACGAGCAGCTGATCGGGGGTTCAACCAAGCGGAGCAGCTAGCCAGCCATATCGCGAGGCGTTTTCAGCTTCCGATTATGGAATTGCTCATTCGTTCGCGGCATTCAGAGAAGCAAAGCTTCAAAACGCGCTCCGAAAGAATGCGCGATACGCAATCTCTCTTTGAAGTGAATACGAACAATTTGAGCTTATTAGCCTCTGAATCACATAGCAAGAAGCATCTAAACGATAAAGCTATTCGTATACTTTTAATCGATGATATCTACACAACTGGAAGCACAGCAGAAGCCTGCTCTAAGGCTCTGCACCATTATATGGAGCTTTCGCTCGATATCTATATTTTGACATGGGCTCGTTCATAATCCAGCTAGGCTGATAGATCTAATAATTAGATTCATAGTGAAAAAGTTAGTGCTATCGATTAGAATGTAACTAATAGCTAGTATGGTTTTACAAAAAAAGGAGGGCTCAGAGCGATGAACCTAGATAATTGTCCTCGCTGCGGTAAGCTTTTTGCAAAAAACTTTAGAGACGTATGCCCGGCATGCATGCGAGATATTGATAAAGAGTATGAGCTTTGCGCAAACTATTTGCGTGAATTTAGAGGCTCAATTATTACTGAGGTATCTGATGCTACGGGTGTTTCGATTAAACAAATTACGAAGTTCATACGCGAGGGACGCATCTCCATTATGAATGCACCTAATATGTCATACCCTTGTGAATCTTGCGGAACTCTGATTCGTGATAATCATCTTTGCGACACTTGTCGCAATAGAATTGAGAAGGACAAGAAGCAGATGTTCCAAGACATATCGCGAAAAGAAGATTTAAAAAGTGCTTACAAGCAAACGGGTGTTTATAAAGGTTTAGAGAGATACAACGATAAATGATTTAAGTTAATATTTTGATGACTATAAAATTTCACTTGACTGAAGCCGATAATACTTGTAAAGGTAATCGGCTTTTTTAGTTCCTGTAAATAATGAGGTGGGTAAACAATGAAAATAAATGAGACGAATCGTATCGGAGCACTTAATCCATACCAGAAGCATTCGGAGTCCAGAGTAGGCGGGACAGACAAGGCTAAGCAGAAGGACGAAGTCCAAATCTCTGCTGCAGCTAAGGAATTGCTATCGACAAGCAAAGCAAGCGGAGCGGACAGAACAGAACATATTGAGCAGCTGAAGCGTTCGGTAGCAACAGGCAACTATCATGTGGAAGCTGGCAAGATAGCCGAGAAGCTGCTTCCCTTCCTGAAGGAGTAATCCTCTAAATGAATGAGTACATCCAGCAAATCATCGTGATTTTGCAAGAGCTTTTAGACGAGCACCTGCAGCTTATTGAATACGGCAACGCGAAGACGTCGGCTATTACTGTGAACCAAGTAGAGACGCTCTCGTATATTTCCAGCAAAGAGAAGAAGAGTCTTCAGCGGATCATGGATCTGGAGCAGCAGCGTATCTTTTTGATAGGGAAATATATGCTTGATCAGAAGCTGACTGCCCATCGTTCGTTCAAAATGGAGAAGCTCATACAAGCTGTATACCAAGCGAATGAGAAGCAGCAGCTTCAGGCGATATGGAATGAGCTGTCGGCAGCACTTAAGAAACTTCAAGATATTAACGAATTCAATCAACAGCTCGTAAGGATGACTCTGGAGCATTTGCATTTTACGCAAGATTTGCTGCTTGGTCCGACTGAGGAAGAAGCGACCTATCATCGTGCTGTTCAAGGCATGGCCTTAAATCGTAATGGCCGCTTTAATATGAAAACGTAACAAGAGAGGACAATATACGATGGCATCCACTTTTCATGGCTTAGAAACGGCAAGGCGCAGCTTATTTACTACTCAGTCTGCTCTGAATACAACTGGGCACAACATTTCAAACGCGAATACGGCAGGCTACTCACGTCAAGTGGTGAACATGACTGCATCAAGACCGATTGACGCGGTTGGTTTCTCCAAATCAACAGCAGCTGGTCAGCTTGGTACAGGTGTTGAGGCGTCTTCCATCACTCGGATTAGAGAGAAGTTTCTGGATAATCAGTATCGCAACGAATATAAATCACTGGGTAATTTCTCAGTTCAGCTCGATACGCTCTCTAAATTAGAGGGTATCGTTAATGAACCAAGCGACACGGGCCTTAGAACGGTGATCTCGAATTTTTGGAATTCGTGGTCAGACCTCAGCAAAAACCCTGAGAATGCGGATGGCCGCAAAGTCGTTATGGAACAAACGATGGCACTTGTGGATTCTTTTAATTACACAGCTAAGCAGCTCAGCGATTTAAAAGCTGATTTGACGGAAAATGTAGAGATTAACTTAAATACGGTTAATTCGATTACAACAAGCATCGCCCAGTTAAATGGCGAGATTAGACGGGTTGAAAGCTTAGGCGATAATGCAAATGATTTGCGGGATCAGCGTGACCTGATTACAGATCAGCTTTCGGGATTAATCAATATTCGCGTAGAAGACCAAGAGAGCGGCTATCGCATTACGATGGGCGGTACGGAGCTGGTGCAAGGAACAGCTACTGCTTCTCTAGATTCAGCAGCAGTTACTACAGCGGTTGCTAATGGTGATTTAAATAGCGGTGCTATTTATGGAACGATATATGCAAGAGATCATTACGTCGAGGGGTACATCGGAGAACTCAATAATCTCGTTCAAACGATGGCGAATGGCGAGTTTGAGGTTACGCTGCCTAAAGGATCTGTTTTGCCAGAAGGAACAGTATTGAATAACGTAACCTATACAGGCACAAATCGTACACTGAACGAAGATACAAAGGTTACGGTAAAAGGGTTGAATGGTTTGCATCAGCTTGGCTATTCGTTGGCTGGACAAGAAGCGGGTTTGCCTTTCTTTACAGATGCAAACGGCAGTACTGCTGGATTGAATGCCGGCAACATCACGCTTAATCCTGCAATTGTTGCAAATTCAAATTTGATTGCGACATCTATGCGAGTAGCTACGAATGCAGATGGTTCAGAGTCAGTTATAAGCGGTAACAACTCTTTGGCTGTCCTTTTCTCACAAATGAGAGATACTCGTTTCGACTTCGACGCGGGGACAGGTGAAAATAAAAACACGGTTGATGCTTATTTCCGTTCTGTTGTCGGTCAGCTAGGTGTACAAGCTGCGGAAGCAACTCGTATGCAAGCGAATCAACAAATTATCGTCGACCAAGTTGAATCCCGCAGACAATCGGTTAGCGGAGTTTCGCTAGATGAAGAAATGTCCAACATGATTAAGTTCCAGCATGCATACAATGCAGCTGCTCGAAATATGACGATGATTGATGAAATTTTAGATAGAGTTATTAATGGGATGGGCCGAGTAGGACTATAATTTTTAAAGCGGAGGTGAGACATTATGTCGTTTCGTGTAACGCAATCAATGATGAATACGCAGTTGCTTCGTAACATTACAAGCAATATGGGACGTATGAATAATTTGCAAAACCAGCTGTCTACGGGTATGAAGATTAATAAACCATCAGATGATCCAGTTGGTATCACTTTTGCACTGCGCTATCGCAGTGAACTTGATTCTAATGACCAATATTCCAAAAATGTAAGTTCTGCTTTATCTATGCTGGAATATACGGATACTTCTATTGGTCAAGCAGGAGATATTATGCAGCGCGTTAGGGAGCTGTTAGTCAAGGGTGCCAATGGAACTCTCGAACAAACAAGCCTTGATGCGATTAAAGTTGAAATGTCACAAATGTATAACCAAATGGTGGAAATCGGAAATAGTCAATTTAACGGAAAACAAGTATTTAATGGTGAAATGACAGGTGAGAAGCCTTATCCAACGATGGGTGTAGAAGGTACAACTGATTTGACAGTTGATCCGCCTTTGTTAAAAGCATACCAAGTCAGCTCGGATAACGGTTCAATTAAATATGAACTATCCGCAGGAATGAAGCTGGGAATTAACATTACAGGTAACGAAGTTTTTGGTGCGGGTATATCTCCTACGGCAACAAAAGCGGAAATAGAGAGCAGTGACAATGTCTTTTTACTGCTTCAACGAGCAAATGATATGCTTAGTTCCGGCGATCAAGATGGAATTTCTAAGTTGATAGGACAGGTAGAAAGCCGTATGAATACGATGCTTACGAAACGGGCTGAAGTAGGGGCAAAAGTAAATCGCATCGATATTGTTCAAAATCGGCTTTCGGATATTGAAATTAACTTAAAAACGGTACAGGCAAAAACGGAAGATGCAGATATGGCAGAAGTGATTACGAATATGAAGACAGAGGAAAATGTATATCAGGCTTCCCTATCTGTTGGAGCACAGCTTATACGTCCAAGCTTGGTTGATTTCTTGAGATAGGTGGAGATTAACATGCAAATTCCTCAGATTCAGATTCGTACGCAGGATGCCGCGCTCTCTATTGATGCCGATATGGGCAAACAGCGTCTTGAGCAGCCCGCTGCTACTGTAGATATGGAGCAAATCAGGCCAGAGCAACATTTTCAAACCACCAAAGGACGACTTGAAATTAATCAAGATCGATTATGGGATGCGTTAGCGCTTGGAAACAATTTGCAAACGATGAGCAAAATATATTCAATGGCTGCTGATATTGCATTGCAAGGCATTGCAAGGATTGTGGAGAAGGGCGATCAAATGGCCTCGATTCATTTAGGCGGAAATCCCATTGCAGAAATGGCAAGGGATTGGAAACGAACTTTTCCTGAATATGATTTCCGCGGGGAAGCCTCCTATGATAATATTGATATCGAGTATATTCCAGGTGAACTCACGATTGATACCACTCCAGGTCGAGTCGACCTTAATGTTCAAGTGAACAAGCCTATTCATGAATATGAGCGCGGCAAGCTGGACATTTATATGAGTCAATATCCTAAAGTGGAGATTATTCCACCACAGCTCGATCAGCTTATTTAGACGTTACTGTTTTTTTAGACTATAGATCATTTGCGCACGACGCATGAGATCTATAGTTTTTATTTTTAATAAATGAGGAATCCTAATAGGGGGTTATGAAGTGAATACAGAACAGCTAATTTATCAATTTGAACAAGGTATTCCAGGTTTCGAACATTTGAATGACTTTGTATTCGAAGAAGTAGGAAACGACCTTCCAATGAAGCTTATGAAGGCTTCTGAGGACGAAACGATATCGTTGCTGGTTGCGAGTCCATTTTTATTTTATCCAGATTATGAATGGGAACTCCCAGAAACCGTGAAACAAGAACTAAGTATTAACGGTGAAGAGGATGTCGAGGTTTGGTCTGTTATAACCATATCCACAGATTTTGCTAATGCAACAATTAATTTGCTTGCTCCGATCATTTTGAATAAAAGAACATTAGCAGGCAAACAGCTAATTCTTCACGATAATACATACAGTTCGCGCGCTCCACTCAATCGAACCTAAGGAGGATGAAAAGCCATGCTCGTTTTATCACGCAAAAGTAATGAGTCTATCATGATCGGTGCGAATGTTGAAATCATCGTACTCGGCGTAGAAGGCGATAATGTTAAACTAGGCATACGGGCACCGAAGGAAGTGGATATCTACCGCAAAGAAATATATATGGCGATACAAGCAGAAAATCGTGCGGCAGCAACTAGTGCGGTATCCATAGAGGATGTATCAAAATTTTTTAAAAAATAATTGTTTTTTTAAATATAAGCTATAAACAATTGATGGAGAAATCCGATAAATATAATAGCGCGATAATAGGACGGCCGAACTATTATCGTAAGCTTCCGCAAGGATGCGGAAATACGAAAATTTCAAGGAGGAAATACTAATGATTATTAACCACAATATCGCAGCTCTTAACACACACCGTCAGTTGTCTACTAACACTGCAGCAACTAGCAAATCCATCGAGAAATTGTCTTCTGGTCTTCGCATCAACCGTGCAGGTGACGATGCAGCTGGTCTAGCAATTTCCGAAAAAATGCGCGGTCAAATCCGTGGTTTGGACATGGCTTCCAAAAACGGACAAGATGGTATCTCTCTAATTCAAACTGCTGAAGGCGCTTTGAACGAAACTCACTCGATCTTGCAACGTATGCGTGAATTGGCAGTTCAATCTTCCAATGACACTAACACTGCTTCTGACCGTGGCGAGCTTCAAAAAGAGATCAACCAGCTTACAGCTGAAATCGATCGTATCGGTACTACTACTGAGTTCAATACTAAGAAACTTCTTAATGGTGGAGCTTCTGTAGCAGGTACTGTAACTGGTGCAAATGCAGCTAACATTAGTATTCTTGGTGGTACTGGTGATACAAAAGTTGGAGCACTAGCGAACATTACTGCTACTACTGCAGCTACAGCTGACAAAGGTAGCTCAACAGCTACATCGTTCTCTACAAGTGCAGTACTAACTCAAGCAAGTGCAATGACAGTTAACGGAATAACCTTTTCATTCGGTACTACTGATACAGGTCAAAATGTATTGGATAAAATCAATGATGCAAATATTGGCGTTAAAGCGACTATTTCTGCTGGTGGTAAACTAGAATTAACTTCAACAACTGTTGGTAGTAAATCCGACATGACAGTTACTGGTGTTACTGGTGACTTTGCTGGTATCGACACTACACTGGCTACTGGTCAAGGTACAGACGCAGTAATTGCAATTGCTGGTACTTCTTATACTGCCGAGGGTAATATTATTACTATTCAAAGTGGTAACCAAAAAGGATTGCAGTTACAGGTTAATGGTACTGCTGCTACTACAGCTTCAGTAGCGGTTACAGCTAACGGTGGCTTGAATTTCCAAATCGGTGCTAATGAAGGTCAAAACATGTATGTTTCTGTTGGTGACATGCGTGCAACCGCTCTGGGAGTAAATCAAATTGATGTTAGTAGCGCTACTTCTGCTAATACAGCAATTACAACAGTTAACAATGCTATCGAGAAAGTTTCTGGCGAGCGTTCGAAACTTGGTGCTTACCAAAACCGTCTTGAGCACACAATCAACAACCTTAACACTTCTTCTGAGAACCTAACAGCTGCTGAGTCGCGTGTACGTGACGTAGACATGGCGAAAGAAATGATGAACCAAACGAAGAACAACATCCTTGCACAAGCTGCACAAGCTATGCTTGCACAAGCTAACCAACAACCACAAGGCGTTCTTCAATTGCTTCGTTAATCTCCCCTTCCTATTTAAATTGATATTAAGCCTCAAGATCCGCATTTATAATGTGGAGCTTGAGGCTTTCTTTAAGATAATGGAATTACTAGATAAGTTTACATTTCTTTTAATAAATAGATTCATTCTATTTGAAATGATTATAAATTAGAAAAGGGGTATGTACGTGCTTCAACAGTATAAAAGTCAGTTTTATCATTTGGGTGAAAATATAGTTTGTAAAGAAGGTATTGTAATTGAAGGTATTGATAAAATGTCCATCGGTGACAATGTAAAGCTAATGCCTAATGTTACGCTTTTAGTAAATCCATATTTCGAGAATGACAAACAAGATGTAAAGGTTAGTATTGGAGATAGGTCATTTGTCGGAAGAAACGTTATCATTGAATCTTTTAATCAGGTTGTTGTTGAAGAAGATGTCTTAATTGGTCCTAGAGTATATATCTCGGATTCACAACACACGTATAGTAATCCTCAATTACCGATTCACTATCAGCCATCTAAATCTATGAGTAATAGATTAGTAGTAAAAAGAGGGGGATGGATTGGAACAGGTGCTGTGTTAGTTGGGGGAATTACCATTGGATATGGTAGTGTAATTGGTGCTAATTCTGTGGTTACCAGTGACGTTCCTTCTCACTGCGTTGTATTCGGAAACCCATCTACTGTGCTGAGAATTTATCATTACAAGGAACAACGATGGATTAATCCTACTAGTGAAGATGAATTCATTCAAATTTTACAGGAGCGCGGTGAGTTTCTTGGGTACGATGATAAAATAATATTGGAGCATATGCAATCACAATTAAAAGAAATAAAGGAAACTTCTAAATAATCCGAAGTATATAATAATGTTTACTGATAAGGGGCTTCTTTCGGAAGGCCCTATTTTGTTACTTGTAAATTAAAAAAACGAGAAAAAGATGTTAATAAATGGGTTGCCACAGTAAGTGCTACAAAAATGATGTAAACTTTATACTGCTATTTTATCTAATTTACCAATTCCCCTAAACAATATTCTATTTCAATCCGATACTACTAGTATTATACTCTCGGGATATTGATTTTAAATGAATGAGAAAAGGTAGGAGGATTATCATGGTAAACTCAATTCGTATGGGTGGCTTAGTCTCAGGTTTGGATACAGAATCTATTGTTAAAAAACTAATGAAGGCAGAGAGTGCTCCGTTAAATAAGCTTCTTCAGAAGAAGCAAACTGAGGAATGGAGACGAGACCAATATAGAGAGATGAACGCTCTCTTATCAGACCTAAAGAACAAAACATTTGATATGAAACTACAAGGAACTTATCAAAAAAAGGTTCTGGCATCTGACAATGATACGATCGTATCAGCAAAACAAAAAGGTAACCCAACCGCTTCTGTATATAATGTTGAAGTAGATGTGCTTCCAACAGCAGCTAAGGCTGCGACTGTGAAATTTTCTGCAGATAAAAATTTGAAAGATGGAACTATTGCACTTAATGAAGAGTATTCCTTTTCTATTGGTTCAGATCCTAATGATATTATTAAAGTGGAAAAAGGGGATTCCATTAACAGTATATTAGCAAAAGTTAATGCTCTTTCTTCGAAAACAGGTGTCACCGCAAGTTATTTGCAGGATGATAAATCCATTACATTTACAACAAAGGCTACTGGGGCAACAGCGGCTATCACGATTAAAAGTACTGATTTGCCAGCTATTAACAAACTCGGTTTATCAACAGGAACAGTGAACAGTAATAAAGCAATAACAGATTTTTCTACAAATCAAGGTTTCCAGTCATCAGCAGATGCTGAAGCACAAACCGTGAAGATTAACGGTATTCCTTATTCTGTTAATAGTACAACCTTCACATTTGATGGTGTGGAATTTAATATCAAAAGCAAAGGAACTACTAAGGTCGATTTGAAACCTGATGAAGATGCTATGTTCAAATCAATTAAGGATTATGTAGATAAGTATAATGAAATAATTGAGAAAATAAACAAAAAGGTCGATGAACGTACCTACAAAGATTTTAAGCCTTTATTAGCAGAAGAGAAGCAATCCTTATCTGACAAGCAAGTTGAGCAATGGGAAGAGAAGGCTAAGAGTGGTTTATTACGTCAAGACACACTGCTCTCAACTGGACTATCTCAAATGCGTCAAGCTTTGATGTCTAATGTAAAAGGCAGCGGTATGGATACGAAGCTTGATAGTCTAAGTGAAATTGGAATTACTACTGGTGCATATAACGAGAATGGTAAACTATATATTAGTGAAACCAAGTTACGTGAAGCTATTTCGAAAAATGGAAATGCTGTAATGGACCTGTTTACGAAGACGAGCAGCTCCACTGATCCTGCTACAAAATTTAATGAGAGCGGACTAGCAGAACGCTTATACAATCAGCTAAATAGTACGATGACTAAGCTTACTGAAAAAGCAGGCAGCAATGCTTCACTTGTAGATAAGAGTATCCTTGGTGAGGGCTTGAAAAGAATTAATTCGGATATAAGCAGATGGGAAAGTCGATTGCAGGATAAGGAAAATAGATATTGGAAGAAGTACACTGCGATGGAGACTGCAATGAATAAAGCAAATGCTCAAGGAAACTGGTTATCACAACAACAACAAGGTTGAGTTAGCTAAGTCATAAAGAAGTATTCAGTTTATCGAAGCTTCAGAAAGAGAGGGTTAGTGCTTATGAATGCCCCTCTAGATTCTCTACTCAACGATTTTTTGATATACACGCTTTCGTTAGAGAAGAGAGTATTAGACGAATATAGTGAACCCGAAGAGTGGCTTGAGCTTCTTAGTAAGAGACAAGAGCTTATAGATCATATTTCAGAATTGTTAGAGCAAGGTGTATCTTTCACAGATACGCAAAAAAAGGTGTATCTTCAGCCAGCCTATGAAGCGGATAAGAAAATTACTCCGCTCATGGATATCAGGAAACGAGACCTTGAATCAGACATGGTCAATATGAAGAAAACACAAGCGGTAAATCAGCAGTATGGCGAATATGGCAGCTCCTATTCGGCATACGGTGCGTTTTTTGATAAAAAGAAATAAAGCAATCATGGGCTTCTCCTTGGAGAAGCCCATTTTTATTTCATAAATATAGCAAAAATGACTCTAACAAAACACAAGTTTTCATCTAACACAAAAGTGAATAGTTGCCGATATATAAACTAGGACTATTGATGCGGAAGGAATGATAGGTAATGAACACTAATATACCGTCAACAGGGGCGATTAACTCGTTGAGTCGAAGTACTGCTAGTATTGAAAGTAGTAATTCTGTAGTAGAAAAAGTAAGTGTTAACGGGGCAAGCGACTCGCAAAATCTATCTAAATTTACTAGCTCAGCAGAATTGAAAAAGGCAGAGGCACGCGGTGAGCATGTCGCTATTAGCGAAGAACAGCTAGTTAAGGCCATCGATAGAGCGATTAAGGCCATCGAAGGGAAAAGCACAAACCTAGAGTTTTCTGTGCATAAACAAACGAATATCATTTCAGTGAAAGTATTAGACAGTACATCGGGTGAAGTCATTCGTGAAATTCCTCCAGAGAAAACGTTGGATTTTGTCGCTAAAATGTGGGAAATGGCTGGTATACTTATCGATAAGAAAGGCTAATTCATTATTGTAAGATGATGAACTCACACAGCACATAAATGACATTTTAATTTAGTTCTAGGAGGATAAACAATGCAACTTCAACAACGTAATAAGTATCTTCAAAGTACGATTCAAACAGCTACCCCAGGACAACTACTTATTATGCTCTACGATGGCGCTATCCGTTTTTGCCGTCAAGGAATTGAAGCGATCAAGGAACAACGCTATGAAGACGCAAATATAAGCCTTTTAAAAGTACAGGACATTATAAGTGAGTTCATCATTACGATTGATCGCTCTAACCCTATTTCAGAAAACTTGCTTAAATTATACGAATATTTTAACACTCGCCTAATTGAAGCGAATATGAAGAAAGATATAGAGCCGGCAGAAGAAGTGCTTGCTCATCTGATTGATTTAAAAGAAACTTGGATGCAGGCTGCTAAACAATACAATCAATTAGCTGCTCAAGCGAATGGCAATACATTCAAACAAACACAATCAACAGTTGTTTAATTAAAATAACGCTTGAGAGCCGCCCAATGGGTGGCTTTATTTTTTTCTGCATATCCCACGACCAGGCATTAAAATCCAGCTTTCGACACGATCCGATAAACGGCATAAACAGCTCAAAACCAAAATGTATTCGCTTACAATAAATTGTTTGACAATTCAATAAAGTGGGTGTTATAGTCAAATTGTGGGTTATACAAAGCGATGCCTCACAGTATTTGAAGATGAAGGGAATGTTTGCACATGCAAGGTAAAGTTAAATGGTTTAACGCAGAAAAAGGTTATGGATTTATCGAGACTGAGCAAGGCGGCGACGTATTTGTTCATTTCTCCGCTATCCAAACTGAAGGTTTCAAAACTCTTGAAGAAGGCCAATCCGTCGAATTCGATATTGTTGAAGGCGCTCGTGGTCCACAAGCAGCTAACGTAGTTAAACTGTAATTATCCGGCTGATCCAGCCAACCTATAATTTGGATCATTAAACAAGTAACTTACCAAGCTCCGGGAAACCGGGGCTTTTTTTTGTTGTCTGAAGTAAAATAGGGTGTCCGTGACTAAGTTGTGACAAGTCTACTAGTTCTATAGTTTTATTTATCTGAATATTCTAAATTGATAAAAAACTATTTTGATTTGAACGCTTACATATGCTATAATAAGACTATGTAAAGGAGGAGTTCCCCATGAACTACAACATTCGAGGTCAACACTTTCAAGTGACAGACGCATTGAGAGACTACGTCGAAAAGAAACTCAGCCGATTGGATAAATATTTTGAAGCACCAATCACCTCCGAAATTAACGTAACACTATCCGTCACCAAAGGGAAACATGCAGTTGAGGTGACCATACCGCTCACCGGTGTCATGCTAAGAGCCGAGGAGAAAAGCGAGGATATGTACGCATCGATTGATCTGGTTGCGGACAAACTCGAACGACAAATACGTAAACATAAAACTAAAGTAAATCGTAAGTTCCGTCAAAGCAGCGGTGTACGCGCTCTATTTAAAGAAGAAGGCTCCGCGGTGGGCGTCCTGGAAGAAGAGGATGATCTAGAGCTCGTTCGTACTAAGCGTTTTGCACTCAAGCCTATGGATGTGGAAGAAGCGATTTTGCAAATGAATATGGTCGGACATAATTTCTTCGTCTTCTCGAATGTGGACAACAAAGAGGTCAGTGTTGTGTACAAACGAAGTGACGGGAAATATGGTTTAATTGAGCAAGGCTAGCAATCATTATACACAACATTGAAGAGCCTTTTCTCCTTTATGGAGAGAGGCTTTTTCTTTTACAATCATCCTCGTTGCGGCGGTGTCGACAAACTGATACAATTTAATGCAAAGAGGCGTTACTACGAAAGGGGAATTCCATGCTCGGATTAGTGAAAAAGATATTTGGTGACCATAACGAGCGCGAGGTAAAGCGGATCCAACGGACGGTAGATGAAATAAATGCGATTGAGTCAAAATTCACTGCTTTATCTGACGATGCGCTTCGCGCGAAAACTGAGGAATTCAAAGCAAGAATTGAAAAAGGCGAGACATTAGATAAAATATTGCCTGAAGCTTTTGCAACAGTTAGAGAAGCATCCAAGCGTACGCTTGGCATGCGTCACTTTGATGTGCAGCTGCTCGGCGGTATCGTTCTTCATGAAGGTAAAATTGCGGAGATGAGAACGGGTGAAGGTAAAACGCTCGTTGCGACGCTTCCGGTTTATTTGAACGCATTGCTTGGCAAAGGCGTACATGTTATCACGGTCAATAATTATCTAGCGCAACGTGATAGTGAGCTTATGGGACAGCTGTATGGCTTCCTAGGCATGACTGTCGGATGTAACCTTCACGGCTTGTCGCATGACGAGAAGCAAGAAGCATATGCATGCGATATTACGTATGGTACAAATAATGAATTTGGTTTTGATTATTTGCGTGACAACATGGTGCTATACAAAGAACAAATGGTTCAGCGTCCTCTTTATTTCGCCATTATCGATGAAGTGGATTCCATTCTTGTCGATGAAGCGCGGACTCCGCTTATTATTTCTGGACAGGCTGCTAAATCAACAGAGCTCTACTTCGCCGCAGACCGCTTTATTAGCCGTTTGAAGCCTGAAGAGGATTTCACGATCGATATTAAGCTTCGCAGCGTTATGCTGACTGAGGCAGGCGTTGAGAAGACGGAGAAGGCATTCCAAATCGAGAACCTATTCGATCATGCGAATGTAACGCTCAACCACCACATACAGCAAGCGCTAAAAGCGAACTTCATTATGAAGCGCGATGTGGATTATGTTGTGGAAGAAGAAGAAGTTGTCATCGTTGATGAATTTACTGGTCGTTTAATGTCTGGACGTCGTTATAGCGATGGTCTTCACCAAGCGATTGAAGCGAAGGAAGATCTGAAGGTTCAGAACGAGAGCATGACCCTTGCGACAATTACATTCCAAAACTACTTCCGTATGTATCGCAAGCTTGCTGGTATGACGGGTACTGCGAAGACAGAGGAAGAAGAGTTCAAGCGTATTTATGGACTCGACGTTATTCAAGTGCCTACTAACCGTTCCATGATCCGTAAGGATATTGCAGATGTTGTCTACAAATCCGAACTCGGTAAATTCAAAGCGGTCGTGGAAGAAATCGTAGAACGCCACAGTAAAAATCAACCAGTGCTCGTAGGTACAATTTCTATCGAGAACTCGGAGAAATTATCAGATATGCTGAAGCGCAGAGGCGTTACGCACAAAGTGCTCAACGCGAAGTTCCATGCGGAAGAGGCAGAAATTATTTCGAGAGCTGGTCAAGCAGGCTCCGTAACGATCGCAACGAACATGGCTGGTCGTGGTACCGATATTTTGCTAGGTGATGAGGTTGCTGAACTAGGCGGTTTGCACATCATTGGTACAGAGCGCCATGAAAGCCGTCGGATCGATAACCAGCTGCGTGGTCGTGCTGGACGTCAAGGCGATCCAGGTTCATCACAGTTTTATCTATCGCTTGAGGATGAGCTGATGCGCCGCTTCGGTTCTGAGAATATTATGGGCATGATGGATAAGCTAGGACTGGATGAGGATCAACCGATTGAGAGCCGGATGATTTCTAGAGCGATTGAATCCGCGCAGAAACGCGTTGAGGGCAATAACTTTGACATTCGGAAAGTTGTTCTACAATACGATGATGTTATGAACCAACAGCGTGAGGTTATCTATAAGCAGCGCCGTGATATTCTTGGTTCGGAGAACATCCGCCAAGAAGTTATGGAAATGCTTAAGCCTGTCATCGAACGTATAGTTGAAGCTCACTGTTCGGAGGATATTCCAGAGGAGTGGGATCTTCAAGCAATCGTTGATTATGCGCAAGCGAACTTCCTGCAAGAAGGATCTTTGACCAAGGAAGAGATTTGGGGCAAAGAGAAGGAAGAAATCATCGATTACATTTATGCTGAAGTTGTTGCTTCCTATGATGAGCGTGAAGCAGAGCTTGGGGAAGAAACGATGCGCGAATTCGAGAAAGTCGTTGTGCTTCGTGCGGTAGATAGCAAATGGATGGATCACATCGATGCGATGGATCAACTCCGTCAAGGTATCCACCTGCGTGCATACGGCGGTACTGATCCGCTTCGTGAATATCAATTTGAAGGCTTCGAGATGTTCAAGGAAATGATCGAGAGCATCCACGAGGAAGTTGCAAGATACATTATGAAGGCACGCGTAGAGAGCAACCTGGAGCGTCAAGAAGTAGCTCAAGGCCAAACGACTACAACAAGCGGCGGCGGAGAAGCTATGGAGAAGCGCCCTGCTAAACGTGAGGACCGTGTAGGTCGTAATGATGCATGTCCTTGCGGCAGCGGCAAGAAATACAAGCAGTGCCACGGCAAGTAAGGAACGGCATTAAATAGCATGGCATAAAATAAAGAATGAACCATTATTTTGAGGTGAAGCGGAAGCTATGATAGACATAACGGTTAAACAAGACCTGCGTGAAATGGCCAAGCGGCTCCAAGAGCTTAGGGGGTCCCTTTGACTTAGATCTTAAGCAAGAAATGATTGCTAATTTCGAGGAGAAGATGACTTTCCCTGATTTTTGGGATGATAATGACAAAGCGCAAAGCGTTATTTCTGAGCTTAATGCGGTGAAGTCAGTTGTGGATCATTACGACGGGTTGAACAGCGAGCAGGAAGATCTTCAGATGATGCTGGAGCTGGCGGAAGATGAAGGCGATGAGTCGCTTGCATCAGACGTCGTGAGCGGCGTGGAGAAGCTCATGCGCAAAATTAGCGAGTTCGAGCTTCAACTGCTGCTTAATCAGCCTTACGATAAGCTTAATGCGATTCTTGAGCTTCATCCTGGTGCTGGCGGTACGGAGTCTCAGGACTGGGGTTTAATGCTTTACAGGATGTACACGCGCTGGGCGGAGAAGAGCGGCTTCAAGGTTGAGCTTCTTGATTACTTGCCCGGTGATGAGGCCGGCATTAAAAGTGTCACCATTTTGGTGAAGGGCTTTAATGCTTACGGGTATTTGAAGGCAGAGAAAGGCGTACACCGTTTGGTTCGCATTTCTCCGTTTGATTCTGCTGGTCGACGTCACACGTCGTTTGCTTCCTGTGATGTAGTCCCAGAAATCGATGACAGCATTGAGATCGAAATCCGAACTGAAGATCTTAAGGTGGATACGTACCGCGCAAGTGGAGCAGGCGGTCAGCACGTCAATAAGACGGAGTCGGCTATACGTATTACCCACATCCCTTCAGGCATTGTGGTTGCTTGCCAGCAGGAGCGTTCACAAATTCAGAACCGGGAACGTGCGATGAAGATGCTTCGTTCTAAGCTGTATGATCGGAAGATCGAGGAGCAGATGAAGCATTTGGCGGAAATACGCGGCGATCAATCGGAAATCGCGTGGGGAAGCCAAATCCGTTCTTATGTTTTCCATCCCTATAGCATGGTGAAGGATCACCGTACTTCTGTAGAGACAGGTAATGTCGGCGCGGTTATGGATGGCGACATCGACCCTTTTATCGATGGATATTTGCGTCATCAGATTCGTCACGAGTAATTTGCGACCATATACAAATGGATAGCTTCAGTGAAGAGTTCCAACACGGTAAACGTGTGGAACTCTTCTTTTTGCGATAATCGGCTTGCGAGGAGATAAAAAGGGATGAAAGAAAGCACGGCGAAGCGGAGAAAAGGTGGACGCAGTTATAGTCCGCGAACCCAATCCGTATGGAATATAGTTCAGCTTCTGATTGGTTCAGCTATCGTAGCGATTAGCTTCAATATGTTCATGGTACCCAATGGAATCGCTTCCGGGGGCGTATCGGGTATATCTATTCTCGTCCAAAGAGCAGCAGGCATTACTCCTGCTATCACGCAATGGGCGATTAATATACCGCTGTTTATCGCGGGTTTGTGGCTGCTTGGCAAACGATTTGGCGCAAAAACAGCGCTAGGATCGATTATTTTGCCGCTATTTGTGCTGCTGTCAAATGGCTGGCCATCACCTACGGACAATCCGCTGCTTGCGGCTATTTATGGCGGTATCGGGGTTGGTCTAGGGCTCGGACTTGTTTTTCGAGGAGGGGCTTCAACAGGCGGCTTGGATTTAGCTGCGCAAATTTTACATCGCTACACAGGCCTTCCGCTTAGCTTAGCGATCGTTTGTTTCGACGGCTGCGTCATTATTGCGGCTGGAATAATCATTTCTCCTGAGGTTGCGCTATACGCTTTGATTGGTTTATTCGTGACAAGCAAGACGATTGATTTTGTACAAAGCGGATTGCAGCTATCTAAGGTAGCTTTTATAATCAGCGACCATTCGGATGATGTTGCTGAAGCGATTCTTAATGATTTGGATCGTGGTTTGACGCGGCTTGATGGTCATGGCGGATATACTGGCGTAGGGCGAACGGTATTGATGGTAGTAGTCGGCCAGAATGAGGTGCCGAAGCTAAAGCAAATTGTGAAGTCTATTGATCCTGGCAGCTTTGTAATAATTAGCAATACAGCAGAGGTAATTGGTCAGGGCTTCAAGCTGGACAGCTAACAAAATAATATCCAAACGATACCATTAACGAGTTTTTTGTGCTAAAATGAAAAGAGAACATTTGTTCTTGTTTTAATGAATCCATCTCTCAAACAATTCATAAATTGAGCAAAATTATCATCATTTGTTCGTTGTATTAATATGAATTCGAATGTATAATAATACGAAACAATGTGCGTATTTCCATCAACTTCCGAATGTTGTACAATTATAAGTTGTGGAAGAAAACATCCTTTCCGCGTGCGGAAAGAGCAATAGATGAAGCTGCATAGTAGGGGAAAAGATAGCTTGCAGCATCTAGTTTCGGGGAGAGATTAACATGAGCATAAAGGTGAAAATAGCGATTATCGGTTCAACTGGCTATGGCGGTGTAGAACTCATTCGATTGCTCGCATCCCATCCGCTGGCAGAGGTGGCATCGGTCATTTCGTCATCCAGCGCAGGTACGTCAATAACAGAAGGATATCCACACCTCATCGGCATTAGCGAAGAGCTTCTTGATGATGTCGATCCTGCTGCGATTAAAGCAAAGGCAGATGTTGTATTTCTAGCTACACCTGCTGGCGTGGCAGCTAAGCTGGTTCCAGCTTTGCTTGAAGTTGGTTTGAAAATTATTGATCTATCAGGAGATTTCCGTTTGAAATCGCCAGCATTATATGAGCAGTGGTATAAGAAGCCTGCAGCGGATGAGGCTTACTTGAAGCAAGCGGTGTTTGGCCTTGCGGAAATATACGGCGACCAAGTGAAGGATGCTCCATTTATTTCTAATCCGGGTTGTTACCCAACTGCGACGCTGTTAGGTCTTCTCCCAGCTGTCAAAGAAGGCTGGATTGACCCGTCTACCATCATCATTGACGCCAAGTCAGGCGTTTCCGGTGCTGGCCGCGGTGCGTCGCTAGGCACTCATTATTCAGAACTTAATGAAAATTTAAGAGCATATAAGCTAAATCAGCATCAACATATTCCAGAAATTGAAATGGTGTTATCTCATACGGCTAATAAGCCGGTCGTGACTACCTTTACAACTCATCTCGTGCCAATGACACGCGGCATTATGTCTACGATGTATGCTGTCATTCAAGGCGAGCGGAGCACTAGCGATTTTATTGATCTCTATCGTTCCTACTATGAAGGACGCAAGTTTGTGCGTATTCGTCCAGAGGGACAATGGCCTTCTACTAAAGAAGTTTGGGGCTCCAACTATTGCGATATCGGCTTTGCCGTCGATGAGCGTACGAATCGTGTAACTATCGTTTCTGTTATCGACAACCTGGTTAAAGGCGCTGCGGGTCAAGCGATTCAAAACTTGAACCTGATGATGGGCTGGGACGAGACGCTCGGTTTGCAATTCGTTCCCGTTTATCCTTAATTAATAACGAAAACATTCCTACTGATCTTATAACCATACTCATACAGGTGAAGGAGATACGATTTTACGATGGGACAGGATAAAACAGCCTTGTTCTCGGTCGTCGCTGACGGCTCGATAACAACGCCTCAAGGCTTCAAAGCAGGTGGATTGCACTGTGGTCTCAAAAAAACGACGCGTCACGATCTTGGCGCAATCGTATGCGAGGTTCCAGCAGCAGCAGCGGGCGTATATACAACGAATGTATTTCAAGCTGCTCCGCTTCAAGTAACTCGTGAGAGTATCGGTGCTGGCGGCGTTCTGCGTGCTGTGCTTGTAAATAGCGGCAATGCGAATGCGTGCACAGGCAAGCAAGGCGAAGCGGACGCATACGAAATGCGCTCTAGATTTGCGGAATCAATCGGCGTATCTTCTGAACAGGTAGCCGTAGCATCTACAGGCGTTATTGGCGAGCTTTTGAAAATGGACAAAGTACGCGCAGGCATCGATGGCCTGCCTGCTAAGCTGGGCGGAGATCGCGCAGGCGCGGATGATTTTTGCCAAGCGATTTTAACGACAGATTTGGTTCAAAAGATGGTATGCGTGGAGCTTGAGCTGGACGGCAAACGTGTATATGTCTCAGGTGCTGCCAAAGGCTCTGGCATGATTCATCCGAATATGGCGACGATGCTTGGATTTGTAACGACAGATGCAGCCATTGGAAGCGAAGCGCTTCAGAAGGTGCTGCGCCTTGCGACGGATCTGACTTTCAATATGATTACCGTTGATGGAGATACAAGCACGAACGATATGCTGGTTGCTATGGCGAGTGGACTTGCTGGCAACTCGGAGCTGACAGAAGCCCACGAAGGCTGGGCAGCTTTTGTAGCGGCTATCCGTCATGTATGCGAGGTGCTTGCCAAAGCAATCGCCCGTGATGGCGAAGGCGCAACTAAGCTCGTTGAGGTGCAAGTGAACGGTGCGGTAAGCGACGATTCAGCACAAGCGATTGCAAAGACGGTTATCGGGTCGTCACTTGTGAAATCGGCCGTGTTTGGAGCGGACGCGAACTGGGGACGTATTATTGCGGCAGTAGGCCGTGCGGGCCAGCCGGTTAATCCAGAGACAGTTGACATTCGACTTGGCGATATTTTGACGCTTGAGCAATCCCGTCCTGTTGTATTTGATGAAGAGGTTGCCTTGGAATATTTGAAAGGCGATACCGTTGTTATTCGCGTTGACTTACATAATGGCGAAGGAACGGCAACAGCATGGGGCTGCGATTTGACCTATGACTATGTTCGCATTAATGCGGCATATCGGACATAAGCAAAGTAGATGCTTGGAGGGTATGGAACAGTGACGGAGCAACGATTTGTAATGAAATGCGGAGGCAGTACGCTAGCGGCGCTTCCTAACAGCTTTTTTGACGAGTTGCGGGAGCTTCAGCTCTCCGGCGTTCTTCCGGTCATTGTACACGGCGGTGGCCCAGCAATATCGGAAACGCTTGGCAAGCTGGGGATCGAGACGGGATTTGTTAACGGTCTGCGTGTAACAAACGATGCTGTGCTTGACATCGTTGAGATGGTGCTAGCAGGACGTATCAATAAAGAAATTGTGCGTAAAATTCAAATCAACGGCGCGAAGGCACTCGGACTATCCGGGGTGGACGGCAAGCTCATTCAAGCGCAGCCAGTTGCGAATGCTGCCGAGATTGGTTTTGTTGGCGACGTAACCGATGTAAATGCTGAGATTATTGAAGGTGTCATGGGCATGGGTTACATTCCGGTTATTGCACCAATTGGTATTGATGATCAAGGGCAGCGCTACAACATTAATGCGGATACGGCTGCAGGCGCTGTTGCGTCCCATCTCGGAGTAGAGCGAATGATCGTTGTAACGGATGTGCCCGGCATTCTCAAAACAATAGATGGACAGAAGCAGGTGCTTCCCGTTGTCTCCGTTGCTGAGATCGAAGAGATGATAACGAGCGGCGAGATTTACGGCGGCATGATTCCAAAAGTTCGCGCAGCCATTCAGTGCATTCAAGGACGTGTGCGTGAAGTTGTGATCGTAAGCGGCGAGGAGCCGGGTGTGCTGACGAGAGCGGTACGCGAAGGCGGCGTCGGTACACGAATTGTTCAAATCCATGAAGGGCGGGTGTAAGGTCGATGAGTGAAACGAATGCAACAGCTGCAGCTGACCAATCTCTTTTTCCAACCTATGCAAGATATCCAATGGCATTGGTAAAAGGTGAAGGCAGCTGGTTATGGGATGATAAAGGAAATAAATATCTTGATTTTATGAGCGGTATTGCTGTTACAAATCTAGGGCATGCTCCTAAACAAATCAAAGCGGCGCTTGTTAAGCAGCTCGATGAATTGTGGCATGTATCAAATCTGTTCCATATTCCGAACCAAGCGGATGCAGGCAAGCTCATTACCGACAATAGCTGCGCGGATGCTGTATTTTTCTGCAACTCGGGCGCTGAAGCGAATGAAGCGGCTATCAAGCTTGCACGCCGTTACAATCAGAAGGTACTGAACAATGGCCGGTTCGAAATTATTACTTTTGAGCAATCGTTTCATGGCCGTACGCTAGCTACGCTTACGGCAACTGGCCAGGATAAGGTGAAGGAAGGTTTTGCGCCGCTGCCGGCTGGCTTCAAAACCATCCCGCTGAACGACCTAGCTGCGCTTGAAGCGGCTGTATCTGATCAGACTGCAGCAGTCATGCTGGAAATGGTGCAAGCGGAGGGCGGTATTTATCCAGTTGATCCAGGTTATATGAAGGAACTTGTTGCGTTATGCGAGAAGCAAGGCATCCTTCTTATTGTGGATGAGATTCAAACAGGAATGGGGCGTACAGGCAAGCTGTTCGCATATGAGCACTACGGCATTGAGCCTGATATTTTCACGATGGCGAAAGGTCTTGGAAGCGGCTTTCCTGTTGGCGCGATGGCAGCAAAGGAAAAGCTTCGTGAAGGCTTTACCGCAGGCAGCCATGGCTCAACTTTCGGCGGGACGCCGATTGCAACAGCAGTTGTAAAGGCAACTCTAGAGACAATTGTTGGTGACAATTTATCGGAGCGCGCAGCGCAAAAAGGCGAATATCTCATTTCGCAGCTTCGCGAGAAGCTTGCAGGAAATGAATTTGTTCATGAGGTTCGCGGGCTTGGCCTGCTAGTAGGCATTGCATGCGCAGAGCCGATTGCCGATATTTTGAACGAGGCTCAGACACGTGGTCTAATCGCCATTTCGGCAGGGCCAAATGTCATCCGCCTATTGCCTAATTTACTCGTTACGGATGAAGAAATAGATATTGCTGTTGCGTTATTAGTCGAACTATTGGAAGCGAAGCGACCAGTCGTTAAATCATAAATGCTAGAACATTGTTTTAAGCTGAAGGAGGGCTACCATGCAAGGAATAGTAAACGAGGATTTGGCGCAAAGCTTGAAGGGGCGCGACTTTCTCATGCTGGTTGATTTTAAGCCAGAGGAAATTCGTTACTTGATCGACCTAGCGATTGATTTGAAGCAAAAACAAAAAGCAGGCGAAACTCACCATATTCTAAAAGGCAAGACGCTTGGCATGATCTTTGAAAAATCGTCTACACGTACGCGCGTTTCGTTCGAAGTTGGGATGTACCAGCTTGGCGGTCAAGGTCTATTCTTAAGTGGAAATGACCTGCAAATCGGTCGCGGCGAAACGATCTGGGATACAGCCCAAACGTTGTCCCGTTATCTAGATGGTATTATGATTCGTACATTTGCGCATCGCAAAGTGGTTGAGCTTGCTCGTGGAGCGACGATTCCGGTCATTAACGGTTTGACGGATCTTTCACATCCATGCCAAGCGCTTGCGGATTACCAAACCATTCTTGAGCAAAAGGGTCGTTTGGAAGGGTTGAAAATTGCCTATATCGGCGATGGCAACAATATGACTCATTCCCTGTTGATGGGCGCTGCGAAGCTTGGCCTTCATATGTCTGTTGCGACTCCTGAGGGTTACGAGCCGGATGCCGACATTATTCAGCAAACGAAGGATCATGCTGCTGAGACAGGCTCGCAAATTCACATTTGCCGCGATCCGAAGGAAGCTATTGCTGACGCTGATATCGTGTACACGGATGTGTGGGCGAGCATGGGTCAAGAAGCAGAGCAGAAGGAACGCGAGATTG
The DNA here is from genome assembly GCF_052114265.1 of Paenibacillus sp. MCAF9. Lineage (NCBI taxonomy): Bacteria > Bacillati > Bacillota > Bacilli > Caryophanales > Paenibacillaceae > Paenibacillus > Paenibacillus sp. MCAF9. The sequence goes on from NZ_JBFREL010000007.1 coordinate 313,879, forward strand.
CTTTTGCGGCCTATCAGGTTAATGAGGCGATTACAAAATATGCGAAGAAGGACTATCTCTTCATGCACTGCTTGCCTGCACACCGCGGCGAAGAAGTGAGTGAAGGCGTAATCGACGGCGATCGTTCGATTATTTTCGACCAGGCAGAGAACCGTCTTCATGCACAAAAAGCGATTATGGCAGCAATTATGTCCTAGCTTAAAAGCTATAAATATATGAATTTATTCGAAGGGAAGTAAAACAATACTATGGCAAAAGAAAAAATCGTACTCGCCTACTCCGGAGGCTTGGATACTTCGGTTATCCTCAAATGGTTGAAAGAAACTTATGACGCAGAAATCATCGCATTTACAGCAGATATCGGTCAAAAGGATGAGCTGGACGGCTTGGAAGCAAAAGCACTCGCAACGGGCGCTTCTAAAGTGTACATCGACGATCTTCGCGATGAATTTGCCAAAGACTTCATCTACCCGATGTTCCAAGCGGGAACGCTTTATGAAGGTCAATATTTGCTCGGTACTTCCATTGCCCGTCCGCTTATCGCTAAGCGTATGGTTGATATCGCTCGTGCAGAAGGCGCAGCTTATATCGCACACGGCGCTACAGGCAAAGGCAACGATCAGGTTCGTTTTGAGCTGACTGCTGCTGCACTTGCTCCTGAGATCGGCGTTATCGCGCCATGGCGCCTTGAAGCATTCCGTGAAGAATTCCCGGGTCGTGCGGAAATGATCGCTTATGCAGAGAAACACAATATTCCAGTTACGGCGTCTGCTGCGAAGCCTTATTCGACAGACCGCAACCTGCTGCATATCAGCTTTGAGAGCGGCATGCTGGAAGATCCTTGGTTCGATCCTAGCTCTGAAGAAAACGAAAGCATGTATGTGCTAAGCGTATCTCCTGAGAATGCGCCGGATAAAGCAGAATATGTTGAGCTTACTTTTGCAGAGGGCAATTGCACAGCTATTAACGGCAAAGAGCTTAGCCCGCTAGAAGTTATGGATACGCTGAATGAGCTTGGCGGCAAGCACGGCATCGGACGCGTTGATATGGTTGAGAACCGTTTCGTCGGCATGAAGAGCCGCGGCGTGTACGAAACACCAGGCGGCACAATTTTGTTCACAGCTCACCGCAAAATGGAATCATTAACAATGGACCGCGAGGTTATGCATCTTCGTGATTCGTTGATTGCAAAATATAGCCAGCTCGTATACAACGGCTTCTGGTTCGCGCCTGAGCGTCTTGCTTTGCAAGCACTTGTGACGGAATCGCAAAAAAATGTGAGCGGCGTTGTTCGCTTGAAGCTGTATAAAGGAAATGTTATCGGAGCAGGCGTACAAAGCCCAGTGAGCTTGTACAACCCTGATATTGCAACGATGGAAGCTGATCCAACGCAAGCATACGATCAAGGGGATGCGACTGGCTTCATCCGTCTGAACGCATTGCGTCTAAAAGTATCGTCGGCAGTTAGCAATAAATAAGGTTTACAAGGGAGTGTTACGAACCAGTGAGTAAATTATGGGGCGGTCGTTTTACAAAAAAAACGGACCAATTGGTAGAGGAATACACAGCATCAATCATGTTCGACAAGGAACTCGCTGAAGAGGATATTCAAGGAAGTCTGGCTCATGTAACGATGCTGGGCAAGCAAGGTATTCTTCCGCTGGATGACGTTGAGAAGATTAAGGACGGGCTGCACCGCGTCCTTCAACGCATCAAACGTGATGATATCGAGTTCTCAATCGGAGACGAAGATATCCATATGAATATCGAAAAGACGCTAATCGACGATGTTGGTTCTGTAGGCGGCAAGCTGCATACAGGACGCAGCCGGAACGATCAAGTGGCGACGGATATGCATTTATGGCTTCGCAAGCGCGTTGTCGAGTTCGTAGATATGCTTTATAAGCTTCAATCTGCACTTATCGAGCAAGCAAAAGCTAACATTGATACCATTGTACCTGGTTACACGCATTTGCAGCGTGCGCAGCCGATCCTGTTTGCACATCATTTGATGGCTTACGTATCAATGTTTGGACGCGATATTGAGCGTTTGCAGGATAGCTACAAGCGCATCAATGTACTTCCACTTGGAGCAGGCGCTTTGGCAGGCACAACCTTCCCAATCGATCGCCATTATGTGGCGAGCCAGCTTAAGTTTGACCGTGTTTATGAGAACAGCTTGGATGCGGTAAGCGATCGTGACTTCATTGTTGAGTTTCTTGCGGACGCATCGATCATCATGATGCATCTTTCGCGCCTTAGCGAGGAGCTAATCCTTTGGTCGAGCACGGAATTCCACTTTGTTGAGCTGGACGATGCATTCTGCACAGGCAGCAGCATTATGCCGCAAAAGAAAAACCCAGACGTACCCGAGCTTGTTCGCGGTAAAACGGGACGCGTTTACGGAGACCTTGTTGGCTTGTTGACGGTTCTTAAGTCACTGCCTCTTGCTTACAACAAAGACATGCAGGAAGACAAAGAAGGCATGTTCGATACGGTGAAGACGCTGCAAGGCGCGCTTCAGCTGTTCGCTCCAATGATCGCAACGATGAAGGTGAACAAGGAACGGATGCGTCAAGCCGTTAATCAGGACTTCTCGAACGCAACAGATATTGCGGACTTCCTTGTTGGCAAAGGCTTGCCTTTCCGCCAAGCGCATGAGGTTATCGGCAAAACGGTATTGTATTGCATCGAGCAAAACAAATACTTGCTGGACCTGACGCTGGAAGAGTTCAAAAAGTTCTCATCGTTGTTCGATGATCGCATTTATGCCGTGCTTCAACCAGAACAGGTTGTTAATGCTCGTAACGTTTACGGCGGCACAGCAAAAACACAAGTGCAAGATGCGATTGGTCGCGCAGAGGTGGCTCTAGAGCAAACTGCAGCTTGGGTGACCGAGTATCTTGAACGCAGCAGATAATGGATATCGCTCTTTAGCGAAATAAGGTTTATAAAATAAAAAGCAGTTCAGCGTTGCCTTGGAGGCAGCGATCTGAACTGCTTTTTTTGCTATATTCGTTAGCAGCCCGCACTTTGCTTGCACCGTTCTCCTAAAAAACGCCGTCCTCAAGCAGCGGCTCTGTCGTTTGCTGTGGCGGAGTCGGCGTTGCCGACGGCCCTTTCCCGCCTTTCATTGGACCAACCTCAACGATGGTTGGCTGAGCCTTGTACGTATCGCGCGACAAGCGGTCACGGGAGATAACCTTGCCGTCACGCGTAAACGTACGGTATGTTTCTACAACATAACCTTGTTTTCCTGATTCCACAGTAACCTTCTGGCCTGGCGATAGGCGAGCATTTGTTTTCTCCTGAATGGCAGGGGCAATCGATTTGAGCGTTACCGATTCGATATCATATTTTTCGTTTTCTTTCATCGTACCGAACAGCTTGATCGTCAGTTTGCGATCATCTACTGAGGTGCGAATGATGAGATATTTACCCGTTGTGTTTTTGAACCGAAAGTTAATCGCACCACCTGCATAAGTAGCATCTTGGCCAATAGGCAAATAAGCAACAGGCAAAGAGTGATTCCGCCGCTCAACAATTTCTAGCCCTGCTCGAAGAATAGCGTTATAAAGTGTACTTGAGACTTGGCAAATACCGCCGCCGATACCTGGAACAAGCTTGCCGTTCAAAATAACGGGCGCCTCCCGATACTCATATAATTCCTCTGCTCTCGTAATGAGCTTGTCATAATCAAATATTTCATCTGGCGCAAGCACCCAATCATTGAGCGTTTCTGCCGTTACAGTCACGTTATGGGCACGTCCTTCTGCGCTCGTCCTGAAATCAGTGGAAAATGATATGATTTTTCGCTCAATGCCTTCATCCCTCAATTTCTCAAGCGTCACTTCCGGATGAATGACGGTAATTGGCAGCTCAGCTTCAAAGGCCTTCTCAACAGGTGCTCCGATATTCTCCCTTTTTATGATAACCCAATCATTTACCTGATCGGCAAGCTTTCCAGTATCCAAGCGAAAAGCATCAACATGCGGTTCGTAGATGACTTGGTCGGTATCTGTGATCCTTCGGACAGCATTTTTGGTAGCACTCTTTTCAATCCAGCTCCACTGCTTGCGAAGTGCGGCATCAAAGGCGTCTGAATTCCAAGCTTGCGAGAGCTCATATTGTTTGGGGAACTGATAGCGGTAAACGGCACGATCCCATATTTCACCTTCGTCCAGCTTCAATAATGCCTCGCGAATGGTTTTGAATTCCGCTTTATACCCAAGCTCGTTTACGGTCCACTGCTTGCTGTCGCCGGCATTGGCAGCTGCATGAATGGTAATGGTGCGCTGCTGCAGCGAGCTCTCATATTCCTCAAGCAGCTTAAGGGCATCTGTTACTTTCATGCCGCCAACAGCGATGCCGCCGGCATCAACCCCATCAGGAACTGTTTTTTGCTGTGCATAATTCCAAATAAAGCCCCAACCTACTGCTGCAATAAGAAGCAGCGATGCTGCGATGATAATGCCAATATGGATACGTTTTATGATATGAATCACTCCTTTCTGCATGTCAAGCAAAAACGCCTTCGGCGACCTCAGGACGCTGAAGCGGTTTTTGACGGAGAAATATAAGCCCTTTATAAGCTAACAAACTTATAAATGCTTATATGTTAAAAAAGCAGTCTTATATGTATATGCAGCTTACTCTGCAATTTTGTCTAATACGTAATAGGAGGTTGATTCGACAATTGCTTCGATTATGAGATTTGTGAAAAATGAGGAAAGCGAGCTCCTTATGAAGGAATTCAGCACAAACTGTCGAAATAGTAGTACTGACTATAAACAGGATGTGATAATGTGATTGAGATGCAAGACATATGGAAAACGTACACCGACGGAACGCATGCGTTAAAAGGCGTCTCTGTTCGTATAGATCGCAACGAGTTTGTTTATCTAGTAGGACCATCAGGTGCAGGGAAGTCAACATTTATGAAATTGATTTATCGCGAGGAAGTACCGACAAAAGGACAGATTTCTGTTAATGGATTTAATATAGGAAAGTTGAAGCCGCGAAAAATTCCATTTGTTCGACGAAATATTGGCGTTATTTTTCAGGACTTTAGACTATTACCCAAGTTAACCGTATTTGAAAACGTTGCATTTGCCATGGAGGTTATAGAAGCCCCAACCCGCGTCATTAAGAGGCGAACGATGGAGGTGCTTGAGCTCGTAGGACTGAAGCATAAGCATGCAAGCCTGCCGGCACAGTTGTCGGGCGGTGAGCAGCAGCGTGTATCGATTGCACGAGCGATTGTAAATAACCCATCTGTTATCGTAGCGGACGAGCCCACAGGCAACTTGGACCCGGAAACGTCGCTGGGCATTATGAACTTGCTTGAGGAAATCAACTTCCGCGGTGCAACCATCGTAATGGCTACCCACAATAAAGATATCGTTAACTCCATACGCAAGCGCGTCATTGCAATCGAGAACGGCAATATCGTACGTGACGAGGCTAGAGGGGAGTACGGCTATGAAGCTTAGAACTATACTCCGTCATCTGCGAGAAGGCGCCAAAAACATCATTCGAAATGGCTGGATGTCGTTTGCTTCAGTAAGCTCGATATTTATATCCTTGTTCATTCTTGGCGTGTTTTTATTGCTCGCACTCAACGTCAATTCCATGGCGGCACAGATCGAGAGTCAAGTGCAAATTCGTGTGTTCCTACAGCTAAATGTAGACAAAGCGAAGATAACAGAGCTTCAGAACAAAATCGGCAATTTAACAGAGGTAAAGCAAGTAACATTTGTGTCTAAAGCAGAGGGACTAGAGCTGCTTCGTAAAAACCTAGGTGATGAGAACAAGGATTTGCTGGATGGTTATGAGAAGGAAAAAAATCCGCTGCCGGATTCATTTACGGTAGAGGTTTATGAGCCGCAATCGATCGAGGATGCAGCAAAACAGATCGATGCGATCAATAAAGCAGATGAGCTTATACCGATTGCCAAAATCAAATATGGACAAGGCACAGTCGAGACTCTTTTCAAAATTACAAATGCTTTGCGTTACATAGGTATCGTCGTTGTTGTAGGTCTATCCGTAACAGCAATGTTCCTGATCTCGAACACGATCAAAATGACCATTATTGCAAGACGCAGAGAAATTGGCATTATGAAGCTGGTTGGCGCGACGAATTCATTTATTCGCTGGCCGTTTTTCATTGAAGGTGCACTGATTGGAATTATTAGCTCGGTTATTACAACGGTAGCTGTGCTTGCAGGTTACTCGCAGCTTGTGAAATTTACGCAAATGGAATTATCGCTAATGATGATTAAGCTCGTCACGGTAGAGGAGTCAGGAATGCTGACTGCCACGCTGCTCATCGTACTCGGAACATTAATCGGCATTTGGGGCAGCACGATCTCGATACGCAAGTATTTGAAAGTGTAGGAGGATGCGAAAGTGAAGAAGAGGAAATGGCTGTTATTCACAGTTACGATGATGCTTGCGGTATTTGTTATGCAACCAACAGGAGGAGAAGCAGCTTCTCTTAGCGAAATAAAGAAACAAATAGCTGCCGCTAAGGCGGAAATGAAGGAAGCGGAGCAACGCGCAGCTAAAGCAGAGCGCCAGGCCGCTAATGCTCATAATCAGGCTAAGACAGCAGAGAATGAGAAGGTAACTATCCTTGGGAAAAAAACAGAAGCGGAAGCTTCTATCGCTAATTTGATGGCAGAGATCGATAATGTCGTCATCAACAAAACAAAGATGCAAGCACAAAGCGATGCGAAGGAAGAGGAATTGCTGCAGACCGGCCTTGAGCTGGAGCAGGCTGAAGAGCGTGTAGTGACACGCGATGAGCTGCTGCAATCTCGTATGCGTCTTATGTATACGAACGGTTTTGTATCTTATATGGACGTACTCTTAAGTGCGACTAGCTTTACAGATTTTATTGATCGATTCGATGCTCTTCAATCGATTCTGTCGCAGGATCGGGATATTTTGGCGGAGCAAAGAGAAGAGAAGGAGCTTGTTGCTCAGAAGAAAATAGAAGTAGAGAAGCAATTTGCTGAAGTGAAAAAGATTTATGAGAAGCTGGAGCAGTACGAAGCTCATCTAGTGAAGAAAGAGCAAGAGAAAGAAGTTATGATAGCGAGCTACAATACAAATATCAAACAACTGGATAATAAGCTTGTACAAATCGACTCCACGCTAGAGGAGCTCGAGGGCATCAGCAAGGAGCAAGAGGAGCTGCTTATGGCGCTTGCTGCGAAAGTATCGAAGCTGAATGCAGAGAAAAACAAAATATCGAATCCGTATACGGGCGGTAAACTGGGTATGCCGATAAGGGATAACTATCGCGTCAGCTCAAGCTTTGGCACACGGGTTCATCCGATTACAGGTAAAACACACACGCATACAGGCACGGATTTTGCAGCACCGCAGGGAACCGATATTTTCGCAGCGGAAGACGGTGTTGTACTCGTTGCCCAAAAGTGGAGCACATACGGAAATTGTGTCATTATTGACCATGGTAATGGCTTGTGGACGCTTTACGGACATATTCGTAATGGTGGAATCAAAGTTGAAAAAGGCGAAACCGTCAAGAAAGGCCAGAAAATTGCTGAGGTTGGCAGTACAGGCAATTCGACGGGACCACATTTACATTTTGAAGTGCGTAAAAACCAAACTCCTGTTAATCCAGGCGGATATTTAAAATAGGCAATCTTTCATAAAATACATCAAGAGGCAGCCCCTGTGGCTGCCTTGTTTAAAATCAAACATAAAATAAATGATAAAGTGATCATTTTTACCGAATAATGCAAATAATTGTAAGCGGCTTGTCATATACTAGAGTGGTCTTAAATCTAAGACCGTGTAAGATGAGAAGGTGGTGTAGACAGGTGCATTTCAAAGGACGGACAGTATTCGCGTTCGTTATGCTAACGATGATTGCATCCGTACTCGTTACGCTAACGATCGCGGACCAAATGATTAAACCGGACAAGCCAGCAGCGACTGCTCTTTCAGCAGCGGCAGCTGATGACGGTGATCGCTTCAGGCTTAAAAAAGAAGAGCTGACGAAGCTTAATGCGGTGCTGGAATTAATTGAAACAAAATATTATCAGAAGGTCGATCGCATGGAGCTGCTTGATGGTGCTGTAAGCGGAATGATGTCGTCGCTGGATGATCCCTATTCCGTTTACATGGAGAAGGACGTAGCTAAGCACTTTTCGGAATCGATCGAAGGCTCGTTTACAGGTATCGGTGCAGAGGTTACGCTTGAAAATGGACGCGTTGTCGTCGTTTCTCCGATTAAAGGCTCGCCGGCAGAACGTTCTGGCCTATTAGCGAAGGATATTTTGCTTTCGGTTAACGGTGCGAAGCTCGATGGACTGAATTTGCAGGATGCGGTAGCGAAGATTCGTGGTCCAAAAGGAACCAAAGCGAAAATTCAAGTACAGCGTGTCGGCTTTTCTGAACCGATCCAGCTCGTGCTCATTCGCGACGATATCGATGTGGAAACGGTATATGGCAGCCTGCAGCCGGATGGTACAGGCGTCATTGAAATCAGACAATTCTCACTGCATACGGCAGAGCGGTTTAAGCAGGAGCTCGCGAAGCTGGAGGAGCAAGGGATGAAGGGGCTTGTTCTTGATGTGCGCAACAATCCTGGGGGCGTTCTTCCCGTTGTTGTAGAGATCGCTCAAACCTTCCTAGCCAAAGGTACGACAGTTGTACAGGTAGAGGATCGTGAAGGAAACCGGGAAAAAACGCTGTCGAAGGGACAAGAAAAAACGTACCCCATAGCGGTTCTTATGAATAAAGGGAGCGCAAGCGCATCGGAAATATTGGCAGGAGCTCTGCAGGAAAGCGCGGGAGCGAAGCTCGTTGGCGAAACCTCCTTTGGCAAAGGCACTGTTCAAGTAAGCTACAACAAAGCGCTTGGCGACGGAAGCCTGCTCAAGATGACCATAGCCAAATGGTTAACGCCTAAGGGCAATTGGATTCATGAAAATGGCATAAAACCAGATCTTACGGTGCAGCCGCCGGATTTGTATACCGTTGCAAGACTTACTCTTTCCGATACGTTAAAGCAGGATATGCTGGGCGAACAAGTACGGAGCGTTCAAATTATGCTGCATGGTCTTGGATACCAACCCAAGCGTGAGGATGGTTACTTTGGAGCGGAGACGGCAGAAGCCGTTAAGAAATTCCAATCCGAGCATAGCTTGACGGCCACGGGACAGGTCGATAAGCAAACGGGTGAAACGCTTGAGAAGGAAGTTATTAAATGGATTCAGGATAAAAAGAATGATAAGCAGCTGCTTGAAGCAATTAAGGCGGTAGGCAGGAAATAATACGCGCATGTCGAATGAATAAGAGGTTGACTCTGTTTAACAGGGTCGGCCTTTTATTTTTTTAGGTTAATAAGGATATGGGGAACGAGCGAAGGAGTGTTAGCTTTGGAAACGGCGATCGAGTTATTGGAAATGCTCGGGCAAGCGGCTGTCCAATTAGTTGCACAGCCATTTTATTATATTGCGGTGTTATTCATCATTTTACAGTATACAAGGCAAATACGGGTGGAGAGGCAGATGTTTGCAGTAAAGCTGCATCATTGGCCAAGCTTGGTTTTTAAGGCGATGTTAACGGGTCTCTTGATTGGTGTAGCGGTTTCCATTGCAGGAGCATTCGTTGGCGTATCGTTGACAGGAGAAGCTGTTCTTTGGCTTTGGGCAGTTGCGGCTATCTTAATGCTGATTCGAATCAGATACTTATGTTTTGCGTATAGTGCAGGAGTCATTACTCTTCTTCAGTGGCTGCTCGGGTGGACAACGCTTACGGAGCGGACGGATTGGCTCGGTTCATTTGCTGTCTCCCTTGCAGGAATTGATGCTGCTGGTTTGCTTGTGCTTGTTGCGCTGCTTCATCTTGCAGAAGCTGTTCTTGTTCGCTGGCAAGGTGATCGATTATCAACGCCTTTATTTCTTGAGGGTAAACGTGGAAAGCTCGTTGGCGGCTATATGCTGCAGGGCTTTTGGCCAGTTCCGCTGCTTATGCTGGTACCGACAGGGGCGAGCGGATCATCTATGACGGCATTGCCGTGGACACCATTATTTGGAGCAGATTGGTCGCAAGGCTGGTCGTTCGTAGCGTTGCCTATGATTATCGGATTTACGGAAATGACACGTTCTTTATTGCCGCGTGAAAAAGCGAAGCATGCCTCGAAAGGGCTGCTGCTGTACAGCCTATGCTTAGCTGGAGCAGCAATTCTGGCTTGGTGGCAGCCTATGCTGCTGCCGCTTGCTGCACTGGTTTCACTGCTGCTGCATGAGGCTATTATATGGAGAAGCCGGGTGAGAGAAGCGGCTTTATCGCCATTATATGTGCATGACTCACGCGGGCTGCGAATATTAGGAATCGTGCCAGGCACTCCAGCGGCATTAATGGGGCTTTTGACAGGCGAGATTTTGCACAAGGTTAATGGTGTGCGTGTGCGGACAAAAGAAGACCTTTATGAAGCACTTGTTCAAAACTCCGCATTTTGCAAGCTGGAAGTATTAAATCTTGAAGGTGAATTAAAATTTGCGCAACGGGCGCGATTTGCTGGTGAGCACCATCAGCTCGGGGTCATTCTAGCTCCCGATGAACAGGCCAACTATTATGCATCGGCTGGGCCAGCGTCATTGCTGCAGCTGCTGCGCAGCTATCATGCTTCTAATCGGCGCGATGCGCAGGCGGAGAGAATGGATAGCTAGTTATAGCTCGAAGTAAAAAGGCTCGAAATAACAAAAAGGTGAATCAGGATATTCCTGATTCACCTTTTTTGCATCGTTTTAGTCACTTAGCGTCTTGTTCTTCTTTTGACCACAATTGTCGAAACACCAACAACGATCATAGCTAGACCTAGCAGCTGCATAAGCAGGTAGCTGTTCTCGCCTGTTTTAGGCAATACAGGAACGTCTGGTGTTGTGATTCCGCCGCGAGGCGGTTCCTCTACATCAATTTCGAAGAAGATTTCTTCTTCATTGCCATCTTTATCTTTAACGATAATAGAGAATGTATCTTTTCCTTTAAATCCAGGGTCAGGAGTGTAAACCCATTTGCCATCTGGTGTAATGACAACTTTACCATGATCAGGCTTTACGCCTCCAACAGGCACGCTGCCATCAGGAACTTCCACTTCACCTTCAACTGGTTTGTCTACTTCTGTAACTTCCTTTTCTGTGGAAGTAGTTGGCGCAGGCGTCGCAACTGGTGTTGTTGTCGGCTTCGGCGTAGTTGTTGGTTTTGGTGTCGGTGTCGGTGCTATCGTTGGCGTCGGTGTTGGCACGATTACTTTGTTGTTTTTAACCGTGACCGAATTTCCCGATATAGAATTAATGGTGACACTTACTTCGCCGCTGCCGATGATGCTGTAACCAGCAGGTGCTGAGATTTCCTTCAATACATAGTTTCCAAGAGGAAGTCCAGTGAAGGTTACTTTGCCATTTGCAGCCGTCGTTTGTTTGCCGTAGCTCACATTAGAGCTGCTGTACAATTCAAATGTAGCGCCAGCAAGAACGATTGTTGTATTCGCACTGTCTACTTTGGTTACTTCCAGCCTGCCAAGAGGATCTCTTGTATTTTTGATCTCTTTTGATACAGCAGGCGCATTGATCGTAACGTTTACTTCGCCATTGCCAATCATGCTGTAGCCGGATGGAGCTGAGATTTCCTTTAGCATATAGGTGCCGTAAGGAAGATCTGTGAACGATATTTTACCGCTAGAAGACGTTGTTTGTTTGCCTAAGCTTACATTAGCGCTGTTGAATAGCTCAAACGTAGCCCCAGCAAGAACGACCGTAGTATTATCGTAATCTACTTTAGTGACTTCCAAGGTTCCGAGCAGCTTAGCATTTTTCACTTCTTTGCTTACAGTAGAGGCATTAATCACAACGCTTAATTCACCGCTGCCAATGATGCCATAGTTGACAGGTGCTGAGATTTCTTTCAGCACGTAGCTGCCATAAGGAAGACCAGTGAAAGTTAGTTTGCCGGTTGAATCAGTTGTCTTTTTGCCTAGGCTGGCATTGGCGCTGTTGAATAGCTCAAATGTAGCTCCAGCAAGAACAATGGCAGTATTATCATTGTCTACTTTCGTTAATTCCAAGGTTCCGAGCAGCTGAATATTTTTAACCTCTTTTAATACAGTAGACGCATTAATCGTAACATTTACTTCACCGTTGCCGATGATGCTGTAGCCATAAGGTGCCGAGATTTCCTTCAGCACGTAGCTGCCGTAAGGAAGAGCCGTGAATACTGCTTTTCCGTTTGCAGCCGTCGTTTGTTTGCCCATGCTTACATTCGCGCTATTGAAAAGCTCGAACGTAGCTCCGGCAAGAACGATTGACGTATGATCATTGTCTACCTTGGTTACTTCAAGGCTGCCTTCTAGCTTTTCATTTTTCACTTTTTCAGATACTACAGCTGCATTAATGGTCACATTCACTTCGCCGCTGCCCATTATTTTGTAGTCTGCAGGTGCTGAAACTTCTTTTAGTACATAAGTGCCGTAAGAAAGGCCAGTAAAAGATACTTTGCCGCTGGTGTCTGTGGTCTTTTGACCCAAGCTTACATTGGCGCTGTTGAACAGCTCGAATGTTGCTCCTGAAAGAACGATTGCAGGATTAACGCTGTCTACTTTAGTGACTTCCAAAGTACCAAATAGCTTTGTATTTCCCACTTGTTTCGTAACAACAGAAGCATTAATCGTAACATTCACTTCACCGTTGCCGATGATGCTATAGCCGGCAGGCGCTGAAATTTCTTTCAGTACATAGCTGCCATAAGGAAGGCCGGTGAAAGTTGCTTTGCCGTTTGCGGCTGTTGTTTGTGTACCTTGGCTTACATTTGCGCTATTGAAAAGCTCGAACGTCGCTCCGGCCAGAACAGTTGCTGCATTAGCGGAGTCAACTTTCGTTACTTCCAAGCTGCCTAAAAGCTTCGTGTTTTTGATTTCCTTCACAACAGGAACGGTCGTTGAATTGATCGTTACTTCGTAGATGCCTGTACCATCAACTGCGTAGCCAGCTGGTGCACTTTTCTCTTTCAAAGTGTATTTACCGTAACGCAAGCCGTTATATTCAAGCTCGCCATTAGCGTTTTTATATGGTGTGATTACACCGCCGGTCGAATTGCGTGTTAGTTCAAAAACAGCGCCGGACAGCTTGAGCGTTGGATCATCTTTGTCAACTTTAACTACCTTTAAGTCGCCTTTATAGATACTGCCAGTGCCTTCTCCGCCGGATAATGCTATTTTCACCTCTGTCGCATTGTCAACAGGCTTGGAAATACCTCCAGCACCAGTAAAAGTAACCGTATTTGAAATGGTTTCTTTGTCTTTAGCATCAATAATGGATTGGTATTCAAGAATATAAGGTTTGGATATTTCATTGTTGAAGCTGAGCTCAAATGTCTCATCGCTTGAAATAGCTGGATCCGTATTTTCCTTGAAAGTTAGTTTATAGCCATGAACCGGATCTGTAGGGCTAATAGCCGAACCGGTTTTGGTTACATTGCCGTTGCTATTTACGCTTGTAAGATAAAGCTTAAATGATTCTTTGACAAGCGTTTGTTTTTTGCTAGGCACATCATAAATTTTTGCTTCGTCAACAGTGGACTGACCACGGTTAATATAAATTGTCCAATTGACGGAGTCATCGTTTTGCTGGCCTTCTTTGAATACATATTCACCGGCTTTTGGTATCGTCACGGAAGCAGTAAGATCCTTCGTTGTATAACCAGTGCCGCTTAAATAAGCATGATTGTTAATTGTTTTTTCCGTTGCGCCAAGCACTTTTCCATCCACATCCGTTTGGAATGTGATGAGGTAAGGCTCAGTAATTGGATTAGTAAATGCAATCTGCCATTGGTTATTGTTGGCAGTCGTTGGAAGTACAACGCTGTAATTTCCTGTTGGAGCAACGAGTGCACCAGGGGTCGTAGAGCCATTGCTGTTCACAGTCAGCTTGCGTACTTCAATCGATCCAGCCACGAGCTGTTGTACCGATTCCAGCGTATCTGTTACGACGGCATTGGCAATTGTTTTGCTATTGTAGTTAATGCCGATGTTCCATGTGATTTTTTTGTCTGTGGCATTATAGCTGCCATTCTTATAGCCGTTATCCTGTGTGTTCTTATTAGGCGTAAAAGTTGACGTTTCGGATTGATTTTTCTCTGATCCTACAGCAGTCTCTTTCCAGATCAGTTTGCCCGTATTTTTGAAAGAGAAATTTGTATTAGAGAAATAGGATCCGTCCGTATAGTCGTATTTCGTTGTATATGAGATAGTATAAGTAGAATTGCCATCTGGAAAATCGATTTTGAAGCCTTTTGTAGTGTCAGTTGCACCGGCCGGATCATACGTGATGGTATAAAGCGGACTATTCACGACAATACCATTTTGCTTAACAACCAGGGTGCCAGGTACAAGCTTTAAGCCGCCGCTGACGAAAGTATCTTCAAATTTCAAACCAAACAAATTGTATTTATCTCTATTGATTTCAACATTCCAGTCTATCGTTCTATCTTTGTAGTTAGCATTACTATTTGTTTTATGCAAAAAGTGCTGCTTAACATCTACGGTGACCGTATTGGATTCTTTACTATCCGAATAAACCGTATTTTTAATTGCTTTATCGTCATACAAATTGCCAACTGGCTTGGTTTGGTAGGTTATTTTATAAGCGCCAGTGATTGGGTTATTGAAGGACAGCTTAAAACCGTTCTTGGTGTTTTGATTTTTGGGATGACTGCTTACATCATAGTCCAGAGTATAGTCAGTCGACGGTATTTCAGTTCCTGGCGTGCCAGCAACCGGATCGGCCACAGGGAATACTTTAATGGAACCTGGTACAAGCTCATGGCCTTTATCGAACAAATCAGTCAAAACAGCGCTTGCTATCGTATCTTCGCCAAAATTGTATTTAATGGTCCAATCGATGACTTGAGCAGCTTCATTATATGTACCTGATTTCTCAAGCAGTTTGCCGCGGCTGTTTGTTATCGTGTCTGAAGCAGAAACATCGGTAATATTGCTGCCTTTTAATGTAGCCGTATTTTTGAAGTTAGCTTTTGTAATGTCGGTAACAGCGGTATCAAATACAATGCGATAAACCGAATTTATATTTCCTAAGTCTAGCTGCAATTTATTATCAGGTGAAACGGGTGCAGTCACTTGATAGTCAGCAGGCGCATTTTGTAGTATTGGATTAGACAAGACGCCATCGGTGTCTGAAGTCATTTTGTAAACCTTCAGCGAGCCTGGCGTGAAAGTCAGACCAGCAGGAATCGTATCCGTGACAACGGCTCCGTTAACTTTTTTGAGATCCTTGTTCACATCAACTGTCCAAGTAATATTCTCAGCATTAAAGCTCTTATCCGGTGTTCCCTTTTTGCTAATTGGAGATGTCACACCTTTAGGTGCAATCGGAATGGTGATGGTATCGCCGATATTAAATTTAATAGGTACTTCTGTTTGGTTGCCGACGCTTACTTTTGTGAAAAAACTCCAGAAACTGAGTGTTCCGGAAACAGGTGTCCCTTTGTTGATCTGCTCATTAAATGTGACAGTAACCTTATGCCCATTTAACTGATAGGTTCCAACGCTAGGTTCACCAGGTGGAGCACTTAAGGGTTTCTCTGTAATATTTCCGCTGTGCATGACTAATTCTGGAGGCAGATCAAATGTGAATTGATCACCCATGGAGTACTTATGATCCTCGGGAAGCTCCCACTCGTAGTTTAACGAGAGAATATCTTTGTCAAGGTTGACACGGATTTCAGGATTGACATAATAAACAGAATTATAAACTGAAGCGATAACTGAATTAGGTGTAGCTGTGTCAGTCAAAGTCATTTTAGTAATAATATTATCATTAATAGCAGCTGCCTCTACCGGCTTCAAAATACCGGCAAAGTTTACGTATTGAAAAATTAGCAAAAAAGCGATCATGAGTGCAGTTGTCTTTTTTCTCATTTCTTGGTATCCTCCATCTTAAAATGCTCGAGTATTCATTTATTTCTAGTTATTTGGAGCTAGCAGCAAAACATCATCCCTTTCTTTATTAAAATGAGCTTCATGTAGTGATCGGCCTGCTGTTAGTTGGGAGAGTTATGTATATAAGGGTGCTTTGCGATAAAAGCGCCGACCTGACAGAGAGGTAGGAGTACTTGATGGCATTTTTGGTTGAAAACGCATGGTAACCGTACACGATTTCGGCATATTACGATCTATTCCAACATAATTCTTATTCTATAGAACAGTACTATACAATTTCTGAACACGGTAGGTCTTTTTACTCATATATAGTTACAAAAGCATGAATAATTATTGAAAAAAAGCCGATATGAAAATAGATGAAAGAAAATTTCTAATTGTAAACAAAATTGGATGATTGTGAATGTGATAGGAGTGTAGAAAAATGAGGGTTCTTGTAATCGATGATGAAAGACTGGCTCTCGTTCAACTGGAGCGGGTGCTCCGCCAATCGATGGAAATAACGAGCATTGATGTGTTTCAAAATCCAAAACAAGCAGTGGAGCAGGCGAGTGAGCTGCAGCCTGATGTTGTTTTTCTAGATATCCATATGCCTGAATTATCTGGCATTCAAGCAGCCGAGCTTATTCAAGAAATATGTCCGCAAGCAGATATTGTTTTTGTCACGGCGCATGATGAATACGCGATAAAGGCGTTTGAGCTGAATGCAGTTGATTATTTGTTAAAACCGCTTCAGAAATCGCGCGTTGAGATAACAATCGAACGTTTATTGAAGCGCAGGAGCATAAAACCGTTGTCGAAAGAAATTGAGAAGCAGGAGCAGACCGTTTATTGTTTTAAAACGCTGCGTTTTCAATCCTCCCATGGACAGCTTCCAGAGCTGCCGAAATGGCGAACCGCTAAAGCCCAGGAGCTTTTTTGTTATCTGCTGCATCACCGCGGGCAAATTGTACACAAGTCGATACTGCTCGATTTATTTTTTCCAGAGATGGATATGAAGCGAGCGATGACACAGCTGTACACGGCTATCTATCAAATTAGGCAATGCCTTCAGAAAATGAACATGAACATAGCGATTCATAATTCCAGTATTCAAGAAGGTTATATTCTCGATATGGGACAAGTCGTTCTTGATATGGAGCAGTGGGAGCAAGGTATGGTAAAGCTTAGCGGTTCGATTTCAGAGGATCAGGATCAGGCTTTGCGGCTGCTAGGTGAATATGAGGGCGACTATTTACAGGATTACGGATATCTATGGGCGGAGTATGAGCGAGAGCGTTTGCGTCAGCTATGGCTGAGTTTGGCGAGGACGCTAGCTGCTTATTATTTGGAGCGCGGCGATCGAACAAGCGATGCATTGCAATTGTATGAAAGAATACAAACGATGGACCCTTACCAGGAGGAGGAGGGGCTGATCGTGATGAGGCTTTATGATGAGCTGGGCTGTTACGATAAGGTGACTTTCCACTATGAGCGCCTTCTTCAAACGATAGAAAATGATCTGGGACTTACCGTTCCTTTGCAGGTGACGGAGTGGTACAAGCAATGGCAGGAGAAGAAAAACGGCAAGGAAATGCTTTTATGAAAGAGGAACAACAGCATAAATGAGAATACATCAGCGCAGGCGAGCAACTGACTATGCTGTACGTATTCTTTTTTTGTTTTCCGACGTTGCGCGACTTTAAGGATAACGTTATAATAGATGGGAACAAACATTCTTATTTTGAAATATCAGATGAAATGAAATGACTATATTTGACTATAATGATAAAAGCATATATTTCGGAATGATGGGGGTGGATGATAGGCGTGAGTGAGCTCGCAAAAGAAACAAGGCTGTTTGAGTTAAAATCGGATTATACGCCGCAAGGCGATCAACCAAAGGCAATCGAACAGCTTATAGAAGGTATTCATGCAGGTAAGAGACATCAGACGCTTCTGGGAGCAACGGGTACAGGCAAGACGTACACAATTGCGAACATGATCGAGAAGCTAAACCGGCCAACGCTTGTAATTGCCCATAATAAGACGCTGGCAGCACAGCTGTGCAGTGAGTTCAAAACTTTTTTCCCTGACAATGCAGTAGAGTATTTTGTGAGCTACTATGATTATTATCAGCCGGAAGCATACATTCCTTCAACCGATACATTTATTGAGAAGGACTCCAGCATAAACGATGAGATCGATAAGCTTCGACATTCAGCGACGAGCTCTTTGTTTGAACGCCGTGATGTGATCATCGTAGCGAGCGTTTCCTGTATTTACGGTCTCGGATCTCCGACGGAATACGGCGGCCTCGTGCTTTCGCTCCGTGTAGGGATGGAGAAGTCGCGGGATGCGATTCTGCATAAGCTGGTCGATATTCAATATCAGCGCAACGATATCAGCTTTACGCGCGGAACGTTCCGTGTTCGCGGCGACATTGTTGAGATCTTCCCAGTCGCCAATAATGAGCGGGCTATTCGTGTAGAGCTCTTTGGTGATGAGATTGAGCGCATTTCAGAAATTGATGTGCTCACCGGCGAAATCATTGGCGAACGCGATCATATTGCCATTTTCCCTGCTTCTCACTTCGTTACTCAAGAAGAGACGATGAAGGTAGCGCTCGTCAATATTGAGAGGGAGCTGGAGGAACGACTCGCCGAGCTTCGCGAAGCAGGCAAGCTGCTCGAAGCACAGCGGCTGGAGCAGCGGACGCGCTATGATTTGGAAATGATGGCGGAGATGGGCTTTTGCTCAGGCATTGAGAACTATTCGGGGCCGCTCACTTTTAGAGAGCGAGGGGCAACGCCTTATACGCTGCTTGATTATTTCCCTGATGATATGGTTATTGTTATTGATGAGTCCCATGTGTCGCTGCCACAGATTCGAGCGATGTATAATGGTGACCGGGCGCGTAAAGAGATGCTCGTTAATCATGGCTTCCGCCTTCCGTCAGCGATGGATAACAGGCCGCTGCGCTTCGAGGAGTTCGAGGCGAAGGCCAAGCAGCTCGTTTATGTATCTGCAACGCCAGGTCCTTACGAAATTGAGCATACCGACAAAATGATCGAACAAATTATTCGTCCTACCGGTCTAATTGATCCGATTATTGATGTCCGCCCAACGAAGGGACAAATCGATGACTTGCTGAACGAGATTCGGGATCGCATTGCGAAGGACGAACGGGTTCTTGTTACAACACTGACGAAGAAGATGTCAGAGGATTTAACCGATTATATGAAGGAGATAGGCATTAAGGTAAGGTATCTCCATTCCGATATTAAGACGTTGGAGCGATTGGCCATATTGCGTGACCTTAGGCTCGGCGTTTTCCACGTGCTCATTGGAATCAACCTGCTTCGAGAGGGCCTCGATTTGCCTGAGGTATCGCTCGTTACGATTCTCGATGCGGACAAAGAAGGGTTTCTTCGCTCAGATCGCGCGCTTATTCAAACGATTGGACGTGCGGCGAGAAACAGTGAAGGGCGCGTCATCATGTATGGTGATAAGATTACCGATTCTATGGATCGCGCGATCAAAGAAACAGAGCGTCGTCGTACCATTCAGCTGGCATACAACGAGAAACACGGCGTTACGCCGCAAACGATAAAGAAAAAGGTTCACGATGTAATTGAAGCGACGAAGGTAGCCGAGCAGAAAGCCGACTACTTAACCGGTGCCGGCGTGGACAAAATGACCAAGAAAGACCGTCTGGCGCTTGTTCAAAGGCTGGAAGCGGAAATGAAAGACGCAGCAAAAAACTTGCAGTTCGAACGTGCAGCAGAACTGCGGGATGCGCTGCTTGAACTGCGTGCCGAGATGGGCTAAGAAGTAGGAGGAGAAACGATTGGCTAGCGATAAAATAGTTGTGAAGGGCGCTCGCGCCCATAATCTAAAAAACATTGACGTCACGATACCGCGCGACAAATTTGTGGTACTGACGGGGTTAAGCGGCTCCGGTAAATCTTCACTTGCATTTGATACCATCTATGCAGAGGGACAGCGTCGTTACGTTGAATCATTATCCGCTTATGCACGCCAATTTCTTGGGCAAATGGAAAAGCCGGATGTTGATTCTATTGATGGGCTTTCACCAGCTATATCTATTGATCAGAAGACAACAAGCCGCAATCCCCGTTCTACGGTCGGAACGGTTACTGAAATTTATGATTATTTGCGGCTCTTATTTGCCCGTATCGGCAAGCCGCATTGTCCAGAGCATGGGATCGAAATAACGTCGCAGACCGTTGAGCAAATGGTTGACCGAATTATGGAATACCCGGAGAAGACGAAGCTGCAAATTTTGGCTCCGCTTATTTCAGGCCGCAAAGGCGAGCATACCAAGCTGCTCGCAGACATTCAGAAGCAAGGTTTTGTTCGTGTACGCGTGAATGGTGAATTGCGAGAGCTCAGCGAGAAGATTGAGCTGGAAAAAAATAAAAAGCACAGCATCGAAGTGGTTGTCGACCGTATAGTCGTGAAATCAGATATTCAAACGAGGCTTGCGGATTCAATCGAAACTGCACTGAAAATTTCTGAGGGCCGCGTGCTCGTTGATATCATCGATCAGGAGGAGCTTCTATTCAGCTCAAATCTGGCTTGTCCAGAATGCGGTTTTAGTATCGAAGAGCTGGAGCCGCGCATGTTCTCGTTCAATAGTCCTTACGGGGCATGTCCGGATTGTGATGGTTTAGGCATGAAAATGATCGTTGATCCAGATTTGCTCGTACCTGATATGAGCAAGTCGATTGCGGATGCTGCTTTCCTTGCTTGGGCGGGCAGTACGTCAAATTATTATCCGCAGTTTCTAAGTGCGGTTTGCGTGCATTATGGCATACCGCAGGATGTTCCGGTATCCGAGCTTGAGCCGGAGCAGATGAAAAAGATATTATATGGAACAGGCGGAGAGCGTGTACGTTTCTTATATGAGAACGATTTTGGGCACCGCAAAGAGGCTTATGTTCCATTCGAAGGCATCGTTCATAACCTTGAGCGGCGTTATAGAGATACCGCATCGGATATGATGCGCGAGCATATTGAGAACTATATGAGTGCTAAGCCATGTGCAGGCTGTAAGGGACAACGTCTTCGCAAGGAAACTTTAGCGGTTACGATCAACGCGCAGCACATTTCCCAAGTCACCTCCTTATCTATTGGAGATGCACAGCGGTACTTTGATTCGTTAAAGCTGTCTCAGAAGGAAATAGCAATCGCAAACTTGATCTTGAAAGAGATCAACAGCCGACTAGGTTTCCTTGTAAATGTAGGATTAGAGTATTTGTCATTAAGCCGCGCAGCGGGTACACTGTCAGGCGGAGAAGCACAGCGTATTCGATTGGCAACACAAATCGGCTCAAGCCTTATGGGCGTCCTTTATATATTGGACGAGCCAAGCATTGGGCTGCACCAAAGAGATAATGATCGCTTGATTGAGACGCTTGAGCATATGCGCAACCTTGGAAATACGCTCATCGTCGTTGAGCATGACGAGGATACGATGCTGGCAGCCGATTATATTATCGACATCGGGCCTGGAGCGGGTATACACGGAGGCATGGTCATTGCAGAAGGTACGCCAGAGGAAGTGATGGCGAATGAAAACTCATTGACGGGCCAATATTTGAGTGGACGCAAGTTTATTGAAGTGCCTTCCGAGCGCCGCAAGACGAGCGACAAATGGTTAGAGGTTCGTGGCGCGAAGGAGAACAATTTAAGAAACGTAAATGTGAAGATTCCACTTGGTGTATTCTCAGCGGTAACCGGTGTTTCGGGTTCTGGGAAGTCGACCTTCGTTAATGAAATTTTGTACAAAACGTTAGCGCGTGATTTGAACAAAGCGAAGACGCGTCCTGGACAGTACAAGGAAATGCGAGGCATCGAGCATTTGGAGAAGGTCATCGATATTGACCAATCGCCAATCGGCCGAACGCCAAGATCAAATCCAGCTACGTATACCGGAGTATTTGATGATATCCGTGATTTGTATGCGAGTACGACGGAATCGAAAGTACGCGGCTACAAGAAGGGAAGATTCAGCTTCAATGTGAAGGGCGGACGCTGCGAAGCCTGTCGCGGCGATGGGATCATTAAGATTGAGATGCACTTCCTTCCTGATGTCTATGTGCCTTGTGAGATTTGCAAAGGTAAACGATATAATCGAGAGACGCTGGAAGTGAAATACAAAGGTAAAAATATTGCAGAAGTGCTGGAAATGACCATAGAGGACGGCTGTTCATTCTTCGAGAACATTCCTCGTATTCATCGGAAAGTACAGACGCTGCTTGATGTAGGTCTTGGCTATATGAAGCTGGGTCAACCAGCTACCACATTATCAGGTGGTGAAGCACAGCGCGTTAAGCTGGCTGCTGAACTTTATCGTCGTTCCACGGGCAAGACGCTTTACATTTTGGATGAACCAACAACGGGCTTGCACGTACATGACATCGACAGATTGTTGACCGTTCTTCACCGCTTGGTTGATTCAGGTGAATCCGTACTCGTTATTGAGCATAACTTGGACGTCATTAAGACGGCGGATTATTTGATAGATCTAGGTCCAGAAGGCGGCAATGGCGGCGGTATGATTGTTGCAACAGGCACGCCGGAACAGGTTATCAAAGTTGAGCAATCGTATACAGGCAAATATTTAAAACCGATTCTTGAGCGTGATCGCGAACGTACAACAGCGCGTCATAAAGAGAATCTGAAGGTTGCTGCGGCAGCCGAATAATGAAGTGAAAAGAGGGAGCAAGCTGAGTATTCACTCAGTTTGCTCCCTCTTTTTTTTTGCATATTTTCAACCTAAATAATATGAAACAACAATTAAGAATAAATGAAAGTGATTAAGCTCAAAAAACGTGTGAACAGATAAAAAGTAAAATATGTTCCAAAATACAAAGATCTAATTCTTATGAGCCTCCCGTTTTTTTTCTAAAATGAAGCATATAAACAAAGTTTGAAGGAGGAGCTTCATGAGACAGAAAAAAACGTTAGTCCAGCTCAGTATGGGAGCAAGGGAGCAAATTGCAGGCTATTTATTCGTTGCTCCTTTAATGATCGGACTCGTTGTACTTACATTGATTCCTGTATTAGGATCACTGCTGCTTAGCTTTACGAGTTGGAATTTTGTTGCGGGAATTGATGCAATAAAATTTGTAGGTTTTGATAATTTTGAACGGCTGTTTAATGACTCTGTTTTTATGAAAAGTTTAGTAAACAATCTCATCTTCATTATTACGGTGCCCATTACGATCGTACTGGCATTGGTGCTGTCGATCATTATTGATAAGCATGTGTACTTGAAGGATATGTTTAAAGTCGTTTACTTTTTACCGTACATTTCTAGTGTTGTGGCTGTAGCTATGGTATGGCAGGTGCTCTTCCATCCTTCGTATGGACCGGTAAACAATTTCTTAATTTCGATCGGATTCGAGAATCCACCGAAGTGGCTGGCCGATATCGACTATGCGATGCCATCCTTGATGATGATTCAAATTTGGATTCTGCTCGGCTATAACATTATTATTTTCATAGCTGGCTTGCAGGGCATACCGAAAGATCTTTATGAAGCAGCTGACATTGACGGCGCGAATACTTGGACTAAATTCCGTAAAATTACGGTGCCTTGCATATCGCCAACTACGTTCTTCCTGCTCGTAACTGGAATTATTGGTACTTTCAAAATTTTCGATTTGATTCAAGTGTTAACGCAGGGCGGTCCCGCTAACTCAACGACCGTTATCGTATATGAATTATATGACACAGCATTCAATCAATTAAAAACAGGCTACGCATCGAGTATGGCTCTCGTACTTTTTGTCATTTGCCTAGCAATAACAGGCTTGCAGATGCTCGCACAAAAAAAATGGGTGAACTATTAATTCAGGAAGGAGGAATTGGCAATGAAAAATGTGAATGTGTCCAAAATCGTATGGACAATTATTATGGCAGCCTTCGGCATGATGTCGCTGCTCCCATTCTTGTGGATGCTGACCACCTCATTCAAACCGGAAGCAGATGTGTTCAACTTTCCAATTGAATGGATTCCAACGAAGTGGCATTTGATCGAAAATTACAAACAAGTGTGGACAGGAGGGTTTCTCCGGTATTACACGAACTCCATATACATTACTTTAACGACAACCGTGATCAATGTATTCGTATGTGCACTGGCAGCGTTCGGCTTCTCTAAACTGCGTTTCCGAGGCAGAGACACGATGTTCCTTCTTGTTCTTGCCTTATATATGGTGCCGCCACAAGCGTCGTTGGTACCGCAATTTTTATTGTTCAACTGGTTGAACCTCATCGATACGCATATTGGTCTTATTCTTATTAACAGCTTTAGTATTATTGGAGCGTTTATGCTCAGACAATTTTTTATGGGCGTAAATAATGAATATATGGAATCGGCGCGCATGGATGGTGCAGGCCATTTTCGTTCCTTTTTTCAAATTGCGCTGCCGCTCATTCGTCCGGGTCTAGCGACCTACGCGATTCTGCGATTTATATGGACATGGAATGATTACCAGTATCCGCTTATCTTTTTGAAGTCGAAGGATCTATTTACGATTCAGTTGGGCATTAGGCTTTTTGGAGACCAATATGGTGATATTTACTCCCTTATGATGGCAGGCGCAGTATCGGCGATCGTTCCTTTGCTTATTATTTTTGCGATTGGTCAAAAACAGGTTATCGAAGGCATTTCTCTTGGCGGTGTAAAAGGGTAACAAAGTCAAAATAGTTTCTCTTCAGTAAAATATGGGAACTTCGAATCAGAAATGAACGTGGTAGGATTTGTTTGTAGACGTTTTCATAACTAGTCGTGTTATAAATATTAGGAGGGTTACGATGAAAAAGAGATTATCGATGATGTTATTGGGGTTAGCAGTATTCGCATCGGCTTGTTCCGGGGGCAATAATGGTGGAAATTCAAATGCTGGCGGCGCGACAAACGCGACTAATGCTCCAAAAGAGCCAGCAGCAGAGCAAGTAACACTGAAGCTAAGCACGTGGCAAACGGACGGCAAGGCAAAGTGGACGGAAGTTATTTCGGCTTTTGAAGAAAAACATCCGAATATTAAGGTAGAACTTGACCTCTTGAATGAAAAAGGCGATTCCATTGCTTCCATGCAAAAGCTGGATCTAATGGCTGCATCCAATGATCAGCTTGATATTATCGAATTGCCTTACACGAACTATTCACAGCGCGCAGATATTGGATTGCTGGAGCCTTTGGATAGCTATATCGAAAAGGATGGATATAAATACGAAGACGAGTACCTGGTAGACACGAAGGTAAACGATAAAATTTACGCTTTGCCTTCCTCCATGCAGCGTTGGTTCGTGCTTTTGAATAAAGAAATGCTCGACGAGGCTGGATTGCCCGTTCCAACGGACTGGACTTGGAAAGAGTTTATGGAATATGCGCAAAAATTAACGAAGGGCGAAGGAACAACGAAACGTTATGGAGCTTATTTGCATAACTGGCCGGATTACTTCCAATTGCAAATGATGAGCAAGCCTTCGGAAAATACATTCCTGAAAGCGGATGGCACATCCAATGCGACGGACCCTGTGCTTAAAGCAAACTTGGAAATGATGAAAAAAATGATGTATGAAGACAAGAGCGCTAATATGTACGAGGATATTATTTCGCAAAAGCTTGCTTACCGCAACCAATATTTCAACGGTCTAGCCGCAATGCTGCCGATGGGTGACTGGATGGTAGCTGAGTCCGGAGGTACGGATGCCATTCCAGCTAATTTCGTAACTGCATTCGCACCGCTTCCGAAATTGGATGGCGAAAGCAAACATTATTCCCCAGTACAACCGACTTATATGGGAGTTGCGGCGAAATCGAAAAATAAAGAAGCGGCTTACACCTTTGTAAGATGGTATACCTCTGAAGGTCTTGCTGTCAGCGGCCGTGTATTCTCCGGCTGGGCGAAGTCTGATTCCAGCAAGCTTATCGATACCATTGTGGCGGCTGCAAAAGATCCTTCAAAAATCGATGTAGAGTCATTGAAATATACGATGAGCACTACGGTTCCAGGAAATGCGCCAGTACCTGCCAAATATGCAGATGAAGCGAAAAATACAGTTATTCCAGAAGCGGAATTGTATATCTTAGGCAAACAAGACGTGGATACAACGATTGCAAACATTGATAAAAATATCGCAGAGGTTGTTAAGAATAACGGAAATTAATGACGAGTTTTATTGAAATTGATCTTTCGTATTAAAGGGCTTACAATGTTTTGGGACAGAAAGAGCATCAATTTCTGTCCCTATTCTATTCAGATATGAGGCCTGCACTTGTGTTAATTCGACAAGATTCATTACGGATGAAATTAGTTTGGTCAGCATTGATTTGTTTTGTCATTCCGCTAGCTGTTATTTACCTCGTCACCAACTATTTAACGAAAGATATTATTTTGGACAAAGTGGTCATGAATGCGGAAGACTCGCTCAAGGTTGCTAAATCAGAAATTAACAGCGTGTTTGAGCAGACATTGAATTTATCGAATTTTGTGTTAATGAATGCTGAAATACGTCAAATGCTAATGGTCAACAAAGCTGAATTAACGCTGCAGGAGCAAAAGCAGGAATATGCGGTTAATTTCAGTAAGCTGTCGCGAATTTTGGATGATCTTTTTATTCAAAAAAATGATTTTCAAGTTACGATTTTAGGGGTGAAGGAACCCTTTTATACAAACTATTCACACAGTGATTTGAACCCGAGATTGTGGTACGAGAGAAAATGGTTTCATCAATTAAATGAGCTGCCGATATTTTCTACCTATTGGCTTGGCGAACAAATTCAAACAGACAAGATGACGACGAATTACGTAACGATGGGAAGACCGATCAAGAAGACGGCAAGTATTCCAATTGGCTATATGATCGTTAATATAAATGAGCGCTTAATACGCCCCTATCTTACAACAAATGAGAATCAGGAAATGTTTTTGTTAGACTCAAACGGCGTCGTGATCTCGCAAGCGAACCCATCCAAAATAGGAGAAAAGCTGCTTTGGTGGAAGCCGGAGGGGATGGGCCGAACGATCGAAATCGAAAGAAAAAAATATGTTTATGTCGAGCAAAAATTAGAGAGCAACGATTGGCGGGTCGTTAGCCTTATTCCAATGTCTGCGGCCATTGATAAAAACAAACAGGTGTTGTTCGTTAGCTTCATCGTTCAAGCGTTGTTCTTCTCGTTATTTTTCGTGCTGTTGACAATCCGAATATCTGCATTAACGAAGCCTATTCGTGATTTAAGCGTGTTTGTTACGAAAATTGGACGTGGTCAGCTCGACGAGCGCAATAATATACGCGGGCATAACGAAGTCGGCCATTTAGCGAAAACGATAGATTTTATGCTGGATCGCATTCAAGAGATGTTCGAGCAAATTACATTAGAGCAGGCGAAAAAACGAAAAGCGGAGCTAGAAATGCTTCAGGCTCAAATTAATCCGCATTTTATGTTTAACCTGCTCAATTCGATAAGGCTCAATATACTGATTCAAGGGGATCAGGAGAATGCGGAATTAATCAAATCGCTTTCCTCTTTATTGCGAATGACGATTAATCGGGATAATGAGTTTATTCCTCTGGAGGAAGAGGGAGACACCGTGCTCCATTATGTGAAGCTTATGAATTTCCGGCATGCCAATCAAGTAAGAGTCGCTTATAACTTTGAGGCTGGCTGCGAGCAAGCATTGGTTCCGCGATTCATGATTCAACCGTTAATAGAGAATGCGATCATTCATGGATTCGAACAATTTGACGGTGAAATATTTATCGATGCGAACAAAGAGCATGACAATGGACGTGAGCTGCTTCGAATTGTGGTGCGAGATAACGGAATTGGAATGACTAAAGATAAGCTGAAAGAGCTTCAAGCGAAAAGTGAGGATGTACGCGACCCGCAGGAAAGCGAAAATAAAAGCTTTTCGGGCATCGGCGTAAAAAATGTGTTTCAGAGGCTGCGGCTCGTTTATGGAGAGTATGTCAAAACCACAATTGAGAGCGAGTCAGGTGTCGGAACGAAGATAACATTAATATTCCCATTCGAGTGTAAGAGAGCAGGTGCGCAGCATGTTGACGGCAATTCTAGTGGATGATGATTATCCGGTAGTACGTTATCTCTCTCAAACTGTTTTGTGGCATGAACTTGATATCCATTTGATCGGCTGTTATTCAAACGGTCTTGAGGCTTGGGAGGCAGCATGCCAGAGTCCGCCTGATATTATACTAACCGATATTGGCATGCCAAAAATGAGCGGGCTTGAGATGCTTGAGAAGTTTTGTGAAATTAATCCAAAAGGCAGAGCCGTTGTTCTGTCCTGCCACAATGAATTTAAATATGCACAGCAAGCGCTGAAATTGAATGTGAAAGATTATATTTTGAAAGAAAGCTTGGATGTCGAGCAACTACAAGCCATATTGAAAAATATCGTGACCGATTTGCAATTAGAGAACAAAAAAGCGACGGATATGGTGTTGTACAAGCAAAAGAATCAATCCGCGTTTAAAGAAAAGTTTTTGAAAGACACCTTGTTTCAATCCTATTGGACAAAGGAAGCATGGTTGGAGCAAGCTCGGACGAACGGTATTTCACTCGATGCCAAAAGCTATATTCCACTAGTCGTTATTATTGATCGCATGTCGACCGTTGCAAGCAACAGGAAGTTGAACGATTATACGATTGCGTTCTCCGTTGAAAACGTCTTGCACGACTTATTGGATGCTTCACGTTGGGTGACCTTTCGTTATAGCAATAAGCAGTTAGTTATTTTGTACGGCAGCAATGATCCAGCCAAAGAGCAGCAAGAGATTTATTATGCGATGCAGGAAGCTATTGCCGTGATCTACAAGTATTTAAAAATATCCGTCTCCTGTATACAAGGAAGAGAAACGAGAGGGCCGAAAGAAATGCAAGGGGTCCTGCTTCCGATGCTGAAAGAGCCGGAGCATTGCTTTTATCTCAAAGAATCGGCAGTACACCATTTCGGAGTGGTGTCATTTTCCAAAGATGATATGTATACAGAGTATTCTCAATTGTTTGCGAGCATCAATCAAAGCATCGCTTTAAATGAACCAGACGAGCTGCGGAAAACGATTGTGGAGTGGACGCATGAGGTTCGAGCAAGAAGGTTTCATCCGAGCAACGTAAAGGAATTAGTGCTGCAGCTGCTCATGGACCTGCAAATGAAAACAAAAGTTACACTGCAGTATCACCCATTCTTATCGGAAGAGAAGCTGTACGATGCGGTGAATGCGATTGAAACATTAGATCATTTGGAAGAATGGATGATCCAGCATTTGAATGAGCTATCCAGAAGGCTAAGTATATATGCGATCAGCTCTAAACGTACGGAAGTGATCAAAGCACAGCAATTTGTTGTGTCGCATGTAACGGAGAAAATGACGCTGGAGGATATGGCTAACCATTTGAACTTGAATTCCAGTTATTTTAGCCGCTTGTTTAAAAAAGAGACAAATCAAAATTTCATCGAATATGTCAATATGGTCAAGCTTCAGAAAGCGAAGGAGCTTCTCCAGCAATCCAGCAAAAGCGTTGAAGAGATTTCCGATTATTTGGGTTATGCCAACAAAAGTTATTTCATTAAGTTGTTCAAACGTGAGATGGGCATGAGACCTAGCGAATATTCGGTTTGGAGCAAAGGTCATTTTGAGTGAAACGGAGAGAGCTTTTATGGCAGCAACGAGAGAATTAGATCAGGTGAGATTACAATTGAAAGCAGATTTGCAGCAAGCGGTTAGCGAGGCTTTTGAACCGTTGAAGGAGCGCTTCACTCCCGGATACGCAGGTTTGGATCTCGGTGCGACAGGAGCGATTCATAGTGAAGCTATTGCCTTGATGGAAGCTTTTGCCCGTCCATTATGGGGACTAGTTCCGCATGCCTGCGGCGGGGGAGAATCAGAGCTGTGGCCGATGTATGTACAGGGCATCATTCACGGAACCGATCCGGATCATGAGGAGTATTGGGGCAGTTTCGGAACGAAAGACCAGAGAATGGTAGAGCAATCTATTCTTGGCTTAGGACTCGCGCTTGCTCCCCATAAAATATGGGAACCGCTAACTGACAAGCAAAAAGACAATGTATACCGCTGGCTTAATCAAATAAATCTCGTTGATCGTTCCAATCCGAATAACTGGCTGATGTTTACGGTGCTAGTGAATGTGGGCTTCCAAAAAGTAGGTTTGCCGCACGATCAGGACATAATGGACACCTACCTGGACACTATTGATTCCTATTACTTAAGCGACGGCTGGTATTCGGATGGGAAGACGGATCAGCGGGACTATTATATTCCGTTCGCCATGCATTATTATGGACTCCTCTATGCCAAGCTGATGGAGAAAGAGGATGCGGAGCGGGCTGCGCGTTACCGTGAGCGTGCAAGTCTATTCGCTCAGGATTTCATACATTGGTTCGCGGAGGATGGAAGCAGCATCCCATTCGGGCGCAGCCTCACGTATCGTTTTGCACAAGTTTCTTTCTGGAGTGCGTTAGTATTTGCGGATGTGCTGCCTTACTCCATGGGAGTGATGAAAGGCATTATTATGCGCCATTTGCGCTGGTGGTTCTCACAGCCGATCTTTACGCCTGATGGCTTGCTAAGTATCGGATATGCTTATCCGAATTTACTGATGGGCGAAGGCTATAATGCGCCAGGATCTCCTTATTGGTCGTATAAAGCATTTCTTATTTTAGCTTTGCCGGATGAGCATCCCTTCTGGCAGGCAGAGGAAGAGGCATTGCCTGAGCTTAAGCCGCTTGTCGCTCAGCCGCATGCACGTATGACCATTAGCCGTCCGGAAGGTCATAAGCATGTTATTGCCTATGGCTCAGGCCAAATGGCTAACTTCGATATGTCGCATAGCGCGGCAAAATATTCGAAATTCGCCTATTCGACCTTATTCGGCTTCAGCGTGCCAAAAGGTTACTACGGGCTTACGCAGGGGGCCTATGATTCGACACTTGCGCTAAGTGAATGCGATGAGCATTACCGAGTTCGGCGATTTTGTGAGGAATTCCGAATTCAGGAGCAATCGGTCTACTCCCGCTGGCTGCCATGGGCAAATGTAGAGATACAGACATGGATTATCCCGGCGGGCTTGTGGCATGTTCGTGTACATCGAATCAAAACGGAGCGCGAGCTTGATGTCGCCGAGGGTGGATTTGCGGTTCAGACGTTGGCAGGTGACGCAAAGGATCAAGCAGTTGTCCTAACGGCAACGGGAGGCGTGCTGGCAAAAATGCCGGATGGAATGAGTGGAATGATTAACATTTCCGGCTTCGAACAAGCGATGATGGTTTATCCAGAGGCGAATACAAATGTGCTTAAGCCTCGAACGATGATACCCACGCTAACCGCTCGTTTGACTCAAGGTGAGCATATACTCATATCCGCTGTCTTTGGTGCGACGAACAGCAAAGAGAACGAGCTGGAGTGGTTAAACCCTCCTAGCGTTGAGCGGGAAAGCTCGGGGAAAGTAATAATCGGAAATATACTTCATAATGACATTCTTCTGAGGTGATAAATAGTGATGTGGCAAACAGCAATTGACGATGCGATAGTTAAAGTGAAGCAAAATATAGGTAAACATCCAGGCAAGCTGCCGCATATTTCGGAGGGGCAGCGTTATGAGTGGGGAGAGAATGATGACTGGATCGAAGGCTTTTATATTGGCATGATGTGGCTTGCCTATGAATCTAGTGAAGATGTTTTCTATAAGGAAGCAGCACAGTCCTTTTTGCCGAGCTTTAAAGACCGGCTTGATCGCCATGTAGCGCTCGATCATCATGATATTGGTTTCCTATATTCGTTGTCAGCCGTTGCAGAGTGGCGAGTGACAGGAAGCGAAGAGGCCCGGATGGTGGCGCTTGAAGCTGCTGAAAGGCTCTATTCACGCTGGCGGCCGAGGATAGGGATCATTCAAGCCTGGGGCAAAGAGGATGACCCGGAAAACGGGGGACGAATGATCATTGATTGTTTAATGAATCTTCCACTATTGTTCTGGGCCTATGAACAGACAGGCGAACAAAAATATTATGATATTGCCTACAAACATGCTTGTGCCAGTCAAAAATTTCTGGTTCGTGGCGACCGATCATCGTATCATACGTTTTACTTCGATCCTAAGACGGGTCATGCGCTTCGAGGCGGGACTCATCAAGGTTATGAGGATGGCTCGACTTGGACAAGAGGGCAAGCTTGGGGCATTTATGGATTTGCCCTCGCATATCGCTATACAAAGGATGCCGCTTTTTTGGAGACGTCCCAAAGGCTGGCTCATTACTTTATTGAGCATTTGCCCGAGGATCATGTCGCTTATTGGGATTTTGATGTACCGATGGAATGGGATACGCCTCGTGACAGCTCAGCATCGGCAATTGCCGTATGCGGCATGTTGGAGCTGATGGAGCTGCTTGCTGAAGAGGATGATGACCTTGCTATATTCGAGAAAGCCATTCATAGCAGCATGAATTCATTAGTTCAGCATTATGCAACAACAGATCTTCCGAATGCGGAGGGGCTGCTGAAGCATGGCTCTTATCATGTGCGAGGCGATCGCGCGCCGGATGATTATATGATTTGGGGCGATTATTATTATTTAGAAGCGTTAATTCGTATGAACAATGGAATTAAAGGGTATTGGTAGAAGTTCCATTCATATATTGATAAATAAGAGGTTGTCCCAAAAGCGTTAAGCTTCAGGGGCATCCTCCAACAAATCTAGTCGATTTATTCGCTGTAAGAACATATACGTGTTTATTGTTTCATTTCCCACCTCGATCAGACGCCGCAGCAACTCTATAAGCGCATATATGTGCTTATTGACAGCACCCCTAGCCATTTCACACGCTGTAAGAACCTATGTGTGCTTACAGCTCCAATTCCCTCTTCATCAGACGCCTCAGCACCGCAGTAAGCACATATATGCGCTTACAGACATCAAGCCTAGCGATTTCACACGCTGTAAGAACCTATGTGTGCTTATTGCTTCATCTCCCGCCTCGATCAGACGCCGCAGCAACTCTATAAGCGCATATATGTGCTTACAGACAGCAAGCCTAGCCATTTCACACGCTGTAAGAACCTATGTGTGCTTACAGCTCCAATTCCCACCTCGATCAGACGCCTCAGCACCGCAGTAAGCACATATATGTGCTTACAGACAGCAAGCCTAGCCATTTCACACGCTGTAAGAACCTATGTGTGCTTACAGCTTCAATTCCCGCCTCGATCAGACGCCGCCGCAACTCTATAAGCGCATATATGCGCTTACAGACAGCAAGCCTAGCCATTTCACACGCTGTAAGAACCTATGTGTGCTTACAGCTCCAATTCCCGCCTCGATCAGACGCCGCCGCAACTCTATAAGCGCATATATGCGCTTACAGACAGCAAGCCTAGCCATTTCACACGCTGTAAGAACCTATGTGTGTTTACAGCTCCACTTCCCGCCTCATCTATACTCCAAAATTCGCTTGCCCACCGTTTGCTTAATCGAGCATCAACAGACCAAAAAGAGAAAAATGGCGTCATAGGAATAAATCTCGGTAACGCCATCTTTTCAATTATCGTATCGAGCTATCTCTACAGCGAGTTAATCTCTTTTGAGACAGCTCCTTTTTATGGAGGGGAGGAAATGGATTGGTTATGTTGATGCATTGGCAAAGCGGTTTAGCTGCATTTTTAGCAATAGGTAAAAATTATATGATATCAGTCAAATCTGTTCATTATAGCGAAGTTTGGTTTCTGTCTATAATAGTACAAAGTTTAATTGTAAGTGCTTACATAGAGGGAGGAGGCAAGGATAACGTGAAAGGGAAAAAGCTGTTATTCGTCTTATGCAGCATGCTTATTGTACTTATTGCAGGAGCATTATCGCTTGGTAACATGCCTGCTCTATACCCTGCGGATAAGACTGTGTTTACTATCGATGATTACGATGTATCGGAAAGTGAATTTCAAGCTTTTTTACAAAGCAACAAGGCTTTAACGACAAGTTATTTCAAGCGAACCTACAATGCCGATTATGACAAGGATTTTTGGGCAGCATCGTTCAACGGTGAAAACCCGCTGGAGTATGCGAAGCAAAAAGCTATGGATGAGCTTGTGAAGGTGAAAATGGAGCAAATCATTTTGAAGGAGAATGGTATCCTCAGTGCCATTTCTTACGAAGCGTTCTTGAAGAGCTATGATCAAGAAAATAAGGATAGAGCAAAAAAAGCAGCTAACAATCAGCCTATTTACGGCCCCAAGAAGTATGGGAAAGCAGAGTACTACTCCTATTATCAAAGCATGAACGTTCAGAAGCTCATCGATAAATGGGCTAAGGAAGCCCAACGTTCACTGCCCGACCAAGAGCTTAAACTTTATTATGACAAGGTGAAGCAGCAGTATTTTCACAAAGGGTATGAATTCGATTACGAGAAAATTTCCTTGGATAGCAAAGTGGGTATGAAGGAGCAGCTGACACTTAATCTGGCGGAAACCTCCAAAGAGGATACACTATCGCAAAATCTTTACACCCTATTTCTTGGCCTCTCGGAAGGCGAGTATAGCGATATCGATCAATCAGGCGAGGGAATGTATAGGTATAGGCTTCTAGCAAAGCGAGATAAAGGCATGGAAAAGTATGAGGATGTTAAGAACGCCGTCATTCAACTGCATGTGCAGGAGCGGCTAGAAGAAGAAGTGAGCAAGCGTTTGAAACAGTCGACGATTGAATTTAATAAGGAGGTGTTTCCTAAAATAACGTTCATGTCGTAAGTCTATCAAAAATAATAGGAGGATGATTTTTTTGAAGCATTATATGCAGCAAAAGCTTGTATCCATGGTTCTATTAGTCGCACTCTTAACGACAATAGCGATTCCTGCTGTTTCAGCACAGGAAACGGGCGTACCACCGGAGGATTCGCAGCCGCTAGCCATAGCAGAGCAGACGGTAGCAGGCTCGACATATTATGTCAGCAATGAGGGCAATGACGATAATGATGGCAAATCGGAGGATAAGGCTTGGGCATCACTAGAGAAGGTTAACAGCGTAGGCTGGAAGCCTGGCGATCGCATTTTATTCAAGGCTGGCGATGTATGGAATGGCTCATTGAAGCTAAGAGGAATATCGGGCACCAAGGAAGCACCGATCATCTTCGATAAATATGGCAGTGATGATCCTTCTGTAAGACCAATCATTAACGGCAATGGAACAACAACGACTGAGAAATCGGCTATTATTCAAAATTATACAGGCGTGAAGGATAAAACATTATCCGCTACGATCGACGTTGTGGACGGCAGCTACCTGCAGTTTCACAACTTCGAATTAACGAATAAAAATCCTGACGTTGTCTCGCAGCGGGCAGGGATTAATATTAGAACAGCATCAACCAATGTAACGGAATGGGAAGCTAACCCGCACCGAGGAATCGTAGTGAAGAACAACTATATCCACGATGTCGATGGCAACCCTACGGGCTGGAAAGTAGGCAGCGGCGGCATTCTGATTCTTGGCAATATTGAGGATGTGCTCGTTGAAGGAAATACGGTGGAGCGGGTCGATATCGAAGGCATTCGAAATGCGGGTCTTTACCGAGAAGGCGATACGAAAGCAAATTTCCCGAGAGTTCTGCGAAATGTGGTGTTCAATAATAACTATGTTGCCGATGTGCAGGGTGACGGCTTCGTTATGAGCAACGTGGGCAGCAACGGCAGAATGGAATACAATACGGTCGTCAGGCATTCGGCGAAAAATGTAGGCAACGTCAATTATGCCGGCCTATGGGTCATTGGCGTGAAGGATATGGTCATTCAATACAATGAAGTATATGGCGGTATTTATGGCTACAATGATGGGCAGGCCTTTGACGTAGATATGTTTTGCGAAGGAACTCTCTATCAATATAACTACAGCCATAGCAACCGTGGTGGATTCATATTATTTATGAGCGGCTCAACAAACTCTCTCGTTCGCTATAATATTAGTGTAAATGATGGAGATGGTCGATATATATTCCATTATCTTCCTACTACACTTGGAGATGCTCCATTAATTCATAACAATACTTTCTTTACGGATGCGCAGGTGCAGACGAAGCTGATCAGCGATCCTGGAAAATACTTAAGAATGTATAATAATATCTTTTACTCCAAGGCCAATACAACGATTGGACAAGACCGCTTTGCTGGCGGCGAAGTGAAAAATAATATTTTTTATCCGGGCAGCGAGTACAAGGATTTGAAGCTGACTGGATTATCATTGGATCAAAACTTGTTTGCAAGTCCGCAATTCGCAAGAGCGGGTGAAGAGCCCAAAGATATCATTAATGCTAGCCAAAGCACATTTGATGTAGAGAAATTGAACGGATACAAATTGCTGCCAGGCTCACCGGCAATCGATGCAGGGATGGATATGACAGCATTGACGCCATCGGTATGGGCACCTGCAACAAAAGACTTCTTTAATAATGCGATCACATCTGCAGCTAATGTGGATATCGGAGCGCATGAATATTCGAATGATGCGCCAAGCGAGCAGGCACCAGAGGTAATGCCGCAAACGATTGTCATTGACAAGCCTGTGCTGGAGCTTCATGCAAAGCATAGAGGCGAGAAGATGACGGCTTCGGTTGGTCCAGACAACGCATGGTTTAAAGGAATCAAATGGTCGAGCAGCAATCCTGCAGTGGCCGCCATTAATGCGCAAGGTTTTGTATCCCCGCTGCTTGAGGGCGAAACGATCATTACAGCTGAAAGCACTATTAATCCGAATGTGAAAGCTGAAGCGCGAGTCATTGTTCATGCGCCTTCAAAGGTTGTATCCTACCTTGTTGCTTCAGACGAAACGGAGCTGTCGGAGGAGAAGACTACGCTGCAGCTAAGAATTGACGGCGTGACGGAGGATCAAAATGCGATTGAATATGCGGATTATCATCAAGTAGAGTATGCGACGAATAATGAGAATGTCGTCATAGACTCGTTGACAGGCAAGCTTGAGGTGATCGGCGATCTAGCAGGAGTCACTGAGGTTGAGGTTTCTGCTAAGGTGCAGGAATACAAGGACTTGGTCTACTCGGAGAGCTTCGAGAACGGTTGGAATGACTTCATGCCAGAGACTGGTACGAGTATTACGACGGGCAGCATTTCGGATAAGGTCGCTTATCATGGCGATCAAAGTGCGCTATTTGTTGTTGGAAACGGCAGCAATGCCATTCAAAAGGTGTTTGGCGGCAAGCAGCAGGGCGTCGTATCGATGATGCTTTATGATGACGGCTCCGAAAGCTCGAAGACGCGGGTTGTCGCGCATGTCGGAAATGCAAGAAGCAGCCTGCTTGCAGGCATGGGCTTATTGTATGACGGCGGCACCTATGGGTCGCTGGAGTATTATTCAGTAAGGGCAAGCGGATCTTCAACCGCATGGGAAGCCACTCCTGTGAAACGAAGCGTCGGTTGGCATGAACTGAAGTGGGATTACACATCAGGTACAGATTTAAAGATGTATATCGATGGGCAATTGGTGAAAACAACGGCAGCGATTGCAAGCTTCGACAGAATCGTACTCGGTTATTTATGGGATAGTGCAAATGGACGTACATTTGCTTTCGACAATATTAAATATTCTTCGACGGGTGAATTAGTTCCATTGCGGGCAAAAGCGCTGACTCTTCACGTAAAACAACCAGAGCCAAAGGCGCCAGCATGGGAAAACGCAGTAGTGACCGCTTCGAATGTGACGCAGACGGGAGTAACCTTAAACTGGACACCGGCTGTCGATGCGCCAAGCATCACAGAATATGCCATTTACAAGGATGGCGTCAAACTGGCGAGCGTTGCAGGCAGTGTGTATAGCTACCAAGTAAGCGGACTATCTGCGGATACGTCTTACACGTTCAAGATTGAAGCGGGCAACGCAGGCGGCAAGTGGAGTGAGGATGGTCCAAGTGTTGTCGTGAAAACGAACGTGGATACATCATCACCCGGTGGTACACCGGGAGGCGGAACAACCAATCCTGATCCGGTGAATCCAGGTGGAAAAGATCCTGAGAAACCGACAACGGACATTGTACTGATTGACATCGAAGGACACTGGGCATCGGATGCCATACAGCAAGCGATTAAGCTTAAATTCATTAATGGCTATACGGACAATTCCTTCCGTCCAAATGCAAGTGTAACGCGCGGAGAATTTGCTGCAATGCTGGCAAGAGCTCTGCATCTAGAAGAAAAAGGCGACGCTGATTTTGCAGATATCGACATGATTCCTGCATGGGCAAGACCTTATATTGCGAGTGTAGTGAACGCAGGTATCGCAAGCGGGTTCGAGGATAACACGTATCGTCCGGCTCAAGCGATTACGCGCGCAGAGGTGGCAGCTATGATCGTCCGTGCGAAGAAGCTGCCTCTAGAGAACAATGCCGAGCTATCGTTTAAAGATGCTGAT
The DNA here is from genome assembly GCF_052114265.1 of Paenibacillus sp. MCAF9. Lineage (NCBI taxonomy): Bacteria > Bacillati > Bacillota > Bacilli > Caryophanales > Paenibacillaceae > Paenibacillus > Paenibacillus sp. MCAF9. The sequence goes on from NZ_JBFREL010000007.1 coordinate 352,332, forward strand.
CAAATCCCAAATTGGGCAAAACCTTATGTGGCAGCAGCATTCAAAGCGGGACTACTTCAAGGCAGAGATGGCGGCATATTCGCTCCTGCGGATCAGGCAACAAGGGCAGAAGCGGTGACTTTAATTATAGCATTGCTGAATAGCAAGTAGCTCGTTAGGGATCGGGAAGAGTGAAATACTTCCCGATTCCTTTTTTAGTTATTTTATTATTTCATCAAGGGTGTAGACTCATTCAGTATCGTCAAAATGCTGTTATAGATCTTGGTAGAGATGGACAATTTATAGATGAGGGCTTATTAGTAAAATGCCGGCTCTAAGCTAAAGATTCATTTTTTTTAGTAAATCGTGACAAAGTTGTTACGAATGAAGATTCGGACTTGCGCCTTGAGCCACAAAAAGCTAACATATAGTAAAATAGGTTACGTGCGAAAAAAAGGAGGTCCCTTCATGTTTTTGGCAGAAGCAGCAGCTCAAACAGCAAGTAAAATTGGAACTTTCGATTGGTTTATGTTGGCCTTTACCGTATTGATCGCAATCGGACTGGTTCGACTACTGACCGCTCGTCCGAAGAAAAACATTTTTGCGATCGGTTTTACAACCGTTTCACTCGCATTGTTTTTGTTGATTGATTTCATTATGATCACAAAGGTTTGGATGGCGTAACAGCATACATAGAAAAAAGGTCTGCCGGACAAGTCCGGCAGACCTTTTTCTTTGTTGCTAGAAATTAAACCCACCACATCTCGCCAAGCGGCTCGCGGATAAGAATTTGTTGAAGATTTTGAACAGCTTTCGTGAAGCCTTCATCAACGGACATTAGGCCGTCTTCATGCTCGATGCTCACAACATAGTCGTAGCCGACTAGACGAAGTGCGCTAAGGATGTCTGCCCATGTTTTGAGGTCATGGCCATAACCAACTGTACGGAACTGCCAAGCACGGTCAAGCATAAGGGCATACGATTGCATGTCCGTTACGCCGTGGTGATTTACGTTAATCGGATCGATTGTCGTATCCTTAGCATGGAAGTGATGGATAGCTCCAGCGCGTCCAAGGATATGTACCGCTTGAACAGGGTCAATTCCTTGCCACCACATGTGGCTCGGGTCTAGGTTGGCGCCGATTGCATTGCCAGCCGCTTCGCGAAGGCGAAGCATAGTAGCCGGGCTGTGAACGGAGAAACCGCCATGCAGCTCAAGGCCCATCTTCACACCGCTAGCTGTAGCAATTTTACCGATCTCAGACCAATATGGAATAACTTTCGCTTCCCATTGCCAGTTCAAAATTTCTTGGAAATCGTTTGGCCAAGGTGCAACCGGCCAGTTCGGATATTTTGCATCCTCGTGATCGCCAGGGCAGCCGGAGAAAGTATTTACAACGGAAACTTCAAGACGGTTAGCAAGCTCAATCGTTTTACGAATAACCTCATCATGCTCAGACGAAATCGCTTTCTGAGGGTGCAAAGGGTTACCGTGGCAGCTAAGTGCGCTGATCATCAAACCGCGTGATTCTACTGCATGTTTAAACGCTTTCAGTTTTCCTTCATCGGCAAGCAAACCATCAAGGTCACAGTGTGCGTTCCCAGGGTATCCGCCAGTTCCGATTTCAATGGCATCAAGTCCTTTGGATGCGATGTAGTCAAGTGCTTCCTCGAACGGCTTTTGTGCAAAAAGTACGCTAAATACTCCTAATTTCATTTGTTCATTTACCTCCCGAATCCATCGATATGGATTGATTTAGTAGTCCCATCTAGTATAACACTTCTATTCTCAGAACACATAACCGAAATCATATTTGGCAAAATCGCATAATAACTAAACAAAACAAGCGCAGTACGAGGAATCGAGATTAATAATTAGTATTTTTTTGGGAGAACAAGTCTACCGATTTTCATTGTTGTATATGGGAAATTATGCTATATTACAACGGATTACTACTATTTCATGCAGCATAGTTTCTTCATTAAGAGAATGGTGTGCATGAACAAAAATTAGGAGAGTGGCTTCATGAAAAGCAGCTTGCTACGTGTCTGCAGCTTCATTGTATTAGGAGCGATTGTTGCAGCAGGAACGGTATGGGGTGCTGGTGCAGGCAACACAGCTACACATACGCTGAATGCTGCGAAAATTAATGGAGAGGTTTATGTCAAAGCAAGCTCATTGACAAATGCTCTAGGCGGAACGGGTACGTTTGATTCCAAGACAAACACGTACGCGTATACACCAGTCGACATTCCATCGGTTGTAAAGAAGGTATCGCCTTCCGTCGTCGCGATTATCGGCAAGCCGAAGGATATTGGCTCGGCAGATCCTAGGTATGCATTGGCGCATGGAACCGGCGTTATTATTCGCACAGATGGCTGGATCGTGACGAATGCGCATGTTGTTGAGGATATGACCAATCTGGTTGTCGTTACAGCAGACGGCAAGAAATACGATGCAGAACGCACGCATCACGATGAGGCGAGTGATCTTGCATTAGTTAAGATTAAGGCGTCGAAGCTCCCAATCGCGAAGCTTGCCCCGTCACCGCTCAAGGTTCAAGTAGGCGAGACGGTTGTAGCCATCGGCACACCTGTATCGTTCTCCCTTCGCAATACGGCAACAAGCGGTATCCTGAGCGGCATGAATCGGAGTGTTTCTTCGGCATACAACCTGCTCCAAACGGATGCATCGATAAATCCAGGCAACAGCGGTGGGCCGCTTGTCAACATGAAAGGCGAGGTCATCGGCATTAATTCTTTAAAATTTGTAGAGGTAGGAGTCGATAATCTCGGGTTCTCTATTCCTGCGGATACCGTACAGTACGTAACGAGTCATTTTTTCAAATACGGACATGTGAAACGCGCCTCGCTTGGCCTTGGACTTGAGGAAAGCTGGTCTGCGCTCATCGGAATCCCGACCTCCGACCCGTTAACAGTCAAATCGGTGACATCGGCAGCCGCCAAAAAAGCAGGTATCCAAGCTGGCGATTTGCTTTATAAAGTTGCAGGCAAGCAAGTATCCGCAAAGGTGGAGCTTAATGAGCTCCTAAAAAGTTATTTGCCGGGTCAACAAGTAGAGGTAATGCTGCAGATCGACGGCGACCTTGTTACCCGCAAGCTGACATTAGTAGAAGGTTAGGCGGCAGAGTTAAATTTAGAACAAAGCTATCATTTAATTATAAGGGGATATAGTTTATGAGATTAAATATGTTTAAAAGAATGTTAACCATGCTCTTGCCGGTTTTGCTTGTTTTAGCGATGCTGCCGGTAGCTGCATTCGCAGCAGAGGCAGACAATAAGGTTGAAGTACGCTTGAAGGCGGGCAGCAAAACGGTCAAAATTAATGGGAAAGCTACTACGGTAGAGGCTCCTTTTGTAAGCAACGGAACAACGATGGTTCCGCTAAAAGTCATTACAAATGCTTTTGGCGCAGGACTTAAATTGGAAAACGGCAATGTAATCACACTTACTTACAATGACCGCAAGATTGTTTTAACTTTTGGCAGCAAAACGGTAAAAGTGAACGGTGCAGTTAAAGCAGTAGCTGTTGCTCCGGTTGCGGTTAAAGGCTCAACAATGGTGCCGCTGCGCGTTATTGTAGAAGCTTTTGGCGCAAAAATTACAGCTGACAATGCGACTAAAGAAACCATTATTATTGGTGTGCGTGCGCAATCGTCTGCTACTGGCGGCACATCTATTGATTCCGAATTTGGCAAAACAAAAATTGGCGACAGCTACCATGGCTGGTCATTAAATTATCCAGCAGGCTTGATTCAAGTGGATCAAAGCGATAACGGCGAATTTATTACTTGGGCAGATACTGCCGATGATTCCAAGGTTGCTGCGCAAGTGAATGTGATTACGGAACGTGTAGGCGATGACTTGCTGTCTGTCGAAGAGCAGAGAGAGCTTATGATTTCCTATTATGATCAAGATGAGATTACAGTAGACAAACGCACGATCACAGTAGGCGGTTTAACCTTCGAGAAGGTGATAAGCTACGCTAAGCAAACAAAAATGAACTACGAGTATCGCGGTATTCAAAAAGGCGATAAGTACTACATTGTTATTGTAGGCGCTAAAGGTGCGAATAAGTCCGTTTTGACTAGCTATGATGCATTCTTAAACAGCTTTACTCCTTCCTTTAATACAGCAGATAAATCGCTTAAGGATGTTACGAAGGTAAAAGATGGCGTAATCACCTTCAAAGACGAGGATTACGGGCTCACTGTTAAGCTTCCAACGGATTGGAACAAAGATTATGAGAGCACGACACCATCGTTCCAAAACGGTAAGGAACTTTTCTTCTTTTCTCTCACTTCATTAACAGCAGGCGTTACGATGGACAATTGGGCACAAAAGAGGGAAGCGAGAATTCGTGAGGATTTTGTTAACTCAAGTGTTCGCAACTTCGTTACTACACCAGTAACTTTGATTGATGGCAAGGCGGTAGCGCTGAGCTATGAGCTTTCGTTAGGTGAGGACGCATGGTTTACCTATAATGAGATTGCTTTATTTTCAGGAAATTACCGTTATACATTAGTTTATATGTATCCTACCGCTAATAGCGCGAAGAGCAAGCTTACGTACAATCAAGTTTTGGCTTCCGTAGATATTGATACTGCTTTAATTGAGAAAAACTTTGGCAATGTCGAGGAAAGCTATGATTTGGCTGACCGCAGCACAAAAACAACAAAACGCAGCTCTACTTATGGTTATTCTATTGAACTCCCAACCTACTGGTATGGAATTCAGAAAAACTTTAACGAAGATGATGTTTTGTATTCGTTTAGTGCAGGAAGCTTAAATATTTTTGAGTCGGATGCACCAGCGGCTAGCGTTGTAAACTCGCTTTTGCAATATGTGAATTCAGCGGAAGGCAGCGCGGAGGGAAGTACGACGAAGCAATCCAATACGGTTACGATCAATGGGAAAACAGCACAGCATGTCGTTATCCATACCTCTAAGCCAAAAGATGATATTCCGTATACAGAAGAGTTTTATATTTTTGAATCAGCACAAGGAAATATAGTATTTAATTTCTACTACAACGATGTGCGTGCTACAGAAAGCAACCTCAAAATCATTAACGACGCCGTGCAATCAATTCGTTTTAATTAGTAGAAGGCCGGTTCCCTTATTTGGGAATCGGTCTTTTTTTCATTTAAATGAGGCGTCAAACGTGAAAGCTAGCGAGATGCCAGTATTGTGTAGTGGTATAGATGTCCGTGGTTTGTTAAGATAGTGGAATCAGGTTTCAAGAATGAGAGGGATTGATAGTTAAAATGACAGATACAATAATGAGATCGGACATAGAGCTGCTGGCTCCGGCTGGCGATTGGGATTGCATGAGAGCGGCTGTTGCAAATGGCGCGGATGCGATATTTTTTGGCGTGGAGAAATTTAATGCCCGCGCACGCGCGAACAATTTCCGCAGTGAGGAACTGCCGGAAATTATGGCATTTTTGCATACGTACGGGGTAAAAGGTTTCCTCACATTTAATATTCTCGTATTTGAGGATGAGCTGAGAGACGCGCAAAAGTTAATCGAAATGTGTATCGATGCAGGCGTGGACGCGGTAATCGTACAGGATTTGGGACTAGTGAAGCTGATTCGCGAGCTGTCGCCAGACTTTCCAATTCACGGCTCTACTCAGATGACGATCACATCGCCAGAGGCTGTCGAGTTTACGAAGCCGTTTGGTCTTGAGCGGGTCGTGCTAGGCCGCGAAAATAATTTGAAGCAAATTCGTACCATTGGCGAGCAAGCGAAGCTGCCAATGGAGGTATTCGTGCACGGTGCGCTATGCGTATCGTATTCGGGCCAGTGTCTCACGTCCGAGATGTGGGGCGGACGCTCGGCCAATCGCGGTGAATGCGCGCAGGCTTGCCGGCTGCCGTATGATTTGATGGTCGATGGCGAGGTACAGCCGATGGGAGACATTGCGTATTTGCTGTCGCCGAAGGATTTGGCGGCGATTGATATTGTGCCGGAGCTCATCCAAGCGGGCGTAACCTCGTTCAAAATTGAAGGACGTCTCAAAAGTCCGGAATATGTCGCGAATGTCGTGAGCAAGTATCGGCGCGCGATCGATAAATATTTTGACGGCGACTTGTCGAAGCCGTCTGTGGAGGATGTGCGTGAGCTGCAGCAAAGCTTCTCGCGCGGCTTCACGCATGGTTTCCTGTCGGGAACAAACAACAAGATGCTTGTTGAGGGTACGTTCCCGAAAAGCCGCGGTGTCTACCTCGGCCGAGTAGAGCGCATTATGCGCGATGCGGTTACGCTCAAGATCGAAGCGCCGCTTAAGCGCGGAGATGGCATTGTGTTTGACGCAGGCGACCCGACGAAAAAGGAAGAGGGCGGCCGCGTTTACGATATTCGCCGTCAAGGCGTGAAGATCGAGGGCGAAGCGCAGGAAGGCATATTGATCGAACTGGTTGCTGGACGCAATGATGTTGATTTGCGCAAGGTTCATGTAGGCGACCGTGTGTGGAAAACGAACGATCCGGCGCTGGACAGACGCCTCAGAGCTTCTTTTGAAACAGAAAAGCCATATCGCGTATTCCCGCTTCATGTTCGAGTGACGGGCGCGCTTGGTCAGCCGATGCGTACCTGGTGGACAGATGTGCAGAAGGGAACGACGGTTGAAGTCGCGTCAGAGATTGATTTGGAGCAGGCACAGAAGCGTCCGATGGATGCAGCGCTGCTTGAGGATCAACTGGGCCGTCTGGGCGGAACGGTTTATCAGCTTGAGAAGCTCGAGGTAGAGCTGCAAGGCGATTTGATCGTACCGATCCGTGAGCTGAACAGACTGCGCCGTGAAGCGGTAGAGCTGCTTGCAGGCGAGCGTCCGAAGCCGCCTGTCTATGTGAAGAATGCAATTTATGCAAGCGAGGACGCTGTTTTGGCTGATGTGGCGAAAAAAGATATTTTGGCTCCTCAGAGCGGAAAAGATGCAAACTTGATCGCACTATGCCGCACCTTGGAGCAGGTGCAGGCAGCAGTCAAAACCGACGTCGCTTATGTATACGCCGATTTTGAGTTTATTAAACAATTCCCTGCAGCGGTAGCCGCTGCCCGTGAAGCAGGCAAGCCGATTGCTCTGGCTACGCCGCGCATTCACATGCCTGGTGAAAATGGCTACCATGCGAATATATTGAAGCTGCAGCCCGATGCCGTACTTGTTCGGAACACTGGAGCGCTTTATTACTACTTGCGCGCCCGTGCAGCTAATCCGGACAAGCCGTTTCCTAAGCTGATTGGCGATTTCTCACTGAACGTAGCCAATCATAAGGCAGTGAAGCTGTTTACCGAGGTTGGTCTTGATCTGATTACACCGTCGTATGATTTGAATATTCAGCAGATGGTTGATTTGCTGGAAAGCTCAGATACGTCGATGCTGGAAATGGTTATCCATCAGCATTTGCCGATGTTCCACACGGAGCATTGCGTATATTGCACCTTTATGAGTGAAGGAACTGACTTCACAAACTGCGGACGTCCTTGTGAGGAGAAGCGTGCTTCCCTGCAGGATCGTATTGGCATGGCGCATCCTGTTCGCGTAGACGAAGGCTGCCGCAACACTGTGTACAACGCAATCGAGCAATCGGGTGCTGAGTACATCCGCAATTTTGTAGGAATGGGCGTATCCAATTTCCGTGTCGAGTTTCTAGAAGAAACGCCGGAGAAAGTGCTTGAAGTGTTGTCTCTTTACCGTGATGCGCTTGATGGCCGAATTAGCGGCACGCAAGTATGGCGCAGCCTGAAAGCTATTAACCAGCTTGGCGTTACGCGTGGTCAGCTGGTCAAATAAATCTAACGAAATTTCAAGCGATACCGTCTTCTCTGTGAATGGGAGGGCGGTATTTTTTTTGCTGTGAAATTTTATAAAGGCGGATTTGCAACCTTTTGCGCTTCAAACCGCATCTTTACTTATAGAGAGAGCAGGTGAATGGATGAGTGCGGAGCAACGAGCGATTGAACGACTGATAGGCGGTGACGGCTCCGCCCTGAAGTGGCTGATGGAGCAGTACGGCAACGATATTTTGCGTACAGCCGCCTTGCTGCTAAAGGATCATCACTTGGCAGAGGATGTGAGCCAGGAGGTATTTATAACCGCCTTTCAAAAAATAAAACAATACCGCGGCGATGGAAGCCTGCGCGGCTGGCTGCTGCAAATGACGATTAATCGCTGCCGCAGCAAGATGCGGCTCGCTTCTTGGAAAAGGCTGCTGTTTCGAGCAGGAACAGGAGAAGAAATGAGCGTGCATAACATGATGTTTAAAGCGCCGACCGATGCGGGAGTTGAACAATGGCTGCTGGCCTCATCGCTTCGTGAATCCATTGAGGTTATGCCTTTCAAATATCGTGAGGTCATCGTTCTTTATTATTATCAAGAGCTGACCATTAAAGAAATCGCGCAGGTGCTCGGTGAGCCGGAAAGTACCATTAAGAGTAAGCTTGCGCGAGGACGGCGACAGCTCAGGCAGCAATTAGAGGAAGGAGACTGGCAGGATGAAACAAGAGCATGATGCAAAAAGCATTCGTGAAAATTTGGATATAGAGCTGGCGGGTGTTCAGTTCACTGAACAGCTTCAAAAGACTGTTTTAGACCGAGCATGCCCTCCTTCATTTTGGAATCGGGAGCTGCGTATACCTGGGATTGCTGTCGTTTTAGTTCTATGCCTGTGTATCGTTGTACCCGTAATCGGCTGGCAGCGTTTAACTTCATCCGTATATTCTCCGCAAACGATGGCAGCCAAGCCCGAACTTGAAGGCAGCGATCGGTTAATTATGATCGCAGGCGGCGTTTATTATGAATCAGAGCTGCTTGAAGGGTGGCCGAAGGAAAAATGATACGAATGAAAGTGAAAACGATGGCCATGCTGCTCGCTTTTCTTATGATTGCAGCGGGAGTTTGCTATTTTCTAATTCCCTTTTTCCTTTTTCATACGGAGAAATACGATGTTTTGTGGAAGTGGTTTCCTCGAACCGAGAGTGCGGAATCTGCACTTTTATTAGCGTCTGAGGCGTCCGAACTGGTTACGGATTCGAGCGGCGACGATCGTATATTTATTTTCCCGAGCAGCAGTTCCTCCAGCGGAGGAGAACGAACGGCAGAGGAACGTATGCGCGAGATAAACCGGCTCGAACATTTGGTGGAGCAATATTCAACGTCGTCATATATTTATGGGGTTAAATTTAATTTGGGCAAGCTTTATATGTGGAACAAGGAGTGGGATAAAGCAGAACGGCTTTTTGCAGAGCTTGAAGCAAATGTGAATGCCGGTACATTCCATGCGGATGAGGAGCTGCGAACCTATCAAGCGATTTTGAGTACAAGAACGGCGATACCTGATAAGCAGGCTGCTATAACAGGGAAAGTTAAGATTGGCGAAAAACCGGCTGCGAATGTGTTTGTTATATTGCACCGCAAGGATGCAAGCGGATGGAGCACGCCGCCTTATCTTCATTACCCGGTTGCCATTACAGATGAGCATGGTGTTTATCGTTTTTATGACGTGGATGCTAATAAGTATGAGGTTGGAGTCGGTGTCACCCCTGCTGAGGTAAATGGATATTACTTAACGCAGTCTGACCGAGAGTATGTGAGCGCTCTAGAAGGCAAAACAGAAACATACGATTTTCAATTTGTACCGCAAGTAAGTGTTATATCACCAGTTAATAAAGAGCAGCTAACCGGGGATAAATTGCAATTCGAATGGAATGCCTATCCGGGTGCGGATTACTATACGCTTTCGATAACGTCCATTTTCCGTATTAAAGATGGTAATACTGTTGGCGCTAATACAGTACAGCTCTCGGATGAGCGCTTTAAAGGAACGACAGCGGAGTACAGTTTGAAGGAACTCAGAGGAAATACGCTGGGATTTGGCAAAAGCATGGACTCGGGAGGAAATGTTGCTTTGTCTAATATCGGAGTGCTTGGCGCGGTTTATCCCGGGGGAGATTTCATATGGTCAGTTGATGCTTATGATGCGGGCGGGCGCAAAATATCGAGCTCTAGCGGCTATTACACGTCTCTAGTCCAGAAAACCCCGTTTTTCACGATGCCAGAGGAAGGGATGCTTGCTGGAGACAGGCTGGTCATTAAAGGGGAATATGAGGAAGCCATCGCGTCTTACAAGTCAGAAGGGGATAACGATGACGCACTGCGTCCGCTAGCTAGACTGATTTATTATGGCATTACGAAGGCAGACGGCGATCCAGCGGAAGCTTTGACTTATTTAGAGCGGGTAAGGGTTCCCAATGCTAGCGATAAGGACCTGATGAAGCAAATGAAAGAGAAGCTTGAAGGAGAGTAACTGTTTGACACGGATTTCTCGCTGGCATAGCATAGAAGGAAAGCAATTATGCGACAATTGATTTATGACAAAGCGAGGCGTGATCATTCATGAATGAGGTTTGGTTTTCAAGCTGGAGGCATGTGTTTAAGCTCGACCCTGATCGAGAAATTTCCGATGAGCAGCTTGACGCGATTTGTACCTCGGGTACCGATGCGATTATTGTCGGAGGCTCCAGCGGCGTTACTTTTGAGAATACAGTGGATCTTATGGCACGAATTCGCAGGTATGCGGTGGACTGTGCATTAGAGGTTTCTACTTTAGAGGGGGCGGTTCCCGGCTTCGACGGCTATTTTGTACCGCTTGTCCTTAATACAAGCAGAGCAGAATGGATTACCGGACGGCAAACCGAAGGGCTAATAGAATATGGCTCCTTCGTTCCTTGGGAGGAAACGGCGGCGCAAGGCTATATTATTTTGAATGAAGAGGCTACTGCTGCAAAAGTTACGGGTGCGCAAACGGAGCTGACAGAAGCAGAGCTCACCGCACATGTGCGAATGGCTGATCGGCTGATGCGCCTGCCGGTTGTTTATTTGGAATATAGCGGACGATTCGGCGATATGCAGCTGGTGAAACGGGCAAGAATGACAGCCACGCAAGCACGGGTATTTTATGGCGGCGGAATTGACAATGCAGACAAAGCTCGTCAAGCGGCAGAAGCTGCTCATACCGTCGTTGTAGGAAACATTATTTACAGCGATCTTGAAGCAGCGTTATCAACAGTGGCAGCTGTTAAGAATGTCTGAGTTGTTCCTGTTTTACCTATAGCCATGGTCTCAATGAAAAAAAGCATTCGCTGTATCTGATCCAGTTGCACTTAATTGACAATGGGACAGAACGGCAGATGCTTTTATTTGTTTATAGCGTTGACATACTTTCTGTCATAATTCAAGCTAATTCCTATATTCTCAAATTGACACAGCGGTAGCCGTTGTCTACACTGGTGAGAGGCGAACATATGCGAACAAAGGAGTCTGAGCATGTTGAATTATATGAGTATCGAGCAGGCGGTACAGAAGCTGAACCCGCCGCAGCGTGATGCTGTTCAAGCGACTGACGGGCCGCTTTTGATTATGGCGGGAGCGGGCAGCGGCAAGACTCGCGTTCTGACACATCGAATTGCTTACTTAATAGAAAAGAAGCGTGTCGCGCCATGGAGTATTTTGGCCATCACCTTTACGAATAAAGCATCACGAGAGATGCAGGACAGGGTCAGTGCGCTTGTTGGACCATCAGGGCGGGACATTTGGGTATCTACCTTCCACTCGATGTGTGTGCGTATCCTCAGAAGAGATATCGATCGGATCGGTTTTACATCCAGCTTCTCTATTTTGGACTCTTCGGACCAGTTGTCGGTTATCCGCGGCTGTATGAAGGATATGAACATCGATACGAAGAAGGTTGAGCCGAAGGCGGTTCAAGCTGCAATAAGCGGAGCGAAAAATGAGCTGATCACGCCGGAGCAATTCGAGCAAAAGGTCGGCGACTATTTTGAGGGCATCGTTGCCCAAGTGTTTACGAAATACCAGAAAAAGCTAAGAAGCAATAACTCACTTGATTTTGACGATCTTATTATGATGACGATTCAGCTGTTTAAAGATGTACCAGAGGTGCTTGAATTTTATCAGAACAAATTCAGATACATTCATGTGGATGAGTATCAGGATACGAACAGAGCACAATATATGCTGACCCGCATGCTTGCGGATAAACATCATAATATATGCGTAGTAGGCGACAGCGATCAGTCCATCTACCGCTGGCGCGGAGCTGACATTACGAACATCTTGAATTTTGAGGGCGATTATCCAGAGGCGCGGACGATCATGCTGGAGCAAAACTATCGTTCAACAGCAAATATTCTCGATGCAGCAAACGCGGTTATTAAGCTGAATACAGGGCGAAAGCCGAAGAAGCTGTGGACGGATCAAGGCGCGGGCGATCTCATTGCACTCTATCAAGCAGATACTGAACATGATGAAGGATATTTTGTAACTGGGGAAATTCGCAAAAATGTGAATAACGGCTATAAATTTGCCAATCATGCGATATTATACCGTACCAATGCTCAGTCGCGGGTTATAGAGGAAATTTTGATTAAATCGGATATTCCTTATCAAATCGTTGGCGGCATTAAGTTCTATGATCGCAAAGAGATTAAGGATTTGCTCGGATATTTGAAGCTCGTTTCCAACCCGGATGACGATATAAGCTTGGTGCGTATCATTAATGTGCCGAAGCGGGGGATCGGGGATACAACGGTTGGCAAGCTTGCGGATGAAGCTGCGAGAAGAGGCACTTCCATTTACCGTGTATTGAACAACCTCGGAGAGGTTGAGGTGAATGCTCGGACACGGACGCTATTGCGCGAGTTTTATGAGATTATCGACAATCTTACACGGATGGTTGAATATTTATCGGTAACGGAGCTCACAGAGAAGGTGCTGGAGCTGTCGCAGTACCGGATGGAGCTGCATCAAGAGAACACGCTGGAGTCGAAGGCGCGTCTTGAGAATATCGATGAGTTTCTGTCGGTGACGATGGATTTTGAGAAGCGCAATGAGGATCGGACGCTCGTGGCGTTCCTAACTGATTTGGCACTCATAGCCGACATCGATTCCTTGAACAAGGATGAAGAAGAAGCAGAGAAGAACAAAGATGCGATTACACTGATGACCATGCATAGTGCTAAAGGACTTGAGTTTCCTGTCGTTTTCATTATCGGCATGGAGGAGAGCGTATTTCCGCATAGCCGTGCTCTTGCTGATAATGAAGAGCTTGAAGAGGAGCGGCGCCTTGCATATGTAGGGATTACCCGCGCGGAGAAACGGCTTTATCTGACATGTGCGCGGATGCGGACTTTGTTTGGCCGTACGAGCAGCAACATGCCTTCGCGTTTCCTGCAGGAAATACCAGAGAGCGTAAGAGAAGGCGCTTCGAGCGGCAGCGGCGGTTATTCACGTGGAAGCGTGGGCACTCGCAGCGGCGTTAGCGTCACGGGCGGTACTGGTGCGGCTGCGCAAGGCGCGAGCCGCGGGTTTGCCGGTCGCGCGCCAGCTGGCGGTGCGCCCGGTGCAGGCAGCCGTTCCCCAGGTATGGGGGGAACGGGCTCGGCCGCGATGGGCGGCAGAGGAGGCGGCGTGCGTGTCAGCACGCCGCTGCAGGAAGCCGCTCGGGCGGCTCAGGGCAGCAGCGCGGCGGGCGATGCCGCGCCTGGAACATTTGCGTCAGGCGATCGCGTGTCGCATGGGAAATGGGGAATTGGCGTTATCGTCTCCGTCAAAGGGACGGGCAAGGATATGGAGCTTAACATCGCATTCCCGGCTCCGGTTGGCATTAAGCGATTGCTTGCCGGCTTTGCCCCGATAACAAAGGTATAAGGTTGATCAGCCATTTTTGACGATTAGAAGGAGGAGCCTTCCGTGAACGCTCAATTAGAGAGAATGCAGCAGCTTGTTGCGATCATTGCAGAGCATAATTATCGCTACTACACGCTTGATCAGCCTACAATAAATGATACGGATTATGACAAGCTCTATGATGAGCTTGTCGCTTTGGAGAAGGAGACGGGCGTGCTTTTGCCTGAGTCGCCGACACAACGAGTAGGCGGCGATTTGCTCAAAGGTTTTGAGCCGTATAAACACCGTGCTCGTTTATGGAGTTTGGACAAAGCTCAAAATACGGAAGACCTGCTTTCGTGGAATACAAGATTGCTTAAAGCAGTCGCCGATTATAATGCAAAACATCCGGAAGAAGAGCCTTTGCCGCAGCCTACTTATGTCGTTGAGCTGAAGTTTGACGGCTTGACCCTGAATCTAACCTACGAGGATGGACAGCTGGTTCAAGCAGCTACGCGCGGAAACGGTGCGATTGGCGAAGGGATATTGCAGCAGGTTCGAACGATACGTTCTGTTCCGCTCACAATTCCTTGGGCTGATGGTATTGTTGAAGTGCAGGGAGAAGGCATTATGCAGCTTTCCGTACTGGCCAAATATAATGAAACGGCAGCTGAACCGCTCAAAAATGCACGGAATGCCGCAGCAGGCGCGCTGCGCAATCTTAATCCGCGGATTACAGCCGAGCGTAAGCTGAACGCATTTTTCTATAATGTCGGCTACGCTGACGGAGTTTCTTTTGCAGATCATCATGAAATGCAGAAGTTTCTGAACGACAACCGCTTTAAGGTGAATCCATATGTAACGTATCAAAATACGATCGAAGAGGTTCGAGAAGAGCTGCTGCGTGTAACAGAAAAACGGGAGCAGCTGGATTTCCTCATTGATGGTGCTGTAATCAAGGTTGTAGATATGCGGACGCGGGAAGCACTCGGTTATACGGATAAATTCCCTCGCTGGGCGGTTGCCTTTAAGTTCGAAGCGGAGGAAGCAGCAACAGTACTCGAAGCCGTGTCTTGGGAGGTTGGCCGTACCGGCAAAATAACCCCAGTCGCGCGCGTCGAGGCTGTTGAGCTCGCTGGTGTTACTGTACAAAACTGTACGCTCAATAATATTGGCGATATTGAACGCAAAAACCTCAAGTTCGCACTAGGGACACTTGTTACGATTCGCCGCTCAAATGATGTTATTCCAGAAATATTGGGCAAGGCCGATGATGTGCCTGGTGAAGAAATTGTGTTCCCAACCGTATGTCCATCATGCGGAACGGAGCTCGAGCAGCGGGGAGCTCACCTATTCTGCAATAATAAGCTGGGCTGCCAGCCGCAAATTATCGGCCGTATCACTCATTTCGCATCTCGGGATGCAATGGATATCGATACGTTCAGCGTCATGACAGCAGAACAGCTATACAAAGATTGCGGAGTACGTGATCCTGCTGATTTGTACGCTCTTGCTTACGATGATCTGATTGGACTCGAACGATTCGGTGAGAAGAAGGCGCTCAAGCTGCTTGCCGCATTTGAAAAGTCCAAGGATAGAGAGCTTGCGTCATTCTTATTTGCTCTAGGCATTCCGAACACAGGCAAAGCAACAACGAAAATGCTGGCTGATCATTATGGAAATCTAGATGCTATTATGCAGGCGGAAGCTGCAGAGCTTATTACGCTTCCGGATGTTGGCGGTATTGTTGCTGAGAGCATCGTTGGATTTTTTCAAGATCCCATTATTATTGCGAGTATTGCCAGAATGCGCGAGCTAGGTGTGAAAGCTGAAGCGGAACAGCAGCTGGTTGCGAGGAATGATAGTGTATTCAGCGGGAAGACAGTCGTACTTACAGGTACGCTGCCGACGATGTCTAGGGATGAAGCTGCGAAGCTGCTCGAAGCTTGCGGAGCCAAAATCTCAGGCAGTGTATCTAAGAAAACAGATTTTGTTGTTGCAGGCGAAAGCGCAGGAAGCAAGCTGACGAAAGCTCGCGAGCTTGGTATTACTGTTATAGAAGAGGAAGCAGAGTTATTGCGCCTTTTGGGTGAAACCGTTATATAGTAATAAGACGTTATTCAAAGCATTGTTTTGAATGCTTTAATAAGAAGGAGCTGTCCCTTAAGGTTATAGACCTTGAGGAATAGCTCCTTTTGTTTTTAGTAAAATGATGATGGATTACTATCCATAAATCAGAATAATGAGTGCGTTAAAATAAATTGTAATTGTAATTTTTTTCAACTTGTATTCTGTTTGCGTAAGTGATATATTATTTCTTGTCGCTTCTGAGACACGGACAAACAATTGATTGACTCACAAACATTTGTGAAACAAACGGTTGACAACGTTGGACGAAGATGATAATATCATTTCTTGTCACGACAAAATGTGACAAACAAGTTCTTTGAAAACTGAACAAATGGATCACGTCGATCCGATAATGTTTTAAAATAGCTAGTTAAGTATTGAGCAAGTCAAACACCAATTTGGAGAGTTTGATCCTGGCTCAGGACGAACGCTGGCGGCGTGCCTAATACATGCAAGTCGAGCGGAGTTGATGAGGTGCTTGCACCTCTGATACTTAGCGGCGGACGGGTGAGTAACACGTGGGTAACCTGCCTAT